>NZ_JAVKGQ010000012.1:0-12899 GCF_031432255.1 Agromyces aerolatus | reverse complement strand
GGGTGGCGCGGGTGGTGCAGGGTGGCGCGGTTGGTGCAGGATGGCGCGGTTGGTCGGCGCCGGCGCGTGCGAGAAGCCGGCCCTAGGCGTGCGGCTCCTTCCGCGCCATCTCTGACGTACTGCGCCGGGCGCGACGGTCGTGCCGGGCGCGGGTGGTGCAGGGTGGCGCGGGTGGTGCAGGGTGGCGCGGGTCGTGCGTGGCGCGGGTGGTCGGCGCGGTCGCGGGCGAGTACGCTCTGGCGCATGAGCGACGTCAAGACGCATCCCACCGGGGAGTCCGTGGCCGAGTTCCTTGCGAAGGCCGAACCGGCGGGGCGCCGCGAGGACGGGTTCGTGTTGCGCGAGCTGTTCGACCGGGTCACGGGCACCGACGCGGTCATGTGGGGCCCGTCGATGGTGGGCTACGGGCTCGAGCACTACCGCTACGAGTCCGGCCGCGAGGGCGACACGATGATCGTCGGCTTCTCGCCCCGCAAGGCGTCGATGTCGATCTACGGCCTGCAACTGCCGGGCGTGCCCGAGTCGGCCCAGCTCATCGAGCGGCTCGGCAAGGTGAAGGTCGGCGCATCGTGCATCTGGGTCGGCCGCCTGTCGACGATCGATCTCGGCACGCTCGAGTCGCTCGTCGACCTCGCATGGGTGCACGCGCGCGGCTGAGACATCCGCCGCCCGCGCCCCGACGCCACCGCAACCGGGCCGCGCCGGTTTGCGACCGGGTCGGCCGCGCCGATACAGTGCCAGACATGACCGCTGTCCCGGACGCCCGCCACGCACGCGCCACGCGTGCCGGTGTCGCGCGCGCCCGACGGCGAGGCGAGCGCCGAATCCAGGCGACCCCGCACGCCGCGTGAGCGGTGCTGTGCGGGCGTCGCCGGATCCGACCCATCACCCGCACAGCTCTAAGGTTGAAGCATGACCTACTCCGTCGCCGTCTCAGGCGCTTCCGGCTACGCCGGTGGAGAGATCCTCAGACTCATCGCCGACCATCCCGAGTTCGACGTGCGCACGGTCACCGCGCACTCCAACGCGGGCCAGCCGCTCGTCGCGGTGCAGCCGCACCTGCGCAGCTACACGCATCTGACGCTGCGTGAGACCACCCCCGAGGTGCTCGCCGGGCACGACCTCGTGTTCCTCGCGCTCCCGCACGGTGCGTCCGGCGCGGTCGCCGCCGAGCTGTCCGACGACACGCTCGTGATCGACTGCGGCGCCGACCACCGGCTCGAGGACCCCGCCGACTGGGCCGCGTTCTACGGCGCCGACCACCACGGCGCATGGGCGTACGGGGTGCCCGAGCTGCCCAGGCTGTCGGGCACGCAGCGCGACCGGCTCGCGAAGTCCCGCCGCATCGCCGCACCAGGGTGCAACGCCTCGACCGTCGCGCTGTCGCTCGCGCCCGGCATCCGCGCCGGCGTCATCGAAGAGCAGGATCTGGTCTCGGTGCTCGCCGTCGGGCCCTCCGGCGCGGGCCGGAGCCTGAAGGCCAACCTCCTCGCGTCCGAGATCCTCGGCTCGGCGAACCCGTACGCCGTGGGCGGCACCCACCGCCACATCCCCGAGATCCAGCAGGCGCTGCGCTGGGCGGGGGCCGACCGGCCGACCATCTCCTTCACGCCGCTGATCGTGCCCATGTCGCGCGGGATCCTCGCGACCTCGACCGCGCGCATCGTCCCGGGCACGGATGCCTCGGCGATCCGTGCCGCGTGGGAAGACGCATACGCCGGGGAGCGCTTCGTGCAGCTGCTGCCCGAAGGGCAGTTCCCGCGCACGGCCGACGTGCTCGGCGCGAACACCGCGCTCATGGGCCTCGCGATCGACGAACGAGCCGGCCGGGTCGTCGTCGTCACCGCCGTCGACAACCTCGTCAAGGGCACCGCCGGCGCGGCGATCCAGTCCGCCAACATCGCCCTCGGCCTCGCCGAGTCGACCGGCCTTCCCGTGAATGGAGTCGCCCCGTGACCGTGACCGCGCCCGCAGGCTTCGACGCGGCCGGCATCGCCGCCGGCATCAAGCGCACCGGCGCGCTCGACCTCGCGGTCGTCGTGAACCGGGGCCCCTCGCAGGCGGGCGCCGCGGTGTTCACCTCGAACCGGGCGATGGCCAACCCGATCATCTGGTCGAAACAGGTCATTCTCGACGGCGTGGTCACGGCCGTCGTGCTGAACTCGGGCGGCGCCAACTGTTTCACGGGACCCGAGGGGTTCCAGGTGACGCACCGGACCGCCGAGGCGGCCGCGTCGGCCCTCGGCGCGTCGGCCGGTGACGTGCTCGTCTGCTCGACGGGGCTCATCGGCGACCAGCTCGACGGCGAGATCCTCGAGGAGGGCGTGCTCTCGGCCGTGAACCGGCTCTCGGCGGGCGGCGGCGAAGACGCGGCACGTGCGATCATGACGACCGACTCCGTGCCGAAGACCGTCATCGTCGACGGCGCCGGCTGGCGCATCGGCGGCATGGCGAAGGGCGCCGGCATGCTCGCGCCCGGGCTCGCGACCATGCTCGTCGTGCTCACGACCGACGCGGACCTCGCTGCCGGCGAGCTCGACGGCGCGCTGCGCGAGGCGACCCGGCTCACGTTCGACCGGCTCGACTCCGACGGCTGCATGTCAACCAACGACCAGGTCACGCTGCTCGCGAGCGGGGCCTCGGGCGTTCGGCCGCCGATCGAGGAGTTCACCGAGGCACTCGTGCGCGCCTGCGACGAGCTCGCCGCGAAGCTCCAGGCCGACGCCGAGGGCGCGAGCCACGAGATCACCATCGAGGTCGTCGGCGCGGTCTCCGAGTCCGACGCCGTCGAGGTCGGCCGCTCCGTCGCCCGGAACAACCTGTTCAAGGCCGCGATCTTCGGCAACGACCCCAACTGGGGGCGCGTGCTCGCCGCGATCGGCACCACGGCGGCCGAGTTCGACCCCTACCTCGTGGACGTGTCCATGAACGGCGTGCGCGTCTGCCACGCCGGCCGCCCCGACCGCCCGCGCGAAGAGGTCGACCTCACCCCGCGCGCCACGACGGTGCGCATCGAGCTGCATGCCGGCGAGGCATCCGCCACGATTCGCACCAACGACCTGACGCACGACTACGTGCACGAGAACAGCGCCTACGCGAGCTGAGTGAGATGAGCAACGAGACGACCGCAAACGCGGCGACCGAACCCGACGCGACGACCGAACCCGACGCGGTGACCGACCCAGAAGCACTCGCCAAGCTCGAGGCGGCCGAGAAGGCCCGCACGCTCATCGAGTCGCTGCCCTGGCTGAAGCGCTATCACGGCGAGACGATCGTCGTGAAGTTCGGCGGCAATGCGATGGTCAGCCCCGAGCTGCAGCGCGCGTTCGCCGAGGACATGGTGTACCTGCGCTACGCGGGCATCAAGCCCGTCGTCGTGCACGGCGGCGGCCCGCAGATCTCGGCGATGCTCGAGCGCCTCGGCATCGAGAGCGAGTTCCGCGGCGGGTACCGCGTCACCACGCCCGAGGCCATGGACGTCGTGCGTATGGTGCTCACGGGCCAGGTCAACCGCGAGCTGGTGAGCCTCATCAACGAGCACGGGCCCATCGCGAGCGGGGTGTCGGGCGAGGACGCCGGGCTGTTCACGGGCCGGCGGCGCGGTGCGGTCGTCGACGGCGAAGAGGTCGACCTCGGGCTCGTCGGCGACGTCGTCGCGGTCGATCCGTCGGCCGTGATCGCACATCTCGAAGCCGGCCGCATCCCGGTCGTCTCCTCGATCGCGCCCGACCTCGACGAGATCGGGCAGTCCCTCAACGTCAACGCCGACTCGGCCGCGGCCGCGCTCGCGGTCGCGCTCGGCGCCGCGAAGCTCGTCATCCTCACCGACGTCGCCGGGCTGTACCGCGACTGGCCGAACCGGGACTCGCTCGTCTCCGAGATCGAGGTGCCCGAGCTCGTCGAGCTCCTGCCCTCGCTCGAGTCGGGCATGATCCCCAAGATGACGGCCTGCCTCGACGCGGTCGCCGGCGGCGTCCCGAAGGCGGCCATCATCGACGGGCGAGAGCCGCACTCGATCCTGCTCGAGGTCTTCACACAACAAGGGTCGGGCACCGAGGTCGTGCCCGGCGGAACGGGGGAGCAGGCGTGAGCGCCGCAGAGTCCACGACCACGCAACCGAGCACGCAGACCGCCGAATGGCGCGAGCGCTTCGACCGGCGCATGATGCGCTCGCTCGGCACGCCGCTCGCGAAGTTCGAGCGCGGTCGGGGCGCCCGGGTGTGGGACGACCAGGGCAACGAGTACCTCGACTTCCTCGCGGGCATCGCCGTCAACTCGCTCGGCCACGCGCATCCCGTGTTCGTCGAGGCGGTGTCGCGTCAGGCGGCGAAGCTCGCGCACGTCTCGAACTACTTCATGACCGAGCCCGTGCTCGAGCTCGCCGACCGGCTCACGCGGCTCGCGGGCGCGGGCGACGGCGGCCGCGTGTGGTTCGGCAACTCGGGCGCCGAGGCCAACGAGGCGGCGTTCAAGCTCGCGCGGCTGAACAACTCCGGCGGTGCGCGCACGCGCGTCATCGCGCTCGTCGACGCGTTCCACGGCCGCACGATGGGATCGCTCGCGCTCACCGGCAAGCCGCACATGCGGCAGGCGTTCGAGCCGTTGCCGGGCGGCGTCGAGCACATCCCCGCGACCATCTCGGCGCTCGAGGCCGCGGTCGACGACGCGGTCGCCGCGGTGATCCTGGAGCCCATCCAGGGTGAGGCGGGCGTCGTCGAGCTTCCCGCCGGCTTCCTCGAGGCGGCCCGCGAGGTCACCCGCCGGCACGGCGCGCTGCTCATCGTGGACGAGATCCAGACCGGCGCGGGCCGGACCGGCGCCTGGTTCGGCTTCCAGCACGCCGGGATCACGCCTGACGCGATCACGGTCGCGAAGGGCGTCGGCGGCGGCTTCCCCATCGGCGGACTCATCACGTTCGGGCACGCGTCCGAGCTGTACCAGAAGGGCCAGCACGGGTCGACGTTCGGCGGCAACCCGCTCGCGACCGCGGTGTCGAACGCCGTGCTCGGCGAGATCGAGCGCGCTGGGCTCGTCGAGAACGCCGCGCGACGCGGCGACGAGCTGCGCGAACGCATCCTCGCGCACGGCTCGCCGCACGTCGCCGGCATGCGCGGCCGAGGGCTGCTGCTCGGTGTGGCCCTGGCCGAGCCGATCGCCGCGCGCGTCGCGCACGCCGCGCTCGAGGCCGGCCTCATCGTCAACGCCGCCAACGACTCGACCCTGCGTCTCGCCCCGCCGCTCACGATCGGCGACGCCGAGCTCGACGAGTTCGATCGACGATTCGCGCGAGCCCTCGAGCTCGCCGACCGCCCGACCGACCACTGACCGACCCGGAACGGACCCACACGCATGACCCGTCATCTCCTCCGCGACGACGACCTGAGCCCGGCCGAGCAGGCCGAGGTGCTCGACCTCGCTCTCCGGGTGAAGGCCGACCGCTTCGCCGAGCGACCGCTCGAGGGGCCCGGTACCGTCGCCGTGATCTTCGACAAGACCTCGACGCGCACCCGGGTGTCGTTCTCGGTCGGCATCGCCGACCTCGGCGGGGTGCCGCTCGTGATCTCGAGCAGCGAGAGCCAGCTCGGCGGCAAGGAGTCGATCGCCGACACCGCGCGCGTGCTCGAGCGCATGGTCGAGGCCATCGTGTGGCGCACGTTCAGCCAGGCCGGGCTCGAGGAGATGGCCGACGGCACCCGGGTCCCGGTCGTGAACGCGCTGTCCGACGACTTCCACCCGTGCCAGCTGCTCGCCGATCTGCTCACGGTCCGCGAGCGGTTCGGCGAGCTCGCCGGTCGTACGCTCGCGTACGTCGGGGACGGCGCCAACAACATGGCCCACTCCTACCTGCTCGCGGGCGCGACGGCCGGCCTGCACGTGCGGATCGGCGCTCCCGCGGACTACGCGCCGCGCGCCGACCTCGTCGAGGACGCCCGCCGCATCGCGGCGACGACCGGCGGATCCGTGCTCGTCACGACCGACCCGCACGAAGCGGTCCGCGGTGCCGACGTCGTCACGACCGACACCTGGGTCTCCATGGGGCAGGAGGACGAGAAGGCCGCCAGGCTCGAGGTGTTCGGCGCGTTCCGCGTCGACGAGGAGCTCATGCGCGAGGCATCCGGCGACGCGATCTTCCTGCACTGCCTGCCCGCGTACCGCGGCTACGAGGTCGACGCCGCGGTGATCGACGGGCCGCAGTCGGTCGTCTGGGATGAGGCGGAGAACCGCCTGCACGCGCAGAAGGCGCTGCTCGTCTGGCTGCTCGCGCAGCACGGCGGCGCGGAGGCCGGCACGGAGGCCGGCACGGAGGCCGGCACGGCCGCCGGCGCGGCCGCCGGCGAAGGGAGCGCACGATGACCGATCAGGGCACCACGAACGAGGGCTCGCTGTGGGGCGCACGATTCGCGGGCGGCCCGTCGGCCGAGCTCGCCCGCCTCTCGAAGTCCACGCACTTCGACTGGCAGCTCGCCCCCTACGACCTCGCGGGCTCGCGGGCGCACGCGCGAGCCCTCGCAGCCGCGGGATACCTGACCGACGACGAGCTCAGCCGGATGCTCGCGGGAGTCGACGCGCTCGAGGCACGGTTCGCCTCGGGTGAGCTCGTCGCCGCCGAGTCCGACGAAGACGTGCACGGCGCGCTCGAGGCCGCGCTCATCGCCGAGGTCGGCGCCGACCTCGGCGGCAAGCTGCGCGCCGGCCGCAGCCGCAACGACCAGATCGCGACGCTCGTGCGGCTGTACCTGAAGGACCATGCGGCCGTCATCGGCCGGGACCTCGTGCACCTCATCGACGCGCTCGCGGCGCAGGCCGACGCGCACCGCACGGCCGTCATGCCGGGCCGCACGCATCTGCAGCACGCCCAGCCGGTGCTGCTCGCGCACCACCTCCTCGCCTACGGGTGGGCGCTCTCACGGGACCTCGAGCGCCTCGTCGACTGGGGCAAGCGAGCGGATGTCTCGCCCTACGGCGGCGGCGCGCTCGCGGGTTCGACGCTCGGCCTCGACGCCGCGTCGGTCGCCGCCGAGCTCGGCCTCGCCGCCCCGGCCGAGAACTCACTCGACGGCACGGCGAGCCGCGACGTCGTCGCCGAGTTCGCGTTCGTCACGGCCATGATCGGCATCGACGTGTCGCGCCTCGCCGAGGACGTCATCCTCTGGAACACGCGTGAGTTCGGCTTCGTGACCCTCCACGACGGCTACTCCACGGGATCGTCGATCATGCCCCAGAAGAAGAACCCCGACATCGCCGAGCTCGCGCGCGGCAAGTCGGGCCGGCTGATCGGCAACCTCTCGGGGCTGCTCGCCACGCTCAAAGCGCTGCCGCTGGCGTACAACCGCGACCTGCAGGAGGACAAGGAGCCCGTCTTCGACTCGGTCGAGACGCTCGAGGTGCTGCTGCCGGCGTTCACGGGCATGATCGCGACGCTGACGTTCCACACCGACCGCATGGCCGAGCTCGCGCCCGCCGGGTTCTCGCTCGCGACCGACGTCGCGGAGTGGCTCGTCAAACGGCACGTCCCGTTCCGCGACGCCCACGAGATCACCGGTGCGCTCGTGCGCGTCGCCGAGGAGCGCGGACTCGAGCTCAACGAGGTCGACGACGCGACGCTCACGTCGATCTCCGTCCACCTCACGCCGGAGGTGCGGGAGGTGCTGCGGGTCGAGGGTTCGATCGCGAGTCGTGCGGGGTACGGGGGCACCGCACCCGAGCGTGTCGCCGAACAGTTCGCCCGGCTCGCGGACCGGGTGCGTCACCTCGTCGCCGGGCTCCCGGAACCGCGCTGAACGGTGCTCGACGGCGTGGGCCTTGACGGTGCGGGCCCGGACGGCCCGGTGCCCGACGGGCCGGTGCCCGACGGGCCGGTGCTCGACGGCTTGGTGCCCGCGGCGCGCGAGCTGCTCGCGGGCGATGCGGTCGACGTGGCGCCGCGCCTGCTCGGTGCGGTGCTGTCCCACGCCACCCCTGACGGCCGGGTGGCCCTCAGGCTCTCGGAGGTCGAGGCGTACGGCGGCGTCGGCGAGGACCCCGGATCGCACGCGTTCCGCGGGAAGACCGCGCGGAACGCGGTCATGTTCGGCGAAGCCGGCCACCTCTACGCGTACTTCACGTACGGCATGCACGTGTGCTTGAACGTCGTGACGGGGCATCCGGGCGCCGCGTCTGCGGTGCTTCTCCGCGGCGCGACCGTCGTCGAGGGCCTCGAGCTCGCGCGGGCCCGCCGGCCCGGCGCGCCCGATCGCGACCTCGCGCGCGGGCCCGCGCGCCTCGGTCTCGCACTCGGGGTCCCGCTCTCGGCCGACGGCGATGACCTGTTGCGGCATCCGTATGCGCTGCACCTGCCCGCCGCGCCGCTGCGTCACGCGACCGGGCCGCGGACCGGCGTGAGCGGCGAGGGCGGGGGCGTCGCGTTCGCGCGGCGGTTCTGGTTGCCGGATGACCCGGGCGTCTCGCCGTACCGGAGGCACCGGCGCGCCGCGGGCTGAGGGGTGGCGCCGCGCGGTCGGGGCGCGTCAGCGCAGCGCGAGGTGCACGACGAGGCCCGCAGCGCAGGCCCAGATCAGGCTTGCCAGCGTGCCGATGATGAACCGCTCCCGAGCCTCGGGCGCTTCGAGCTCGGTGAACCGGCCGACGCCCTTGACCGCGACGACGATCGCGAGGCCCTCGGGGAAGCCCGCGACGATCGTGCCCGCCGCGGCGAGCCGCTCGAGCACGCCGATGGTCGTGCCGCCGCGTAGCACCTCACGGCGCGCGGGGAGTGCGCCGGGCGGGGTGTCGGCTTTGGAGTCGGTGACCAGGATGCCGCCGTGCAACCCGGGAACGGCGCTGCGGCCCATCGCGAGGTCGAGTGCGGTCGACGCGGCGGGCCCGCCGCCGAAGACGGCGGCGACGAGGGCGAGCGCCGTGATCATGCCCGCGATGGCCGGCGGCAGCTCATCGCCCGCGAGCGCGGCGAGGGCGACGGCCGCCGCGAGACCCGCGGCGGCGAGCCAGGCCATGAGCCGGTGCTGCGGGCGGACGAACGCGATGACCGAGAGCGTGGCCGTCGCGGCGAGCACGAGCAGCAGTAAGACGATCCAGACGATGAAGTTCAGGGTGATCATGCGGCTCCTCCGGTGGCGGACGCGTCGACGTCGGCGATCAGGCGGGCGAGCGCCGGAAGCGCTTCCAGCTCGGCTTTGATGTTCGCATGTTTGGCGCGCGAGCTCACGGCGGGTGCGCTCACGCCGAGCTGCTGGGCGATCTCGGCCTGCGTGGCGCCGGCGAGCATGTGGTCGTAGACCTCCCAGCCGGGCTCGGTGCGGCGTTCGCGCAGCAGCAGGGTCAGCGCGATGAGCGCTTCGGCGTGCGACGCATCCGCTCCTGCGGCCTCCATGGCGAACCTCGGCCGCGCCTTCTTCGCACGTTCGACGGCGACCCGCGCGGTGAAGAACGCGTCGCCGCTCGCCTCGCGGATGTCGGGGGGCAGGGGAGTGCGCACGGCTCCGCAGCCGAGGCCCACGCTCCAGTCGTCATCGCGCGTGAGCTCGAAGACGAGGTGCAGCGCGGTCGTCGCATCGTCGGTGAGCATCTGGATCTCGTCGCCCGCGTTCCGCCCCGGGGGGAGCGTCAATCGCTCGCCGTGACGCGCGGCGATGCGGTCGAGCTCGGCGCCGGCGAGATCGGGCCGATGCCGGCTGTCGACCTGGTCCGCGGTGATGACGAACACGCGGGCTCCTTTCGGCTCGGGGCTGAACGTGCGGTGGATTAAGCCTACATAGTTATTTCGTGCTCACATAGAACTGTAGCCTGAATTCTTCACTGATACTCTTGCTGGCGTGTTCACGCCCGAGATCCTCGCAACCCAACAGAACGATCCCACGTTCGCGGACGTCTGGGACGAGCTCAACTGGCGCGGCCTCGTCCACGTCTCGACGGACCAGGCCGCGCTGAAAGAGCTCCTCGCGGGAGATCCCATCACGTACTACTGCGGATTCGATCCGACCGCACCGAGTCTGCACCTCGGCAACCTCGTGCAGCTGCTCGTCATGCGCCGTCTGCAGCTCGCCGGGCACCGGCCGCTCGGTCTCGTCGGCGGCTCGACCGGCCTCATCGGCGACCCCAGGCCGACCGCCGAACGCACGCTCAACACCAAAGCGACCGTCGCCGACTGGGTCGGCCGGCTCCAGGGGCAGGTGAGCCGCTTCCTCTCGGGCGAGGGCGACAACGGCGTCCGTCTCGTGAACAACCTCGACTGGACCGCCGGGCTGTCGGCCATCGACTTCCTGCGCGACATCGGCAAGCACTACCGCGTCGGCACCATGCTGAAGAAGGATGCGGTCGCCTCCCGGCTGAACTCGGACGCCGGCATCAGCTACACCGAGTTCAGCTACCAGATCCTGCAGGGCTTCGACTACCTCGAGCTCTACCGCCAGTACGGCTGCGTGCTGCAGACCGGCGGCAGCGACCAGTGGGGCAACCTCACGAGCGGCACCGACCTCATCCACCGGGTCGAGGGCGCGAGCGTGCACGCCATCGGCACCCCGCTCATCACGAACTCCGACGGCACGAAGTTCGGCAAGAGCGAGGGCAACGCCATCTGGCTCGATGCCGCGATGTGCAGCCCGTACCGCTTCTACCAGTTCTGGCTCAACACCGACGACGCCGACGTGATCGCGCGACTCAAGGTGTTCACATTCCTCACCCGCGCCCGCATCGAGGAGCTCGCCGAGCTCGTCGAGCGCGAACCGTTCCGCCGCGAGGCGCAGCGTGTGCTCGCGAGCGAGGTGACGACGCTCGTGCACGGCGCCGACGCCACGGACGCGGTGATCGCGGCCTCGCAGGCACTCTTCGGCCAGGGCGAGCTGCGCTCGCTCGATCGCCCGACCCTCGCGGCCGCGCTCGAAGAACTGCCCAACACCAGGGCGACGACGGATGCCTCGATCGCGCAGCTCCTCGTCGACACCGGGCTCGTCGCGAGCCTCGGCGAGGCCCGGCGGGCGATCAAACAGGGCGGGGTCTCGCTCGACAACGAACGTATCGACGACGATGCCGCGACCCTCGCGGGTCGCGTCGACTCCGGCGGGCTCGCGGTGCTGCGCCGCGGCAAGAAGACCCTCGCCGGCGTGTTCGTGGAGTAGGCGTTCGTCGTGACCGGGTCCGCTGAGCAGCTCGTCCGCCGTGTGTGGGCCGAACTCGGGCGGGACGCGGGAGAGCTCGCCGCGCTCGATGCGCTTCCGGCGGTGCCGTTGCCCGCCCGGCTCGACGTGTCCGGGCTCGCGGCCGGAGCGGTCGCGGCGGCATCGCTCGCCGGGGGAGTGCTCGCGGCGGGCGGTGCGCGGGGGACGGCGGGTGGTGGGCCCGGGACGGCGGGCGGTAGGCGCGGGCGGGCGTGGATCCGGCTCGACGGTGACCGGATCGCGACAGCCTTCACCAGCGAGCGCTGGTTGCGGGTCGGGGGCGAGCGACCAGATGTGTGGGCGCCGCTCTCGGGCTTCCGCCGTGCCGCCGACGGCTGGGTGCGCACGCACGCGAACTACCCGCACCACGCGGCCGCGCTCCGGCGTGCGCTCGGGCTCGCCGCCGATGCCGGTGCCGATCGCGTCGATGCGAGCATCGCCTCGCGATCCGCCGCCGACGTCGAGGCCTCGGTCACGGCAGCCGGGGGCGTGTGCGTCGCGGTCCGAGCCGAGTCGCCGGACGACGACGCCCGGCTGCGGGAGACCCCGCTGATCGAGCTCGGGGGCGCCGAACTCGACGCCGCTCCGGTCGTTGGCCGGGTGCGGCGGCTCCGGGGCGACGCCGGCACGGCGCACCCGCTCGAGGGCGTTCGCGTGCTGGACCTCACACGCGTGATCGCGGGCCCGGTCGGAACCCGGACGCTCGCGCTGCTCGGCGCGGAGGTGCTCCGCGTGGACTCGCCGCTCCTGCCGGAGCCCGAGTGGCAGCACCTCGACACCGGCGCGGGGAAGCGCAGCACGCTGCTCGACCTCCGCTCCGCCGCCGACCGAGCACGATTCGACGAGCTGCTCGACGCCGCGAACGCCGTCGTGCTGGGCTACCGGCCGGCTGCCCTCGCACGGCTGGGTCTCGATCCCGAACTGCTCGTCACGCGGCATCCCGGCCTGGTCGTCGGACAGCTTGCCGCATGGGGCTTCAGCGAGGCCGACGCGGACCGGCGCGGTTTCGACAGCATCGTCCAGGCGGCGAGCGGCATCGCGGTCGTCGAGAGCGACGGCGAGCGACCGGGGGCATTGCCGGCGCAGGCGCTCGATCACGCGACCGGGTACCTGCTCGCGGCCGCGCTCGTCTCGATGCTCGGTGCGCATGCCGGTCGAGGCCGCATCGCGCGCCTGTCGTTGCGTCGAACCGCGGCCGAGCTGCTCGGCATGCCGCGCAGCGGAGCCGCCTCGCCCGCCCGCGCGCTCTCGGACGAGATCGCGGCGCGGAGTCTCGAAGAGCTGCGGGTGGGGTCGGTGCCGGAGGCCGAGCCGGTCTCGGCGGCGGGAGCCGATGGTCCGCGGACCGTGCGAGTTCCGTCGCCAGCGCTCGCTGCCGCGGTCGCTTCCGCGCACTGGCCCGCTGGGCCTCGCGCCTGGGGGAGAGACGCAGCCAGATGGGCGGAATGACGCGCGACACGCCCGGGATGTAGGGCTGAGTTGCACGGACCGGCCGTCCTCCGTAAAGTATTCATTCGTTGCCCCAAAGGCGCGGGAGAGCGAGAAGCTCACCGGCCCTCAAGCGGAACGATTCCAGAAGCTCTGATCCGATCGGATCACCGATTTCTGACGCATTCGGATGCGTCCTCACGGATGACCGAATGGAGACGACAAGCCTCGAATGAGACGCCCCTCGGGACGTCGAAGCGAGAGCGTCCGTTTCTTGAGAACTCAACAGCGTGCACTATGTTCAATGCCAATTTTTGA
>NZ_JAVKGQ010000011.1:135226-137838 GCF_031432255.1 Agromyces aerolatus | reverse complement strand
CGCGGCGAGGCGCGGCGAGGCGCGGCGGCGGCGACCACGCACCGGATGCCTCGTCTGCGCGCGCCCAATCGGACGACGCGGCGACGGGCAGGTGAAGTGCGATTTCCGTATGCCAGTTCCGCCTCGATCGAGGGGCAACCGCCATGTGCGGTCGGCGCCCAATCCGAGGGCGGTCCGGGGTGATGCGGTCGCGCGGCCGGAAGTCGCGGGGTCGCGGCGCCGCGGAGTCGCAGGCTCGCAGGGTCGCAGGCTCGCGGGGTCGCGGGGCCGCGGGGTCGCGGCGCCGCGGAGTCGCAGGCTCGCAGGGTCGCGGGGCCGCGGGGTCGCGGGACCGCAGGGCCGCAGGGCCGCAGGGCCGCAGGGCCGCAGGCTCGCAGGGCCGCAGGCTCGCAGGGCCGCAGGGCCGCAGGGCCGCAGGGTCGCAGGGTCGCAGGGTCGCGCGGTCGCGAGGCCGCGAGGCCGCGGACGATGGTCGGGCTCCGCGCCCGAGGGGCGGGCCGCCCACGGGCGCCGATCAGCGGTGGTGCGGCCAGGCTTCGACGAAGCGGGCGAAGAGACGGGCGAACTCGACGCGCTCGGACTCGGTGAAACCGGCGAGGGCGGTTTCGATGGCGGATCGGCGATGCGAGACGGCGGCGCTGAGCATGGCGCGGCCGGCATCGGTCACGGTCAGGATGCTTCGGCGAGCGTCGCCCGGATCGACCTCACGCCGCACATGGCCGGCGGCGATCGCGGCCTGTGCGAGCCGGCTCGCGCGGGGCTGGTCGACGCCGATCGCGTCGGCGAGCTGACTGATCGACTCGGGACCATCGGCGGCGAGGACCGCGACCAGCCGCACTGCTGCGCGCCCGCCGACCGGGCCGAGGCCGAACCCGCCCGGCCGGCCGAACCCGCGAGGACCGAATCCAGCATGGCGGCCGGAACCGCCGCGCGGCCCGAGCCCGCCGTGGGCCCCGAGTGCGTGATGGTCGTCGGGGGCCCCGAACGCGTGATGGTCGCCGGGGGAACCGGAGCCGTGCGCGGCGTCGTGGTCGTGCGCGTCATGCGCGTCTCGGTCATGGATACCGCGCGCGTTGTACTCGTGACGGTCGGGTCGACGCCCTGGGCCTGTCTGCGGGGCGGCCTGGTGCGGCCCGCCGTTCGCGGCCGCACCTCGCTCGCCCCACGGGACGCCCGGGCCCCCGGGCCCAGCCGAACGGCCGCCGGGGCCGCCGGGGCCGCCGCGACCACCACGGAAGGCATCGAGCGCCGCCTCGATCGCGTCGATGGGGTTCGAAGCTGAGGATTCGCCGTGCGGCTCTTGACGCTGACCTGACATACATGTCATTGTACATATACATGTCAGATGACATGCAATTATGAACCGCGCATCGCGCGCCGGGCACCCGAGGGTGCACCGAGAAAGGAACCATCATGACCAGCGATCAGCAGATCCCTGAACCTGAGAACCGCGACGAGCAGGCCGGGCGGGCCGGCCAGGCCGAGCAGGCCGTGCCCTCCGAGGCATCCGCCCCCGGCAGCCAGCGCCGACTCGGGTTCTGGCTCAAGCTTGTCGACCGACGCCTGTCCGAGGAGATCGAGCGCGTCCTCGCCGAGGACGACCTGACGCGCCGCGACTGGCGCATGCTCAACCTGCTCGCGGGCACGGCTCGCGACGAGCACCTCGCCGCGAAGCTCGAGGCCAAGCCCGGTCTCGTGCACGGCCTCGCCGAACGCGGCTGGGTCGAGGGCACCCCGCCCTCGCTCACGGCCGAGGGTCGCGAGGCGCTCGACCGACTGACCGAGCGGGTGGGCGCCGTACGTGCCCGCGTCGCCGGCGCCGTCTCCCCGGAGGACTTCGCGACCACCGTCGCGAGCCTCGAGGCGATCGCCCGCGAGCTCGGCTGGGACGAGTCGCAGCCGCTCCCCCGCGGCCGACGCGGCGGACGAGGCTTCGGCCGCCGACACGGCGGCTTCCATGGGCACGGGCACGGGCACGGGTTCGGACACGGGCACGGACGGCGCGACTGGGCCGGGCGCGGTTTCGACGAGCACGGCTTCGGTGAGCACGGCTTCGGCCGCGGCGAACAGCCCGAGCACGGCTTCGGTGAGCACCGCTTCAGCGAGCACGGCTTCGGCCGCGGCGAACAGCCCGAGCACGGCTTCGACCCGCGGGAGCACTTCGGTCCGGCCGAGCACGGCGAACCGCGAGCACACGGTGAGGGCGAGTACTTCGATCCTCGCGACCACTTCGGCTCGCGCAGCCGCTTCGGCCACGGCCCGCGGCGTCCACGTCAGGACGTCCACGTCCACGTGCACGTGCACGACGCGCACCGCCGCCCGCGACGCGACGCCTGAGGCATCACCACCGATCGAACGGTCGCGTTCCGCGGGCCCCACTCTCGGGACACCCGCAGCCGCGGCCGTTCGGTCGCCTCGGAGCGACGCTCTCGCCCGGGCTTCGCGCACTACCCGCCCACGAAGCATGCCGAGCGTGCGATCTCGGCCGCCGATCCGCCGCACACCCCGCCAACATCGCACACTCAGCCTGGCGCCGACGCGGACTCAGCCGCAGGCGGCCGCCGTGCGGCCACCTGGCCGCCCGGCCGCCGCGCAGCCCAAGCGAACGGTCG
>NZ_JAVKGQ010000011.1:0-135126 GCF_031432255.1 Agromyces aerolatus | reverse complement strand
CCAGCCGCCACCACCTCGAACCGTCCCGATCCGCGAGCGCGAGACTCGAACACCCCCAACTCGAGCCGTGCCGCCGTGCGGCCACCTGGCCGCCCGGCCGCCGCGCAGCCCAAGCGAACGGTCGCACATGGCGGGTGCAACGGACCCCCACCCACCATCCGCGCCCGTTCGAGAAATCCTGGGCACGCACCGCGACGCCGAGCGCACGCCCCAGCCGCCACCACCTCGAACCGTCCCGATCCGCGAGCGCGAGACTCGAACACCCGCACATCGACACGGCACGGCGACGACTGCACACGAATCACCTACGACACGCGACATGTCCCGCCACTCCTACCCATGTCGACCGCACGTGCGTCGCCGCGATCGAGCCGCGCAGCCCAAGCGAACGGTCGCAGATGGCGAGTGCAGCGCGCGCTCACCCACCATCTGCGCCCGTTCGAGAGTTCCGGGGCACGCACCGCGCCCGGGCACCGTCGGAAACTCGGAAACGACGACGAGCCGCCCCGCGCGTGCGGGCGGCTCGTCGTCGGCTCGGCTTCGGTCGGTTCGGCGACGCGCGTGACCGCGCGCCGCGGGCGCCTACCGGTCGAACAGCCAGAGGCCGCGCAGCCCGACGTTCACCGTCTCGGTCGCGGTCGTCGTGTTGCCCGCGGCATCCGTCGCCCGGTACTCGAACGTGTAATACCCGCGGAGCACCGCGCGCACCTTGAACTTCGTGTCCGACAGCTGCTGGATGTCGGCGCGGCTCGACCCGTGCGCCTCGGCCGACACGAGCTCGACCGTGACCTCGCCCGAGTCATCCGTCGCGTCGACCTTGAGGTTCACCGTCCGCCAGCCGCCCGTCGGGATCAGGATGCGACTCGGGTGCGCGTCGACATCGAGCTCGGGCGCGACCGTGTCGGGCGGTGTGAGCGCGAGCCCGACGATCACCGGGTCGTGGTCGCTCGACCGGAACGCGTCGGGCGCGAACAGTGCATCCTGCGCGGGCTGCTTGAACGTCATGTCGTAGTCGATGAGGCTCGGCTCGTCGGCGTTGATGTGCCACACCGCGGCGCCCGTCACCGACGGCGCAAGGGCCGACCCGGCGAGCGCGTGATCGAGGTACCCCAGCCAGCCGTCGAAGATGTACGAGTACGCCTGGTCGCCCTGGAACTGCTTCACCAGGTCGGTGTAGCCCGCGCCCGTGAGGGTCGCGATCGGGTCCTCGTAGTCGTACGCGTTCAGGTCGCCGATGATCAGCTCACGCCCCGCGCCCTGCCCGGTCGGGTCGCCCGCGAGCCAGTCGGCCATGGCGGCCGCGGCCTCGGTGCGCACGCCGTTGCAGTTGCCCTGCCCGTTCGGGTCGAGCGGGTCGCCGACCGCCTCGCAGCCCGACCCCTTCGACTTCAGGTGGTTCACCACGACGGTCACCGTCTCGCCCGTCGCGGTCGACGCGAACGTCTGCGCGAGCGCGGGCCGGTTGAAGTCGTCGAGGAAGCGCGGGTCGTCGGCCGTGTCGAGCGATTGGAACGCTCCCTGCGGCGTGACCGCAGCGGGCTTGTAGATGAGCGCGGTCGTGATCTCGTCGGTGCCGAGCACGCCCGTCTCGATCGCGGCGTACGTGCTGTCACCCACCGCCGCGTTGAGCGCGCCGGCCAGCGCCTGCACCGCGGTGCCGTTGTTCTCGATCTCGATGAGGCCGACGACGTCGGCGTCGATCTCGGCCAGCGCCGCGACGATCTTGGCCTGCTGCCGCGCGAACTCTTCCGGGGTGTCGGCGCCGCGCCCGTCGAGCGACGTGAAGTAGTTGAGCACGTTGAAGCTCGCGACCTTCAGGTCGCCGCCCACGTCGGGCACCGCCGGCCGCGGGTTCGCGACCTCGAAGTCGGCGCCCTGCGTCGGCTGCACGGCCCACGTGTCGAACCGGTAGTCGAGCACGCCCGTCGCGCCGGTCACGAGGTCGCCGCTGCGGAACGTGTTCTCGATCGTGAACGGCTCGCCGTTGGGGTGGATCGCGGGGTCGGGGTTCTCGCGGCCGCGGCCGTCGTCGAGCACGATCGCGTCGCGCAGGTTGGCCTCGGCGATCGCGAGCGCCTCTGTCGAGCCGGGCACGGCGACGGCCGTCGGCTGGTCGAGCCGGGTCGTGCTGAGCGAGACCTGGCCGTACCGGCCGTACTCGAAGGTCTCGCCGATGACGAGCGTCTGCGGCAGGGTGACGAGCATGCCCTCGAACGCCTCGTGCGCGGCCGGGTCGAGCGGCAGCTCGAGCACGGTCGCCTCGGGCGGCGCGGCGCCGGTCTCGCATACGGCGACCGCCGACGCGGTCACCTGGGTGAGCCCGAAGTACTCGCCGACCGTGCCCACGACGTGCACGACATCGCCCGACGCGACGTCCATGCCGCCCGGGGAATACACGAACACGCCGTCCGAGGTCGCCGGGTCGCCGTCGCCCGCGTCTTGCAGGTAGTACCCGTCGAAGCCGCCGTCCTGGAAGTCGCCTACCACGACACCCTCGACCTCGACGGTCGCGCTCACGATGGGCGAGGCGTCACCGGCCCCCTGCACCGAGCCGATGGGCACGACGGATGCCTCGCAGTCGGCCTCGACCGGATCGGGCCCGCCGCCCGCCTCGGTCGTGTTCTCGGCGCCGGGCGTGTTGACCGCCTCGCCGTCGGTGAGCGTGCCGGTCTGCCCCGGGATGCCCGCGAGGTCGAAGTCGTTGCGTACCCAGTCGCCCGTGGCATCCGCGTCGACACCGTCGGGGATGCGCGACGCACCGCCCGGCGCGAAAGGCTGGCCGTCGTAGCTCACGCCGAGCGTCACGGGCCCGTACGCGCGGTCGCCCGCGCCGCCGTCGTGCACCGCGATCGAGTCGACGACCGTGAGCCCTGACGTATCGTCGATCACGCCGTCGTCGTCGGCGTCGAGGTCGGTGCCGAGCGCCGGGAAGCCCTCGCCGGTGACGAGCAGCAGGCTCATCGTGCCGTTCTCGAGCGCGTTCGCCGGCAGGCTCGCAAGCGCGCGCCCGTCGGCGTCGGGTGCGCCGAACGAGATCACCTCGTCGACCACGCCGAACACCGGCGCATCGCCCTCGATCTCGAGCACGCGGTACGTGCTGAGGTCCGCGCCCGGCGCGGCGAGCAGCTCGACGTATTCGACGTCGGTGCCCGCGGTGCTCGCGGAGAACTCGTTGATGACGGGATGCTCGGCCAGCGCTGACTCGGCGGCGGCGGGCGGCGCAGCCGCGAGCACCCCCGCCCCGAGCACGGCGGCGGCCACCACGGCCACGGTCGATCGACGGACGGAACGAGGCATGCGCGACTCCCCAGGCTCACACGCGGAAGCCTGGTGGCCCCCGAACTGGGGTCAGGCTAGCGGTGGCCACCGACACCCCGGAAGACCCCGCCCGGCAAAGAATCGGTGAACGCGCACATTCGCACCGGCGGATGCCCCGCCCGCACATCTGCGCACGTATCCCCCGTTGGTCGAGTAGTGAACGCCAGCGAGCGTATCGAGACCCCGGTGCGCCGCCCTCGGAACCGGGTCGCGGGTCTCGATACGCGTGCTCCTTCGTCGCTCGCTACTCGACCAGCGGGGAGCGTGCTCCTTCGTCGCTCGCTACTCGACCAGCGGGGAGCGTGCTTTTCCGTCGCGCGCTGCTCGACCGACGGGGTACTCACGTCGGGGATCAGTGCAGCGCGAGCGTGTACAGCGTGCGCGCCAAGGTGTAGCGCGTGCGCCCGCGCGGCGTACGCGGGTCGTAGCCGAGCGTCGAGGTGAGCGATGACGCGCGCGCCTGCACGCTCGAGTGGTGCATGCCGAGGAGCGCGGCGGCGGCGCGAACGCTGCCGGTCTCGGCGAGCGCGTCGAGCACGCGTCGGGCGCGCGGGTCGAGGTCGGCGATCGCGATCGCGTCAGGGTGGGGGGCGGATGCCTCGTCGGCGGCCTCGGCGAGCATGAGGAGTGCGCCGAGGTCGGCCGCGTCGACGAGGGGCTCCCCCGCGCTCGAGAGGCGGAGCGCGATGAGCGCCGACGTCCACGACTCGGGGAGACGGTCGGGCGGGAGCGCGAGCCCGACTCCCGTGCGCGCAGGTGCGTCGCCCGACGCATCCGGAACCTCCTGCGCCGCCGCGACCGGCGCACCGGGCGCGTCCGCCGCGTCCGGTGCATCGGACCGGACGAGGGTCGCACGCATCAGACCGTGCGGCGTGGCGACGATCGCGCTCGGCGACCGCGGATCGGACGGACCGTCGGCGGGGCGTGCGACCGCCCGCACCGCTGCGAGCCCGTCGAGCCGGAGTCGCGCGAGCGCGCGGCCGCGTTCGTCGGCACTCGCGTGCGGGTTCACGGCGGTCTCGACGGCGCCGGCCCCATCGGCGGCCGAACCCCGCGTGGTCGTGATGCCGATCGCGATCGCGAGCCGTTCGAGCACCATCGCATCGTTGGCGTGCGGCGCCCCGTCGCGTTCGATCCAGACCACCCCGTCGGAACCGACCGGGCGCGCACGCCCCGCCCGCGAGGCATCCGCCGGCACCCACGGACCCGCCGGCACGGCGGTATCGGCCGGCACCACGGCGGCAGCCGGCGCCGAGGTCTCAGCTACCACCGAGGCACCCGCCCGCACCGTCGCACCCTCTGGCACCGAGGTATCGACGGGCCGCGAGGCATCTGCTCGCTCCGAGGCATCCGCCGGCCGCGAGGCATCCGCTCGCCCCGAGACAACCGCTCGCCCCGAGACATACGTCGACCGCGAGGCATCCGCTCGCCCCGAGACATCCGCCCGACCCGAGACATCCGCCGGCCGCGGGGCGTCGGCCTGGTCGGCCGGTAGCCGCCTGCCATCCGGGCCGATCCGCAGCCGGCGGCCGGCCGACGCGAACCCCGCGGGCGCCGCGGTGAGGGCGGCGGCGCCGCGGAGCAATGCCTCGACGGACACGCCACCGGCGACCAGCGCATCGAAGTAGGAGATGACCTTGAGCGACTCGCTCGCCTCGGGGTCGAGCGCGGTCAGTCGGCCCACGAGTTCCTTCATGGCGGCTCCATCGCGTCGTGACGTCCACCCTATCGACGGCGAACGGTCGAAGATGGCGGGTGTCTCGCGCTCGGACCCGCCATCTTCGACCGTTCGATGCCCGGTCCGCCGAGCAGAAGCCGGGCGGCTAGACGCCGAGCACTCGGGCGAGCCAGCTCTCGCGCGCGGCGATGGCCGCCTGCGAGAGCGCGGCCTGCGGCGCGAGCCCGTCGAAGCCGTGGAAGCCGCCCGCCCAGACGTGCAGCTCGGCCTGGACGCCCGCGGCCCAGAGGGCCGTCGCATACGCGACGTCCTCGTCGCGGAACACCTCGGCGCTGCCGCAGTCGATGTACGCGGGCGGCAGACCCGACAGGTCGGTGGCGCGAGCGGGCGCGGCGTAGATCGAGACGTCGTCGGTGCCGCGCCGGTCACCGAGCAGCGCGGTCCAGCCGGTGACGTTCGAGCCGCGGTCCCACACGCCGACGCCGTCGATCTGCGCGGTCGAGACCGAGGTGTCGCGGTCGTCGATCATCGGGCACATGAGCAGCTGGCCGGCGAGCGCGGGCCCGCGGCGGTCGCGCGCCAGCAGTGCGGTGCCCGCGGCGAGCCCGCCGCCGGCGCTGCCGCCGCCGATGATGAGCCGGTCGGGGTCGATGCC
The DNA here is from genome assembly GCF_031432255.1 of Agromyces aerolatus. Taxonomy (NCBI): domain Bacteria; kingdom Bacillati; phylum Actinomycetota; class Actinomycetes; order Micrococcales; family Microbacteriaceae; genus Agromyces; species Agromyces aerolatus. The sequence goes on along the minus strand of NZ_JAVKGQ010000011.1, from coordinate 129,475 downwards.
GAGCTCGGCCGCGTGCTCGCCGGTCCACACGAGGCCGGCGTAGCAGTCCTCGACCGGATACGGGTCGGGGAACTCGGGTGCCAGCCGGTACTCGACCGTCACGACGACGGCATTGTGCTGCTCGATCAGGTCGAGGAAGCCCGTGACGCCCATCCACCGGTCGCCGATGATCATGCCGCCACCGTGCGTGTGATAGATGCCCGGGCCCGTCCCGGTGCGCCCACGGCGGTGGATGACGGTCACGACGATCTCGTCCCCGTCATGGCCGGGGATCGCCACGTCGCGGTACTCGATGCCGCGCTCGTCGAGCAGCGCAGGAACCTCGGATCCGGTCATGCCGCCACGCAGGGCAGGGATCAGCTCGGCGGTGAACGTCTGCGGCATCTGCTCGCGGATGAGCTCGAGTGCGGCGGCCAGCTCGGGGTCGAACGGCGGCCGGGTCAGGGTGTCGGTCATGAGAACTCCATCGTTCGGGGCCACCTCGTCGTGGCGCGTGCCCCTCATCCTGGCCGACGCGGCGAGCCCGGGCCGCCGCCGCCCGCGGCGGGTTCTGCGCCGCCGGACCGCCGGATGGCGGGGTGCGGGCGCTAGGTGTCGGTGCCGGTGCGGGGCGGCGGGGACTCGAGCGCGGCGCCGGGTGCGAGCACGAGCTCGGCGATCGCGGGATCGGCGCCGAGCGCGAGCAGCCGGTCGCGGTAGGCGCGGCGCGCGCGGCGGTGCGGCAGGTCGTCGTCGTGGATGACGGACATGAGGTTCATCCACTCGAATGTGCCCTGGAGCTCGAACGCGAGCTGGTCGGGGTCGTCGAGGCCGGGCAGCTCGCCCTGTGCCACGGCGAAGCGGGCGGAGGCCGCGAGGTAGCCCAGCCAGCGATCGAGCTGCTGCGCGATCGCGTCGCGCACGGGACCGGGCTTGGCGTGGAAGTCGGCGGCCGCCGCCGAGAAGAAGCAGCCGCCCGGGAAGACCCGGTCCTCCGAGTAGGTGACGACGCGGTCGAGCAGGGCGGTCAGCCGGCGGATGCCTCGGGGTTGCACCCTGGCCGGCTCCACCACGGTGGCGGCGAACCGCTCGGCCGCGGTCTCGACCGCCGCGAGCTGAAGACGTTCCTTCGTGCCGAACAGGGTGGCGACGCTCGATTTGCTGAGGCTCGCCGCGCCGGCGATGCGGCCGATCGAGAGCTGGTCGAGGCCCTCGAGGGAGGCGAGGTCGACGGCGTGCGCGAGGATCGCCCGCCGCGAGGCATCCCCCCGGGCACGGCGGCCGTCGATCGCGATCTCGCTCATGTCTTCAGTTTACGCACGATCGTGCGTATAGTTGCCGTACGATCGTTCGTATTTCTTTCTCGGAGCCCGTCATGCATCCCACCGCCATCGCCGCCCTCGCCACCGTCTCGGCCGCGCGAGCCGCCGACCGGGTCTCGCCGCGCGCCGCTGCGCGGCTCGCGCTGCCGCTGTTCATGAGCTCCCGACCGCGACGCCCGGTGCGACCGCACGAACGCGCGGTGCACGAGCAGGCGCGCCGGTCGATCATCCGGGTGCGTGGGCGCGACGTCGCCGTCTCCGAATGGGGACGCGGCGGCGAGACGATCCTGCTCGCCCACGGCTGGCGCGGGCGGGCGGCGCAGTTCGCGCCGCTCGTGCGTGAGCTGCGCGCCGAGGGGTTCGGGCTCGTGGCGTTCGACGCGCCCGCGAACGGCGACTCCGGCGGGCGGCGCACCGACATCCGCGACTGGCTCGCCACGATCGAGGCGCTGCAGTCCCGGCACGGACGGTTCCACACCATCGTGGGGCACTCGTTCGGCTCGCTCGCCGCGCTCAGCGCGGTGCGCGAGGGGGTCGCGGCCGGCGGCGTGGTCGCGATCGCGGGGATGTCGAGTGCGCGGTACCTCGTGGACGCGTTCGGCGACCGCGTCGGACTCGGGGCGGCATCCCGCGAGGCACTGAGCCGGTCGTTCGTGCGCCGCGTGCAGCCCGGTGCGGACCCGGCAGCGGCCTGGCGCCGGTTCGACGCCGCCGAGCTGCCGCTCCCGTCCGAGGTGCCGTTGCTCGTCGTGCACGACCGCGACGATCGCGAGGTCGCAGCCGGCGAGGCCGAGCGCCTGCACGCCGCCCACGGCGAGCGCTCGCGGCTCGTGCTCACGAGCGGATCGGGCCACACGCGCGTGCTCGGGTCGGATGCGGCGCTCGATGCGGTCGTCGCGTTCACGACGGCCGGACTCGCCGGCGTCGACGCCGCCGGCCTCGGCACGCGCACCGCCGCCGTCGGCTGACCGTTCGCCGCGCCGCGCCCGCGCGCCGGGCCGCCGGGTAGCCGGGTACTGCGACCGGGCCACCACCGACGTGCTGCGCCAGCACCGACCGTCGCACGCGGCGCGGACGGTCACACGTGGCGCGGACCGCAGCACGTGGCGCGGACGGCCAGCCCGCACGCCCGCCCGCCGGGCTCCACGACCGCGCCACTACTGACGCGCTGCGCCACTACCCACGTGCGGCGCCACCAGAGACGTGCTGCGCCGCGCCCGACCGTCGCACGCGGCGCAGACGGTCACACGTGGCGCAGACAGCGCGGGCGCGCAGGTCAGCGGAAGAAGACGTTCGCGGGGCGCGTGTACAGCAGCACGAGGCCGATGACCGCGAGCACCGCGGAGAACAGCGCCGACCAGAAGGTGAACGGAGAGAACAACAGGAAGACCGCCCCGAGCAGGTTCAGGATGAACACGATCGTCACGACGATCCGGGCCGCGTTCGATCCGCGGAACAGGCCGAGACTCACGATGATCGTCACGATCCCGATGATCAGCGCCCACACGCCCGCGGCGAAATTGTCGCCTCCGGGCAGCATCTGGATGATCCCGCCGATGATGTTCAGTGCACCAGAGATCCAGGCGATCACCGCGACCAGGGTGACGCCGACCGGACGTTGACCTGCCATGAGCCTTCTCCTTCGAAGCGGGGTCGCCCTCGGCGCCCTGATGACACTCACGGTAGCGATCCGGAGGCAGCGCCGCCAGTATCGGCGCGGCGAAGAGCCCGCGTCAGCGGGCGCGCTCGAAGCGCAGGACGGCGAGCCGCGAGAAGTGCTCGGTGTGCACGAGCCGGTACCCCTCGGTGCGCAGCAGATCCGGGTCGGTCGGCGTGACGCGCTGCTCGTCGCCGCCGCGGGCGGGGCCGGTGTGGTCGATCGCCCACACCGTCGCGCTGCGCAGGCCGGGCGCAACGGTGTCGAGCGGGGCGACCTCGTCCCAGAGCCCCGGCAGGTCGTCGTACGCGGTCACGAGCTGGGCGTCGATGAGCCCGGCGAAGTGCTCGGGGTAGAGCCGCAACGCGAGGCGCGGCTCACGCGAGCGCCGGTCGGCGAGCCCGAAGAGCACGGTGTCGCCGGGACGCGCATGCTCGCCAACGTACTCGGCGACCGCACGGAAGTCCGCGCCGCCGTCCTTCGCCCGCTCGGTCCGCTGCTCGAGGTACGTGGGCAGCGCGACGAGCGCGAGCACGACGAGCAACGCGCCGGCGATCGCGCGCTCGGCCACTCTGCGCGACACCGGTGCTGGCGCTGGCGCGGCGGGCGCGACGGCTTCCTTGGGCACGCCCGCCCCACCCGAGGCATCCACCCCACCCGAGGCATCCGCCCCACCCGAGGCATCCGCTCGCCGGGGCTCGCGCGCGGCGCGAGGCGCATGCGGCCGACCCGACGCACCGGCCGACGCCAGCCGCGCGAGGCGCGAGGCGCCCGCGCGCGCGACCGCGTCGATGCCGAGCGCGATGAGCAGCGCGACCGCGGGCAGGGAGAACGAGACGTACCGCGGGCTGTACGCCTTGGTGACCAGCACGTCGACGAGGATGAGCAGCGCGGTCGGCAGCACCAACCAGGCGAGCGTCGGCCACAGACCCGGAGCGGGCCCCGCACGCCCGCGCGCCGCGAACGCGGCGGCCACACCCATCACGGCCAGCGCCCATCCGACGAGGGCGACGCCCGGGGTCACGAACCATTGCGTGACCGCGAGGTGCTCGAACCGCGCCCAATCGCGCAGCGCGAGGTACGCGAGCTGATCGCGCTGACTCACGGCCAGCGCGACGAACGGCAGGGCGAGGGCGACGGCGCCCGCGAGGCTCGCGATCCAGCGGCCGACCAGTGCGCGGGCCGGACGCGGCTGCGTCGTCACGAGGACGGCGGCGTGCACGAGGACGAGCAGCAGCAGATGCAGGAAGAGCACGACGGATGCCACGAGCCCCAGCCCGTACAGGGCCCACCGCCAGATCGCGGTGCGCCGGTTCCGGATCATCGCCGCGAACGCGACCGTCAGCCAGACCGCCGCTGCCGCGGCGAGTGCGTACGATCGCGCCTCGGTCGCGAGGTAGGTGGTGCGCGGCAGGATGGCGCACACGAGGCCGGCGACGATCCCGACGCCGGGCGTGAACCAGCGGGCGCCGAGCACGACGACGCCCGCGGCGAGCGCGCCGACCGCGAGCGCGCTCGGCAGACGGGTCGACCATTCGGCGGCGCCGAACACGCCGACCCAGAGATGCAGGAACGCGTAGTACAGCCCGTGGACGGCGTCGACGTGTCCGAGCATGGTCCACAGGCTCGCCCAGCCGCGCTCGGCCGACATGACGCTCGCGGCCTCGTCGCCCCAGTATGCGGGCACGCTCGCGCCGGCGAAGCCGATCGCGGCCGCGATGACGCCGACGATGGCGGCGGCCCAGCGGGTGCGGGTGGCCCTGGCGGTGGTGGGGGCGGATGCCTCGGTGTCAGGACCTGCGTCGGCGGCGCCGCCGCGCACGTCGGCGTCGGCGTCGGCGTCGGCGGCGGCGGCGAGATCCGCGCCGGCATCGGCGTCGGCGGGCGGATCGGCAGGCGCGTCAGCCCGGCGAGCGCTGTCGCCGAGCGGAATGGTCATCTAGGCAGAGTACTGAGTATTCCTCTCGTACGACGTGCAAGCGTATGCGGTCGCGAGCCGACAGCGCCGGCGAGGCATCCGGACGATCGATTCTGACGCCGGAACCGTGGCCGCGCGCGGTGCCGGCGAGGCATCCGCTCGCGCAACGCGCGCGCCCGCGGGAGGCGAAGCCGCGCGCGCAGTCAGTTGCCGGGCGCGCCCGCCTCGGTGACGCCGACGTCGGTGCGGTGGAAGCTCTTGAACGACCGCGACGCGGTCGGGCCCCGCTGCCCCTGGTAACGGCTCGCGTAGTCGGCCGAGCCGTACGGGCGCTCGGCGGGCGACGAGAGCCGGAAGAAGCACATCTGCCCGATCTTCATGCCGGGCCAGAGCTTGATCGGCAGGGTCGCGACATTGCTCAGCTCGAGCGTCACGTGGCCGGTGAAGCCCGGGTCGATGAACCCGGCCGTCGAATGCGTGAGCAGGCCGAGCCGGCCGAGCGAGCTCTTGCCCTCGAGGCGCGCGGCGACGTCGTCGGGCAGCGTGACCGCCTCATACGTCGAGGCCAGCACGAACTCCCCCGGGTGCAGGATGAACGCCTCGTCGGGCCGCACCTCGATCAGATGCGTGAGCTCGGGCTGATCCTCGGCCGGATCGATGAACGGGTACTTGTGGTTGTCGAACAGCCGGAAATAGCGGTCGAGCCGCACGTCGATCGACGACGGCTGGATCATGCCGGGTTCGTACGGCTCGAGCCTGATGCGCTCGCGATCGAGCTCGGCACGGATGTCGCGGTCGGAGAGCAGCACGCGAACAGCCTAGCGAGGGGCGGGGTGGGGTACGCGACGCGGTGCCCGCTGGGGAGAACGCGCACGGGCGCGGCGCCGCGAGTTGCTAGCATGGTGGATGCGGCGTCCGGGTGGCGCCGCGTGAAGCCGCCGCGAGGCGGCTCCGCCGATGTAGTTCAATGGTAGAACTTCTGCTTCCCAAGCAGACAGCGCGGGTTCGATTCCCGTCATCGGCTCCGATTGTGGGATCGCGGGAGTGTTCAGTTCCCTCGCGAAACATTCGCCGAACGGCCAAGTAGACGTTTAATGCACGTAATTGATTGCATAAAAGGCGGAGCACAGCTCGATTCTCGGCAAGTGGCGGAGCTAGGAGGCACGCCGAGTGTGATTCTGCGCGTTCGCGTCCAGGCACTCGACGTGGACGCACTGTCCCAGGGGCCCAGGAAGGAACCCGTGGTCAAACGCAATGTTCGGGCTGTCACGCCGGCGTTAGTTGCGGCCGTTACCCTCGGCCTTGGACTCGCCCTTCAGCGCCACCACTTTTTCGTTACGGGCACGTTAAAGCTGCAGCGCGACCACTGCCGTGGCCCTGTGCGGCGGCGGCGGGCAGGGCCACGCACTCATCATCAAGAGGTAGTTGCCAAGGTTCCCGGCACTCCAATGGACACGTCATCCGGAGCTCCTGTTGGCGACCAGCCACGTCGCGATGTCCCGATCGATGAGGCTTGCAAGCCTCACGTACAAGGTGAGTCCCGCGGTCGTGATCCGTCGTCGCTCACCCGGAAGCGGGAGTCCGTCCAGCAGTGGTTCATGATGCGCTGCGCGATTGCCGAGCGCGTGGACATCTTTCACGACGGCCAGGGTCCACGTCCGGGTGAAGCGCTGACCAGCCATCTTCGCGATGGCCCGTCCGCCTGGGAACGCGTGCCGGAGCGAAGCACGCCACAGGAGCACGCCACTGGAGCTCATAGCCGACGCGCCGCTTCAGCAGCCCCCTCCCAGCGTCGCCGTCAGACTCAAGCAGATTGCGCCTTCACTCGGCGCGGCTCCCGCGGCGCCCAGTCCAGAGGGCGCCGCGTCGCCTGCTGTTCCTCTTCAGCGGAACGCTCCGCCGGAACGGCGGAATCGCGTAACCGATAACAGGTCGACGGCGCCCCACGTTCACTGGTGGGGCGCCGTCGCCGTCTCCCATGCTCGACCGAACGTACGGCGGTGGAGCATGGTGACACGGTACGGCCAGCAGAAGTTCGCCGCCTGACCGGATAAAACCCGGCGCGACAGAGTTGGAGCTCTGCGTCCGCTCGCTCAGGCATACCTGCTCAGCTCAACGCCCCAGAGCGTCTAGTTGTCATGCGCGTAGATCTGCAACTGCAATGCGAGTCGGGACTCGGGGTCGCCGAGGTCGACCTGACTGAGTTCTGCGATCCGTCGCAGGCGGTATCGCACGGTGTTGTTGTGGACGTGCATCTGCGCCCCCACGACAGCGGTGTCGCCGAATCCATCGAAGTAGGCGCGAAGAGTGGGCACATACTCAGTGTGGTACTCGCGGTCATGATCGATGAGGCGCTGGAAGGCCGGAGTGACGGCCGAGCGTCGACCGGCGACGAACTGCTTGATGTCGGAAAGCAGCACACGCGCCTGGACGTCTTCGAAGAAGACGACGGACGACTCGGTGGGACTCAGGTCGAGGCATTGATCTGCCTGAAGCTTGCCGGCCGGAAGGTCCGAATCGACCGTCAGCTCGTCGCTCAATCCAGCTTTGAGCGGAACCCCGAGAGAGCGACTTGCACGGATGAGGCAGTCATCGAGGATGTGGCCGAGCGAACTGCGAGCCGCCTCTTCGTGAAGCTCCACGAGAACATACGCGCGTCCGTCCATGGTGGTGGCAGTGGCGTTCCACCGATAGGCCCGGAGATGCTCGACGAGCAGGCTTACCAGCCGGTCATCGTGGGCCGGGTCGGGTCCCGCGCCGCCGATCTCCTGCGCTGCGACCACGACCACACGCCCATCGGGAGAGACGCCGTCCATATCGACCCCGATCGCGATGTGCGCGGCCTTGTTCCGCACGTGCGCGCCGTCGCGGACCTTGATCACCAACGCGTCCAGGTAGATCACCGGGTAGAACGCCTCGAGCGGCCGCTGCTGCCACGCGTAGACCTCGTCGAGGACTTCGTCGGTGATCTTCGAGATCGTTTCCCGGGAGAGCTCCGTGCCGATCGTGGACGCCAGATGGTGCTCGATATCGCGGACCGTCATCCCGCCGGCATAGAGCGAGATGATCATGTCGCCCAGCCCGCCAAGACGCCGCTGCCCCTTCGGCACCAACCGTGGCGTGAACGACCCGTCACGGTCCCGCGGCACCGACAACTCGACATCGCCGACCTCGGTTCCGATGGTCTTGGACCCGTACCCATTCCTGGAGTTCTGGTACAGCCCGGCTTCCGGGTCGCCTTTCTCGTATCCGAGGTGCTCGGTCAGCTCGGCTTCTAGGCCGCGCTCGAGCGCGGCTTTGATCAGGCCTGGGATGAATCCGCTATCGCCGGTCAGTTCAACTTCGCCGGCGTCGATCTTCGCGAACAACGCATCCAGCGCGCCGGACGCGGTCAGCTCAGTGGCGATATCCGCACTCGACGGACGGGTAACGGTCGAGGGTAGCTCATCAGTCATGGACATTAGTATCTACTTTCGATCAGACCGACCCTCACACAGACAATCTGACACCCCCGATGTTTCCTGCCACTGATGGCGCACCTCCGCGTCGAGCGGGACGTCGGCCGACCGCGGACCCGTCCCGACGCGGTCCGTGGTGACAAGGCGTACTCGTCCCGCGCGATCCGCTCCCACCTCCGCGCCCGCGGGATCAAAGCCGTCATCCCCGAGCCCGACGACCAGAAGGGCTACCGTCGGCGGCGTGGATCTCGCGGCGGCCGCCCGGTCGCCCTGGACACGATCGATTACCGCCACCGCAACGTGATCGAGCGCCGCTACTGCCACCTCAAGCAATGGCGGGGCCTGGCCACCCGCTACGACAAGCACGCCGTGATCTACCGCGCCGCAGTCGTCCTCAACGCCGACATCGCCTGGACCAGGGCTTTGTCAGACACGCCCTAGCCGCGTGGCGACAGGGGCGGCGACGTGAGCCGCCACCGCAGCGACCGCCCGTGGACACTGGCGGTGTCGCTCGGGCTTCCGCTCAGCGTCGTCGGCGCGTCCGCCATGGCGATCTCCTATGCGACGCTGATCGATGTCGCACGCGTCAACGGGATGCCGCTGCCCGAGCTGTTCCCGATCCTCATCGACGTCGGCACCGTCGCACGCATGATCTCCGCAGCCGAGTTCCGACGTCGCGGCATCGGCGGCAGCTGGCTCGCCTACCTGACGTTCTCCGCGCTGTCCTCACTCTCGGTGTTCGCCAACGCGACACACGCCATCGGCGCCGCCAACCTGGCCGCGACGACCATGGGTGTCGCCGTCCTGATCGCCGCGACACCGCCGGCCGCGCTCTTGGCAATCACCCACCTCGTCATGCGACTCGTTCCTGTGGCTGCTCCGGAGCGAATAGCAGCCGAGCAGCAGCCCGCGCGATTGGCCACAGCCACCCAGGGTGCGATCGCCCCGCGGACAACGTCCGCACCGGTCGAGTCACCGAATACCCCGGGAACGATGGCGCCGCACGACGTGCGCGCCATTCCGGAGCCGACTGACAATCAGCGGCGCGAGGCTTCTCCGAGCGGACACGAGCTCGACGAACGCCTACGAGCCGCGATCAGATCGGGCAGCTTGCCAACAGGTCGCGAAGTCGGAGCATGGATGGGCGGGAAGTCTGCGCGCACCGGTCAGCGCTACATCGCGGCATTCGTGAAGACGAACGAGAAGGACATCGTCAGCTGATCAGCGATGAGTCGAGTGAGACGGGCTCTCGGGGGCCACAACGACGCCAACGTTCGGCCCGAGCGAGACGAACCGACCCGTTACCGCCGATCGGACGGTTCGGTTCATCGAAGACTTGAGGTTGCGAACCGTCGCGGCCTTCGATCTCCGACCGGGACGCGGATTGGCTTGAAGGACGATCAGTTCGTCCCCGTCTTGCGCAATCACCTCGCGATGGAGCGCCGCGGCTGCCGAACCCGCCGGCACCTCCGCCTCGACCAGCGGCGTCGCGGCCAGGGCGGCGACCTTCGCGGATACGGTCTCATTGTTGCGTTTGGCCAGTGCCACCTTCAGCCGCGCGGCGGCGATCTCGGAACGCTTCATGAGCCGTCGCCTTCCTGTGCACTGATCAGCACCAAATCTGAGATTTCGTTCATCAACCTTACGTCCGATTCCGCCACGACGTACCCATCACGCTTGGCGAGCCTCGGGTCGCTCAGACGCTCGAGCGCCAGCAGACCGAGCATCTTCCGGTTCTCGTCCTCCGACAGCGCGGCGCCGTATGCCAATTCGAGTCGCTTCCAGAGCTGATCTGCACGCGAGATGCGCCGCTGCACCATGACACCGACGACCGCACCAGCGAACGCGATGCCCGCGACGAGGATCGTCACGAGGATGGGCAGCGACCACGCCCACGGGTCCGATTCCTGCTGCAGTTGTTCGAGGCACGTCCCAAGCTGGTCGACCGCATCACGGAGCGATGAATCGTCCGACCGGCATGCGGCGCTCAGGAACATGAGAAGACCGTATCTACTCAGCGGGGGCCGCCATCGCGCCCTGTGGATAGTGCGCGCCGGCCTGCATCGATGACGCATGGATCAACACACTCATTCCCAGCTCCCAGCTGACTGGTGGGCCTTAGGGACGCCGCAGCGCCACCTCCTCCTCACCGACCTGTGGGAGTTCACCCGCAAGCTCGTCCGCTCGTATCGACTCCCATCGCCGATCGTGCCGCCGTGCTGGTTTCGCCATGACGAGCTGATCCAAGAGCTGCTCGCGTTGAAGCAGTATCGCGAGGACCAGTTCTCTCAGCCGTCCCAGGGAGCCGCGTTCGACTTCCACGGCCAGCTCCAGTTATGGATCGCGCGGATGCGGTTCTGGGTCGTCGAGACCGGATGCACCGGGAATGAGCATGTCGCGAAGACCCCGCCGATGTGGATCGTTCCGGGCAGCGTGGCGGCGGTCCGCGCCGAAGCGGCGCTGGACGAACTGCTCGGTGGCGACAAGCTCGTGGCGACGGGAGCCGACCGATGAGCCGGCACCGTAGACCCGTGAAGCGGCCGCAAATGTCGGCGCGCAACGTTACCGCGCTCGTGATCCTCGCCCTCTGCGTTGCGCTGCTGGCAGCCGTGCTCCTGATCTCGCACAACGCCAGAACGGCGCCGCATTCCGCGGTGGAGGTGCAGGTCTCCACGAGTCCCTCCTCGCCCAGCACCGAACACGATCGGCCGCCCGCGATCGCCGAGAACGGCCAGGTCGACATCGGCGGGCCCGGCATCCCCGCGAACGTTGACGGCGTGGTTGACCCCGCGGAGCCAGAAGCCACCCCTGATCCCGAGACGGGCCTCGCACCGTGGCCGGCGGAGGTGCCGCTGGCGGATCTCACGACGCCGATGCTTCCTGGCGTTCCCGTGGGCGAGTGTGCCTCGCCCGCAAGCGTTCTTGGCCGCGCAATGGGGAATGCGATCGTGGCCTATCTCTTCACCTGGGACACGACGAAGACATCGTTCGCCGACTGGGTCGCCCCCATCGAGCGCGAGTGGAGCCGAACGGCCGGTTTCTATGGAGGCGAAGGCTCGGACGGGAAGTACGGCGCGTACACCTTCGCCGATCGACTCGCCTGGCTCGATCTCACCCCCGAAGCCTGGTCGGCGTTCGAGGCGGACCACGCGAATTCCGAAGTCCGTGTGAACGCCGTCACGACCGCGATGAGCGGCAAACACAACCTGCAGCTGGTATACACCGTCACGGTCACGCGGTCGGGCGCGGACGGCCTGAGCGTCTCCAGCACCCGCGATGTCGAGATCTGGCTCACCGCGCCGTGTCCCCACGACGACTACGGCATCGCGGGGAACGTCGAGACGGATTGGGACCTGACCGGGCTCCAATTCTGGGACGAAGCGCTCTGTTCCTATGCCGCGAGTCTGGCCCACGACTGCTCCGACAACTCCCGTACCGCGGCCGCCAGCGACGCGACCCTGATCGCGCCGCTGCGCGAGAGAGGGGAAAGAGCATCAACTATGGCGCAGCTTCGGACTATAGGTAGCGTGTGATGATCGATGAGTCGTCCTTTCTGCCGAGTCCTGCTGCACGTGCTTCCTCAAAGACGCTTGCTGCACTCAGGGCGACCCGACTATCCATCCCAACGGCGGCGGCGGCAGCCGCCACCATGTTCATGTCTTTGACGAAGATGTCAACGGCACTCTTCGGATCGTCGAACTCCTCATTGACCATGCGCTGACCACGATCAGCGAGCATAAAGGAGGCTGCGGCACCGCGCCGCACGGTCTCCCACGTGTCCCGGACGTCAACACCCAGATGATTGGCCAACGCGAGGGCTTCTGCCGCGGCAGCGATGTGAACACCGCAAAGAAGCTGGTTGACCAGCTTCACCACCTGCCCCATCCCGGGTAGATCTCCTACGGTTCGCACGGTGGAACCGAGGGTCCCGAGGATCTCCTCACCGAACTCGGCGTCTTCAGGACGCGCCGACGTCATGATCAAGAGATCTCCTTTGCCGGCCCTGGCCACTCCGCCGCTGACCGGAGCATCGATCAGCCGGACACCTGATGTCAGCGCGCCGGCGTCGAGCGCCCGAACCACATCGGGGCCGAAAGTCCCCATGACTAGGACCGTTGCGCCCTCAGGCAACAGATCGAAGGCTCCACCGGGACTCATCAAGACGTCACGCGCTTGATCTGGCGTGGACACCATGCAAATGATCGTCGTCGTCCGCGCGGCGAGGTCAGCGATCGACGGGACGAGGGTGACCTGTCTCAGCGCGTCAGGTGGCGGCGGGAACGGATCGTATCCGAAGACGACATAACCTTCGCTCGCGATCCAGCGTGCCATGGGGGCACCCATGGCTCCCAATCCGATGAATCCGACTGACTTGGTGCGAGATGTGGAAATCGACATTGGTTCGCTTTCAGATGGAGGTCGGGACACGGGGGCGAACTCGCTCCACCACTTCCGCGAGAGAACTTGGCGTTCCGACGTTTCCCGGGAAGATGACGAGCGTCGGCCCGTGGGCGCGGTTATCGTCGCCAAGCGGCTGGATGAGTGACACCATTCCGTCTAGAACCGGGCCGAGAACCCAAGCTCGACTGGTCCCGAGAGCATGGGTCGCGATGTCGTGAGACGTGATGCCGCCCTTGGCGATGATCGCAGCAGGCGCAACCGTTGCCAGTATGGCCCGCGCTACCTCGACGATCGCGGCCGAAACCGTGTGCGATATCGCCAGGCTTTCGTCCTTGTTTGCCCCGGTCAACACGACTCGAGATGTCTGGAGGACTACGTCGCGGCCCGCCCTTATAGATGTGGTGCACTCCTTGACAGCCCTCATAAGCGCCAGCGCACGCCCGTTCAGAATGTCCGTGACGTCGAGCGTTATCGCATCTATAAGGCGGTGCTCACCGAGCATCCGGACCTGCTGATTCGTAAGATCGGTGTGCGAGCCGACGACGATGAGAGCCCCGCGCGGAGATTTCGTGGCCGGAGCGGCGGTCGGCGTCGCCGGAAATATCCCGCACCGCAAAGGGACAAAAGTCGGGCCACTGCGGAGGAGGAAATTTCTGCCCTCGGCTTCAAGATCCGATAGAGCCAGCGCGGCTGTCACAAGGTCTGCTGGATCTACGGCGTCAACGGCGATCACGGCTGGCTGAGATGACTCTCTCCTCAGATAGTCCTCCATCGCGCGAGCGACCACGACCCGCCCGCCGGTACGAATCTGCTCGAGATCGACGACCAACACCGATGCGGCTGGGACGTCGCCTCCGGTTTTCTCCTCGACCCATCGGGGCAGATAGCTCGAGGTGTAACCGAAGGTCGCGTCATTCGCGTACTCGGTCTCACCCGCGGGGATCCAACGCTCCTTGGCCCAGACCAGGTGAGTGCCGTTCACCGTTACGCGTCCCGCCTCCGGGTAGGCGGGACATAGCACCACCGCATCGATCTCGATACCTGCCTCTTCACGCCAGGCGTCGAGTATTGCGTCGGTTTCTAATGGGAAGTGACCGCGCAGCGTGGAGTCGCCGCGGCTGAGCAGCCGAACCGGGATACCTGTCTTTGCGGACGCTCTGGCGATCGCACGCACGGCTTCGTCCGTCACCGTCTTGGCTTTCGGGGCGGGCAGAGATCTCGAGTTCGTAAGCACATAGAGAAGCCCGTGAGTGGCGGCTTTGAGCCCCCACTCGAGATCCGCTTCGCTCCAAGAGGTAAGGAGCGGAACGTCTCCGGACGGTTGGGCTCCGGTCGGGTCGTCGTCGATGGCCACGAGGACGGTGCGGTTCGCGGAGCGCGCGAGCTCCGCCATTGCAGCCGCATCCAGTGGGCGTTGTGGTCGCTCGGCCGGCGACAGCAGGGTATCCGCCGCCGGCCGAACGTCTGCTTGAGACTTCAAATCAAGTGTCCTATGTCAGTGCGCAGCGGGCGCGACGTCCGGGTATCGGCGTGCGTCCTCAGCGTCCAGCGTGCGCAGTTCGAGGCCCTTGGTCTCACGAGTGGTCGCAACGATCACAAACGAGATAACAGCTGCTGCGAGCAGGTAGAAGCCGATGGGGATTGCGGACTGATACTGGTTGAGCAGTGCGGTAGCGATCAGCGGCGCGAAGGAACCGGCAATCACAGACGTGACCTGATACCCGATGGAGACCCCGGTGTAGCGGACACGCGTGGGGAACAGTTCGGCCATCATGGCAGGCATGGGGGCATAGACGAGCGCGTGGACGATGAGGCCGAGCGTTATCGCTGTGACAATCAGCACGTTGTCTCCCGTGGCCATGAGGGGCCAGGCTGCGAATCCCCATACCGCAGCCAACGCGGCGCCGGTCAGGTAGAGCGGCTTCCGTCCCACTCGGTCGGCCATATGCCCGACGATGGGAATCGCGAAGAAGTGCACGGCGTGTGCGATGAGGACCAGGAGAAGGACCCGTGTCGTGTCAATCTCGACGACGATCTTCAGATATGTGATCGAGAACGTCACGATGAGGTAGTAGAAGATGTTTTCAACGAGCTTCATCCCCATCGCGGAGACGACCCTCCGGGGGTAGCGCCGGATAAGTGTCCAGGCTCCAATTCGCTTCTGTCCGGTTGCCGCGGCGTGCTCCAGCTGCTCCTGGAAGATCGAGGCGTCCTCGACTTTGCTGCGGATGTAGTAGCCGATGATCACAATCAATGCGGATGCCCAGAATGCGATGCGCCAACCCCAGGACAGGAAGGCTTCCTGGCTCAGCGTCACGCTGAGTACCGTGAGGACAAGGGTGGCGAGCAGATTGCCGGCGGGCACACCGGCCTGCGGCCAGCTCGACCAAAATCCTCGGCGCTCACGCGGCGACGTTTCTGCGACGAGTAGAACCGCACCGCCCCATTCCCCGCCAAGGCCAAACCCTTGCAGGAAGCGCAACACGACCAAGATGACTGGTGCCCAATACCCGATCGCTGGAAAGCCGGGAATGCAGCCCATCAGGAAGGTTGCGACGCCGACGATGAGAAGACTCACCTGTAGCAACCGCTTCCGTCCATATAGATCGCCGAAGGCACCGAACACCAAGCCGCCGAGCGGCCGAGCGAAGAACCCGACAGCGTAGATCAGCAACGCGCTGATGATGCCATCGAGGAGGTTGCCGGTTTGAGGGAAGAAGAGTGTCCCGAACACGAGTGTTGATGCCGTCGCGTACAGGAAGAACTCGTACCACTCCGCGACGGTCCCCGCCATTGAGGCGTAGACCACCGTCTTGAGTCGTTGATTGACCGTGGGCTTTTTCGCTGCACTGTCCGCGATTGTCATGATGGCTCCGCTTCGTTGAGGATTGGTGATGCCGTGGAATCGAGCCGATTGAGGTTCATCGATGGCCGTGACCGCTAGCTCTGGTGAATGGTCTCGAGGATGACTTCCGCGACCTGGGCGGGAACTTCGCGCTGGGGAAAGTGGCCGATCCCCGGCAAGTCGACGCGGCGATAGCTGGAGCTGACTCGCGTCTCCCACTTGATCGCAGTCTCGGGTCGAGTGCAGTAGTCGTCCAGCCCCTGGATGTGGGTGGTCGGAACGACAATGTCAGGCATCGACTCGACGAACTTCTGCCTCTCCCGATACGTGTCCGTGCCCGGAGCTCCACCCCACCGATAGCGGTAATAGTGAAGGACCGTGTCAACGAACTGAGGGTTCTCAAACGCCGGCGCTGCCTCTTCAAAGTCGCGCTCGTCGAAGTCCCAGTTGGGGGACCACACTCGCCACAGGTGTCGGCAGAAATCCTTGGTCTCCGCGCCGAGCAACGCCGCCCCGTGCGGCGTGTTGAACAGCCACTGGTACCAAAAGGACGACACCTGTGTCATCGAAAGCTCAGTGATCGGTGTGGCCTCGTTGTATCCGGTACCGAGAGTCACGAGGCTCAGCACTCGCTCTGGCCAGAGGCCAGCGAGCGCGTATGCGGCACGGCATCCCCAGTCGCTCCCCACGAGATGGAAGCGATCGACACCCAGGTGGTCAGCAAGCTTGACCACATCCTCAGCGAGCGCGGAGGTTTCTGCGGACACCTCGTATCCGGCGCGGACGAGAGTCGGTCCGTGACCTCGGATGTATGGCCGGATGATCCGCAAGCGCTGCTCCTTGAGCTCCGCCACGACGCCGTCCCAGGTCGCGGCAGTGTCCGGAAATCCGTGTAACAGGAAGAGAGGTGCACCATCCTCCGGACCGTCGACCTCGTAGCCGATACTTATGTTCTCGAAATCCGCGTGTTCGATGGTTCGGCTCCAGGCTTTACCGAGCGACGTCATGGGCTCTCCTGTCTTCGTTGACGCGTGTGCGGATCTGACGGTAGAACTTGCTCAAGAACGGCCCACCATGCAGACTCATTGAATGAGTCGAACTGCCTTTCCAGAATCCGTACTTGAGCGGGTCCTGCGAGTCATTGAGGCGGTGGGCGCTGCTCCGGAAGCGATTTCACGTCGGGAGATCGCGGCTGTGGCGGGACTGCCCAAGGCGACTACGAACCGACTTGTCGCCCAGCTAATTGGCGAGCGCATCCTTCAGCCAGCACCCACGGGCGTTCGACTAGGTATTCGCCTGTTCGAACTGGGGAGCCTTGCCGAGCGGCAGGGCATTGGGCTGCATGACGCATCGCTGCCTCACCTTGAGGACCTGTACGAGATCACGCATCAGACCGTGCAGGTGGGAGTGCTCGACGATCTGGAGGTCGTCTACCTCCAGAAGATCTCGGGGCAGCGCAGCAGCCACCTCGATACGCGAATCGGCGCGCGCATGCCTCTCAACTGCACCGGCTCCGGGAAGGTCCTACTCGCGTTCTCGTCACCTGAATTCCTCGACAGACTCTTGGCAGAGCGGGGCCTCACAACGCGGACGCCGCGTTCCATCTCCGATCCGGACGCACTTCGCAGACATCTCGCGGTCGTGCGCCAACAAGGGTACGCCGTCGACGACGAGGAGTTTCAGCTGGGCACAACATCAGTATCCGCGCCCGTCTTTCAAAAGGCGGAGGTGGTGGCCGCTGTCGCGCTCTCCGGCCCAACCGAGCGCATCAAGGTGGCCAACGCAGCGATGGCAGTGCGAGCCACCGCCGCGGCTGTCACCCGCAGCCTCGACCGACGGCAAACTCACGAACGGAATTGACCGTACAGGCAGGGCTGCGCAGTTTGTGAGCACCTGAACAAGACACGCGCATGTATTCCTGCGGCCGTACGGGTCTGATGTCCGACGAAGCGGCAGCTGTCAGTGGGCCGCGGCGTTTCGGATATCCCGCCACTGAACCAGATCTCGAACCGGGGCTATGTCCCACTTCGGGGCCTCGAGACCGACGGTAAACAGGCGCGTGCCAGCTTCGTAGAGCGCCTGTGCGTGGGCAGGATAGTCATCGAGGTCTTCCGGAAATCGTCCCGGCTTGGGGCTGACTCCCGCCGACCGCACAATCTCTCGAGGATCTCGGCCAACGCGGCGGCACCAGTCATCCAGAACGCTGTGCTTGTGAGCCATCGTCTCTGCATCCCCGAAGCCATGCCAGATATCGGCGTAGCAGGCAGCAATCTTCAGAGTTCGCTTCTCGCCGCCGCCGCCGATGAGGATCGGGATAGGCTTCGTCGGCGGCGGATTGAGCAACTCCCATCTGGCTCGAATGACGGGAAGATCAGCTTCAAGCCGGTTCAGCCGCTCCGCGACCGTACCGAACTGGTAACCGTAGTCAACGAAATCTCGTTCCGTCCAGCCCGCCCCCAGCCCCAGGATGAGTCTGCCACCATCACCGCGATCGCTGATGTGATCAACGGTGCGCGCCATGTCCGCAAGAAGCTGTGGGTTGCGATAGGCAGTCGAACTCACAAGCACACCCAGGTCAATGGTGGTTGTGCTCTCCGCCCAGGCCGAGAGCATCGTCCACGCCTCGAAGTGCCGGCCATTCATGTCTCCTGAGAGCGGAAAGAAGTGGTCCCAGTTGAAGACAACGTCGGCGCCGATTCCCTCGACTATCGCCAGAGCGCGACGGATCTCACGATAGGTGGCGTGCTGCGGCTTGATCTGAACGCCGATACGTGCGCGCTCCGACCAGCGTCGGGAATCGACTACGGCATGCACCGAGCCCCCCGCTTCATTTGGGTTACATGGGACAACCGAGCACTCTCCTCGTGACTACCAGCGAAAACTTACGTGTCGCCCGCTCGGGACGTCCGTCCCGGCTCACTCACCGGTTCGCACGCCCGGGACCCCGCAGGTGATCGGTCAGACAGCGATCAGCTGAAATTATCTCTTGATCCGGGCTTTTGCTGATCAAAATCGTTATGTCAGCTCTGGGCGTCGTCGATGCGCGCGAGAGGCCTCAAGAAGGTACGTCGACTCCAGCCGTGCCGCAGTCATGCAATCATGCGACTCCTCGGGCAAGTACCCATGGGACTGGCTCATCCAGGACGCGTCGGAGCTCGAACACCTACGAGGCGTTCGTGGGGCTGGCGCATTCAACGGTGCGCACCTACCAGGGCATGGTCGAAGCGTTCTTTTCCTATGCCACGAGTCCTGCCTACGACTGGCCCGAGCAGTCAGCAGCGATGTTCGGGTCCGTGTACTTCCAGGTCATCATGGAGTTCAACCGGGTCAAGCATTCCCAGGGAACGAGACTCGACCCGAGAAGCGAGCTTCCACACGCCGCGGGTTGCAGCAGCTGTTCGATCTTCGCGACCTCGAGTATGATCGCGTGCTCGAGTCTGGCCGGAGTGGCGCGCTCACCGCCCTCCGCGACGCGGCCGCGTTCAAGGTCGCGTACGGGTGGGGGCTTCGTGCGTACGAGGTGAGTCGCCAGCAGATCGTTGACTTCTCCCCCAACTACTGGGCTCGCAATTCGGTGACTACGGCAATCTGCCCGTCCGATTCGGCAAGGGCGGCTCCGGCCAGACCTACAAACCGGGGAACGTGCTCACGGTGTTCGCCTGGTCTGCCGAGGTCGCGGACGACTGGCTCCACATCGGGCTGCCGAGGTACGGAGAGCCGGTCACCGACCTCTTCCCCACGAATAGAGGCGCTGTCGTTTCGACCTCGCATCTGTGGCGCAAGATGGATGAGCTCGTTCACGAACCCGGGTTTCCCCGGGGCGTTGATCTCCACTCACTGCGCCGGGCCTATGCGACGCACCTGCTGACGGAGTATCGATACGAACTTGAAGTTCGTTCAATATCAGCTCGGACACGAACGCGCGACGAGATCACGGCGCTCGTCGCGGCGAGCGACGCATCCGGGCTGCTCGAGCAACCCGGCATCGGAGCGATCAATGCCGCCGCAATCATCGTGTCTGAGCCCTGCGCGAGAGGAAGCGGCGAGTGGCTGCTACATGGCCGCAGATTCGAGCACACCGCGGCTCACCGCAGCTCACCCTCCCGCGGAAGCTCAACGATGTGAACCCCCGTGAGCCACCGTGAACCACCACTTGGTGAGGATCAGCCCTCGGATCGCCTCCCCCGCCGCCGCGGGATTCTTCGCGTGCACCTTCACCCCATAGGCCGGGATGCCCTCGTGCAGCCCGGGTACGAGGACCATGGCGGTCAGATCGTCGGTGAGACGAGAATGCACCCGAGAGGGGCTCTCCCCGCTCCTGTGTAGGAAGCCAGAGCTTCGCCGAGCCTTCGTCAGCTCGGGGAGATCGACGGCGTCGTGAACGGCTTGGCGGTCGAGCAGCAGGGTGGAACGCACTCAGCCCGTTCCTCACTGATGTTCGTGCTCGGCGCCCGCTTGCGCGGTGAGTTTCCATACGAAGCCATCGAGATCGGAGAAGTGAGCCGTGTATCCCTGTTCCGACTCGTGCGGCGCCGCCGTGACTCGTCCCCCAGCCCGCGTGGCGGCGTGGACGATCGTGTCCACCTCGTTCGGTGTGCTCGCGCGGTGCGTCAGCACCAAGGAGGAGGCTGATCGGTCACCCTCCGTGCCGGCTCCGGCGTCTTTCGCCAGTACATCCCGCTCCATCAGGCAGAGGCGCGCGCATCCGGGAGCCGGCGCGAAGTCGATGTACTTCTTGCCGTAGTCCCGGTCGGTCGACATTCCGAGCGCGGTGTAGAACGAGCGTGAGGCCATAGGGTCGCCGACTCCGAGGATGAGGGTCGACTCGGTCGGCCGGAGCGAGGCGGCTGACGGTGATTTGACGTCCTTGTTCGACGCGGCGGCGACTTTCCAGACGGAGCCGTCCGGGGCGGTGAACGACCCGGAGAACGAGCCGAACAACGCCTTCTTCGCCGGCTTGAGCAGTTCGGCGTCGGCAGGATGGATGCGTCGATGACGCGGAGGTTCGATACGCCGTGAACGTTGCCGCGCTGATCGACGACGCCCCCGTGCTCCGGGTCCGCCATCTTCGCCGTGCCGGTGAAGTGGTAGCCCGAGGCCACCGTGTCGGAGATGAAGCGCTCGAGCGCTTCGTCGTCGGCGATGACGCCCTCGTCGACGCCGATCGGCGTGCCGAGCATCTCAGCCAGTGGGGATGCGGTGACGACCCTCCACCCGTCGCGCACGATCTGCTTCATCACCGCCATGTCGACCTCTGCCGAGAGATAGCGCGGCTCGACGCTCGGCATTTCTCCCGCCGCCGACGACCGGATGGCCACCCGGCCGACCGACCTTGGTTTGTTGATCACGCAGCCGACTCCGGCGACGTTCGCGATTCCCTTGGACGCCGATCCCGCCATTCCCCGTCCGCCCTCGTCGTTCGTGCGGGCGTCGAGGTAGCTGAACATGGTGAGCTGAGCGTCGAGCGTGCCCGGCTGCACATCGGTCGAGTAGCGCCAGGCCGTCTGCAAGCTGAAGTCGGAGGGACGCCACGCGTCGTTCAGGGGTGGTGCGAGCAGCGGCACGCAACAGTGGTCCGCGAGGTTCTCTCCAACGGGGAGGTCGGCAACGACCTCGATGCCGTGGGCCTGGAGGAGGTCGTGCGGTCCGACGCCAGAGCGCTGCAGGATGGCCGGTGTCATGATCGCACCGGCACTGAGGATCACCTCGTCAGCTTCGAGCACACTGCCGTCCAGCAGCTCGACACCACATGCGCGACTGCCATCGAACAGCACTCGGGCGACCTCGGTCTGAGCCCGGACCTCGAGGTTCGGGCGATCCCGCACGGGGTTCAGATGCGAAAGCGCGGTCGAGACACGCATCGCTCCAGTCCTCGCCTGCGGGACGCGCCCGACACCTTCCACGTCCGGAGCATTGAAGTCAGCGACAGGCTCAGCGCCGACCGATCGGGCCGCCTCGATGAACGCCCGCTGCAGAGGTGCGAGCTCATCGTCGGTGGCACGCGTGATCGGGAACGGCCCGTCGGAGCCGTGGTTCGCCGCGTCCTTCGTCGTGTCGGTCTCGAGGCGACGGAACGTGTCCGACACCGCTTCGAAGTTCCAGTCGGGGTTGCCGGCCTCAACCCACTCGCGATAGTCGGCCGACGCTCCACGCAGCGCGATCGCTCCATTGATCGCCGAGCCTCCGCCGATCAGCTTGGCCTGCGGCACGACGATCGTCGTGCCAGCCATGTCGATCGTGAGACCCCAGTCGTGCTTCGGGTCCACCTCCGGCGAATGGCCCCGCATGGGCACGTACTTGGCATCGAGCACCCCCGCAGGCGTCGCGGCGAGGGTGGGATAGTCGACCCCGGCCTCGAGCACGATGACCTCGGCTCGGGGGTCCTCGCTCAGTCGTGCTGCAACGATGCAGCCGGCGGTTCCACCGCCCACGACGATGGTTCGTCCCCTAGTCGCCTGGAGATTCTCGCTCATTCGTCCTCCGAACACGGTTTTGTTCTTGGAAGAATAAAATGGCGATCGCGCTGACGTCAAGCTGAGAAATAAGGTACGTACTCGGGCACGCCGGGACGAACATCCGAGCAAGCGCGAATATCAGGCCCCAACGCCGAGGACCACGGCCTCGGGATCGCGAAGGAGGGGCTCGAACGCGAGTTCAGCCGCGCCGACCAGCACGTCGTCGTCGAGGATCGACGGCGCCAGCTCGATTGGGTCCAGTTGGGCGACGACCGATGTGCCGAGGGCTCGCGAAAGTGGGCCCTCGAACCGCGACACCACGCCGGCGAGCAACCCCGACAAAATGATGCGGTCGGGCGCAAGCGTATTCGCGAGGCTGATCAAGCCGGTCTGGAGATGCTTCACCACATCGGCGAAAACCGTGTCGTCGCACTCGCTCTCGAGCGCGTGCCGAAGCTCCGCCGCGGTTGCATGCGGCTCTCTGCCCAGCGCCCTGGCGATCGCACGACCATCGATGAACAATTCCAGGCACCCGTGGGCACCGCAGCTGCACGCTGGCCCATCCGGCTCGACCAGGAGGTGGCCCGCCTGGAGCGAATGGTCGGAGCGACCCGCCTGCTCATCGGCGACGATGAGGGCGGAACCCACGCCGACGCGCTGTCCGCTCAGGAATAACAGCCGCTGAGCACCCCTTCCTGCCCCCCAGCGGAATTCGGCGAGTGCTGCCAATGTGGCGTCGTGCGCGATCTGCAGGGGAAGGCCAGCTGGAAGCCACCGCTCGAGGGCGTGGATCATCTCCACGTCGCGCCAGCCGATCGGGAGCAGCGCTTGCGCGTAGCCGGTCTGTTGATTGAAGATGCCAGGCACGGACAGGCCGACCCCGACCACCGGAAGCGGGGAGTCGTCGATGGCCTCACGCAAGAATCCGCCGAGGATCTCGAGCGTGCGAGCAGGCGTCTCCGCTGCCACGTCGAACCGCCGTTCGGCGCGGAACCGGGTCGCATGCCCGAGGTCGATGATGGCGAGGGCGATACCGTCACGCCCGAGCACCCCAGCGACCACACCAGCCCCCGAACTTCGCGGCGCGAGAAAGGACGAGGGCCGACCCCGCGTTCCCGGTGGGACCGGGGGCGAGGCGTCGAGGAGCCCAAGACGCCCGAGGTCCTCAACGGCTCGACCAGCTGCACTCCGCGCCACGCCCGCGATCGCGGTGGCGTCGGAACGCGTCATCGCTCCCTGCATGAACAGGGCCGCGAGCAGTCGCCCCGTTGCGGTCGAGCCGAGGATTGGCGTCGTCACACGAAGGCCCCCTTTTTTGTTTTCGAGTGTACAAATCTTAGGGCATATGAAGAATGTGACGTGGTCGCCCGCTCGCCGTACCCGCAGAGCTGTGCGAGGCGTGGGGAAGAGGTCAACTCCCGATTCGGAAATCGTCGGGGACCGGAACATCCGAGTGCCGCGCGGTGCGCGCGTCGCGTTCGAGTCCGGATCGTTCCGTGAGCACCCCGTATAGCTCGGGTCGACGGCCGAGAAGCCAGCGGCGCCCAGTCGAGAGCGGGAGGAGGTCCAGGTCGAGATCAGCAGTGACGACCGCTTCGTCGGCCACGGGCGTTTCTGCGACGATCCGGCCGTAAGGGTCGAGGACCATGGCGTTGCCGGTGCGGATCTCGTCGTCGTCAGGGCCGATGCCATTGCTGAAGAGCAGGAAAATTCCGTTGTCGTGCGCGCGAGCGGGCAACCAGCGCATGAGCCAGCCGCGCCCGTCGGGGCCGTTGACCGCGTCGAGCAGCGCCGCGGGGTCGTGAACGCGGTTGTGCCACAGTTCGGAGGGAATGACCTTCATGCCGTGGGGGCTGCGGGAGCTGGTCCCTCCAGTCTGGTGCGGTGCGATCAAGACTTTTGCACCGAGCAGGGTGACCGCTCGAACGTTTTCGATCAGATTGTTGTCCCAGCAGATCAGGATCGCCATCCGCACTCCCCATGGAGTGTCGAAGACCGTGTAGGCACCCCCGCTCGAGACGGCTTCGTGTTCGAACGCGTGCAACTTACGGTGAACGTGCACGGCTCCATCGGGGAAGCAGACCGCGTAGGAATTGAAGAGTTGTTCGCCGTCCGCCTCGAGGAACCCGGCGCCGATCGCGATGTCGAGGTCGGCGGCCATCTGTTTCAGCGACGTGACCAGGAATCCGTCCGCGGGTTCAGCAAGTCTGCGCAGATGTTCCGTGGTGGCCTTGGTGAGGTGCCAGTACGCCACAAGACACATCTCGGGAAACACCACGAGCTTCGACCCCTCCGCGGCGGCGGCGCTAGCCAACCGGCGCAGGATCGCAAGGTTCCCCCGCTTGTCCGACGGAATGGCTTGGCACTGCACCACGGATGCCCGGAGCTCACGAACGGCAGCACTCATCGTATGGTTCCCTTCGATTGATTGGATAGATCAAAGCCAACGACTTCCTCCGCATAACTTCCAATGAAAACTCGATCGACTGTTATAACGTCGCGGCATGGAACTTCGGCTCTTGCAAGCGTTCGTGCACGTCGCGCGTGAGTCGTCGTTCAGCAACGCTGCAGCGTTTCTGTCGATTACACAGCCGGCCCTGACCAAGCAGATACAGGCGCTGGAGTCGGTGGTCGGACT
Organism: Agromyces aerolatus; assembly: GCF_031432255.1. Classification (NCBI taxonomy): domain Bacteria; kingdom Bacillati; phylum Actinomycetota; class Actinomycetes; order Micrococcales; family Microbacteriaceae; genus Agromyces; species Agromyces aerolatus. Next base: position 104,802 of record NZ_JAVKGQ010000011.1, on the reverse strand, counting down.
CACGTTGTTCCGCCGGGGTCGTCACGGCGCGGAGCTCACTGCCGCCGGCACCGCGCTGCTCGATGAGGCTCGGACGATCGTGGACCTCGTGGTGCGTCTCGAAGAGCGAGCCCGGCGCGTGGCACGCGGTGAGGAGGGGCATCTCACCGTTGGGTTCGGATTGTCCAGTATTACCATCGCCCCTCGCATCGTGGCGGCGTTCCGCAAGCGGTCACCGGGGGTCTCCGTACGTTTGGAGGATCTGCCTTCATCCGCGCAACTCGAGGGGGTGGAGCGCGGCCGGCTGGACATCGCGTTCACGCGCTTGCCCGTCTCCTCGGACCTGCGGACTGTGCCGGTCCTGTCGGATCGCCTCGCCTTCGTGTTCCCTGCCGAGTGGGAGCCACCGCCGCGAGAATCTCAGGCGCTTCGGCGCTGGCTCGCTGACCAGCCACTCATCCGGTTGAGCACAGGACGAGGTCCTGGACTCGCGGGGCAGGTATCAAGGTTCCTCGCCGACGTCGGTGCCCAGCCGGCGAGCGTCCAGGACACGGACGATTTGCAGACGGTGCTCGCCCTGGTCGCCGCCGCGGCCGGAGTTGGGATCGTTCCAGAAAGCGCACGACACATCGCGCCCCGGCGTGTCAAGATGACGCCCTTGACCGGACGTCGCGCGACGTGGACGGTCGGAGCTGTGTGGCGGAGTGACAACGAGACACCCGCGGTGCGCGGATTCCTGGACGAGCTCGCGAATGTCGCCGCGGTATGAGGTGCGAGGGGATCAGAACACGGCGTCAGCCGCGGGGTGCTCACAACGATCGCGCTGGCGGTAGTGACGCTTTCGCTCACCTCGGCCGCTCGCTGCGCAACGACGGGTGCGGAATGAGGATCGTGGCGAGGTCGACTCGGCGCGCACCGGTCCGGTCTACTCGGTATGGGGCCAAGAGCTCGATCAGGCCGGCTTGAATGGCGGCGAGATCTTCGGGTGAGACGAAGAGCGGAGATTGGCCGAAGCCGAGGAAATCGCGGGCGGAGTCATCGGCCTCCGTCAGGAATCGGTCGAAACCCGCGCCCACTTCGCCGAGGAAGGTCAGGAACGCGGTCCTGAGCTGGGCGTCGTCCATCGTTCGAAGCTCGGCCTGATCGACGTGCGCCATGCGCTCTCCCAGCGCGAGCGTGCGCTCAACCGCGCCGCGGATCCGACGCTCGTCGACGACCGTGAGGATTTCGGCCTCGACCAGGGTTGCGACATGCCGGTACAACGTCGCCTGCGTCACATCCGGGAGCGCGTCCCGCAGTTGCGCGGTCGTCAGCTCGCGCCCGCCGAACTGCTGGATGATCCGCAGCCGCACCGGGTGCAGGACGACGTCGGCGATCGAAGCAGATCCGGCCACAGCGCACTCCCATTGTTCTCATTGTGATAATGTTCTCAGCGTTGTTCTGATTCTAACTTCGAGGGGGCCGAACAATGACGCACCTGACGTATGGCATCGGCGGACTCCATGTGCAGTTCCCGGGCTGGGAGACGCAGATGGTCGGTCGCGAGACGTTCACCGCATCCGAAGACTCGATCCGCGGCGCGAACGCCGAAGCGGGGTGGAGCTCGGAGATCCTCGGGTACCGGTCCGGGCTCGTGGTCTCGGGGTTCCGGAAGGTCGGCGTGTTCACGCATCCAGCCGGGCTGCGAAGGCTCGTCTCGATGAAGCGCGGTCTTCCGCTCCTGCGTGTGGCGGTCGATCGTCACGCCACCGGTTTCGACGAGCTCATGATCAGCACGCCGGACGCCCACGCGATCGCCGGGGCGATTCACGCGGCGGTGACGCGGTGAACCGGGGCGCGATGAGTGGCGTGACGATCGACGTCTCGGGTATGAGCAAGCGGTTCGGGGACGTCCTCGCCGTCGACGGGGTCACCTTCCGGGCGGAGCCGGGGCGCGTGACCGGATTTCTCGGGCCGAACGGCGCAGGCAAGTCCACGACCCTGCGGATGCTCCTGGGCCTCGTCCGCGCGGACGAGGGAACCGCGCACTTCGGCGGCTCGGCCTACCTGGACCTCCTCGATCCGAGTGGAACGGTGGGCGCGGTGCTCGATCTTGCCGCGGCGCATCCCGCCACGACCGCGCGTGGGCATCTGCACACGTACTGCGCGCTCGGCGGTCATCCCGCAGGCCGTGTCGAGGACGTGATCGCACAGGTACAACTCGACGGATTCGCCGACCGCAGGGTGGGCGGGTTCTCGACGGGCATGCGGCAGCGCCTCTCGCTCGCGACCGCGCTGCTCGGGGACCCGGCGGTGCTCGTCCTCGACGAACCCTCCAACGGGCTGGACCCCGCGGGCATCGCCTGGCTGCGCGCCTTCCTCCGCGACGTCGCCGCGGCCGGCCGGACGATCCTGCTCTCGAGCCACGTCCTCAGCGAACTCCAGCACGGCATCGACGACCTCGTGCTCATCGACCAGGGGCGGATCTCGTGGACCGGCCCGATCACCGAGTTCACCACAGACGGACTCACGCTCGAAGAAGCCTTCCTGGAGCGGACCCGAGAGGGAGCCACCCGATGAAGCCCCTGCGTGGCGAAGTGATCAGGCTCTGCTCCACCCGGCTCCCGCTCTGGGCGCTGCTGGCCGCCGTCGGCGCCGGCGCCGGCCTCACCGGTCTCCTCGCGCTGATCGGTCCCGAGCACTCGACACCGCCGATGCCCGGCATCCAGGAACCCGAGGGCGTCGGCCTGGTGATCGGTCTGAGCGGTCTGCTGCTGTTCATCCCGGCGCTCATCGGCACGATCGCGATCACCAGTGAGTACCGGCACCGCACGATCGGCACCACGTTTCTCGTGGTTCCTCGTCGCGGGCGGGTGCTCACCGCGAAGCTGGTCGTCTACTCCGTGTTCGGCGTGATCTACGGCATCGTCTCGTCCGTGGCATCCGGTCTCGCGCTCGTGGGCGCAGCCGCGCTCCGCGGCGTCCCGCTCGGCATCGGGTTCAGCGACCTCGCGACGATGCTCGCGCAACTCGCGCTCGCTGCCGCCGTGTACATGGTGCTCGGGGTCGCGATCGGCGCCCTGGCCCGCAACCAGCTGCTCGCCATCGGCATCGTGGCCGGGTACTTCTACTTCCTCGAGCACGTGCTCATGATCATCCCGGGCCTGAACGTCATCTACCCCTACCTGCCGGGCGGCGCCACCGCATCGCTCACCGACTTCACCTTCCTGACGGACACGATCGCCGAGCAGACGCCGCTCACGGCCGCCGCGATCCTCCCGCCATTGCTCGGCGCGGTCGTACTCGCAGGCTACGCGCTCATCGCCTCGACCGTCGCTGTGCTGGCCCCGCTCCGACGCGATCTCGGCTGAGCACCGGAAGCCGGTGCCCAGGCGCGCGGACGCTCGCTCCTGGTGGGAAGGATGCGAGGAGGTTCCGGATCGTGTGCGCAAGTCGTTCGGCGTTCTCCGGGTCGAGGGTCTTGAAGGTGAGCGGCAGTGTCTTGCCGCGATCGACCGCTGCGAGTGGCTCCGACGAAGGGTGGTCGATGAAGTCGTGGGTCGGGGCGATGGAGCGTTCGATCGGTTCCGCCACCGGTCGGCCGCGATCCCGAACATCACCACTGCCCAGCACGAGCGGAGGCGGCGCGTCAGAGGTCGGCCACGCCGCCGGCGATCAGCCCGATGCCCGCCGTGACGAGCGCCGCGGCGAGCAGGCCCGCCCCGATCCAGACGAGCACGATGAGCGCGTTCGGTCGCTTCGGGTCCCGGCCAAGCACCGAGAGGAAGAATCCGGCAGGCATCAGGATGGCCGCGATCGGCACGCCGACGCGGGCGAGCCACAGCCAGAAGCCGTCGAGGGCGGCCGCGTGAATCACGCCGAGTACGGCGATGGAGAGGATGAGCAGTACGCCCGCGTGTGCATGCCCGGCCCGGAAGAAGCCGGTCTGGAGCGCGTTCGCGGGCGCCAGGCCGCGAACCACGCGCGTGAGGAACCACCCGCCGCTCTCGACCGTGACCAGAGCGAGCAGCAAGGCTCCGATGAGGATGACATCGGGTGGGGACATGGGTGCATCCAATCCGGGCGCTGCGCCCTGAGCATGATGAGATAGTGTGACTCCAACATTAGGGAGTGGCACTATCTAATACAAGGAGCCTGCATGCGTATATCGGTGCTTGCCGCAGCAGCCGGCCTTCCCGTCGCCACGGTGAAGTATTACCTGCGTGAGCGGCTGCTTCCCGCCGGCGTCGCGACGTCGACGACCCAGGCGACCTACGATGACGGCCATGTGCAGCGGCTCCGCTTGATCCGCGCGCTCATCGGCACGGTCGGGCTCTCGGTGGAACAGACGAAACGGATCCTGCAGCTCGTGGATCAACCCGGCGACGACCTGTATCGCACACTTGGGCGCGCCCTGGACACCCTGCCGCCCGGCGGCGCGGCACCGCGCGACGACGCCGATCCATACCCCCGCGCCCGTGCCGCGCTCTCGAAGCTCGGCCGTGCCGTCGACCCTGCGTTCGGCGCAACCGCGCAGCTCGAGGCGGCACTCGTCGCAGCTGAGGCGGGCGGGGTCCCAGTCGACGACGATCGGCTGCGCCTCTACGGCGAGACGACGGCACGGCTGGCAGCCTTCGACCTCGACCGCCTCCCGGCCGACGACGCCGCCGCGATCGAGTACGCCGTGCTCGGCACCGCACTGCACGAGCCCGTGTTACTCGCGCTCCGGCGCCTCGCCCATCAGCAGGTCGCGCTCGAGCGCCTGCCGGCTCGAACCTCCGACCCGACCTGATCGCACAGCGCTACGTCAGCCACCGCTGCACGCGCCGAGCCAGCCACGCCGGCTCCTGCAGCGGGATTCCGTGGCCGCACCCCGCGATGACCTCGGGCTCGACCACGGAGCGCGCCTGAGCCAGCAGCTCGGCAGAAGCAGGGTGAGCCGCTCGACGAGCTCAGCTGGCTCGAGGTCGATCTCACCGGTCAGCCACGCGTCGATCAGCCCGTAGGCTGCGCCCGCGATGTACCGCGCGGTCGCGTCGACACGGCCCCGCACCTCGGCTTCCGGATGCCTCGACAGGGCGGGTTCGATCAGCGCAGCCATCGCGCGGACGCTTGCGAGGTAGCCGTCCTTCGAGACCGGCAGCGCCGCGACAGCTCGGGAGAACCCGAGGTTGTCGACGAAGTGGTCGACGAGATGCTGCTGCGAGACACGCATCGCGTCGGCGGGTTCACGGTGGCTGTGCGCATACTCGTCGGCGATGGCGGCGATGGCGGCGATCGCGGCGAAGGCGTCCCGCATGAGATGGGCTTACGCATACATTGGCCGCCTCACACGCGAGCGGACCGCGATGAGCGCACACGCGACGACGGCCGTGCCGCCGATGAGGGTCGGAACGGTGATGTGCTCATGGAGGAGTATCGCGGCCCACCCGATGCTCAGGATCGGTTGCAGCAGTTGGATCTGGCTGACCTGCGCGAGCGGCCCGATCGCGAGGCCGCGATACCAGGCGACGAAGCCGAGGAACATGCTCACGACGCACAGGTAGGCGAAGCTCGCCCATTCGATCGGCGTGCCCGTCGGTGGTTGCGAACCCACCGCGTACACGGAGAGGACCGTCATGATCGGAGCTGCCGCCACGAGCGCCCACGAGATCGTCTGCCAGGCTCCGAGGCTCCGGGCGAGGACGCCACCTTCTGCATAGGCGACGGCGCAGACGATCACGGCCGCGAACAGCAGCCCGTCGGCCGGCTGCAGACGCCCGAGGCCGCCCGCATGCACGGCCGCGAAGGCGACGGCGGCGATCGCCCCGGCTGCGGCCGCGCACCAGAACATCGCAGATGGTCGATCTCGCGTGCGCAGCACGGAGACGACGGCGGTCGCCGCGGGAAGGAGGGCGATCACGAACGCGCCATGGCTCGCATGCGTCTGCGTCAACGCGAACGACGTCAGGAGCGGGAACCCGAGGACAGCGCCCGCCGCAACGACGCCGACGCTGATCCATTGGCGTCCTTTCGGCCGGCGCGAACGGGTGACGAGCAACGCGAGCGCGGCGATCGCGGCCGCGACGACGGCGCGAGCGCTGCCGACGAAGAGCGCCGACATGTGCCCTGATTCGACCGCGACGCGGGTGAGCGGAACGGTCAGCGAGAACGCCAGGACGCCGAGGAGACCCCAGGCGAGTCCGGTTCGCGCGCGGGATAGCGGAGAGGCGGCGCCCACAGTAGCGCTACTATGTCCTGTCATGGACCAGAGTAGCAGTGCGCGAATCGAGCGCGTACTCGAAGCCTGGGTGGCGTCGGCATCGCCGGGGGCACGGCTGCCGTCGACGCGAGAGCTGATTGCCCGGCATGCGGCGAGCCCGGTCACGGTGCAGTCGGCGCTGCGGTCGCTCGCCGCGCGCGGGCTCATCGAGACCCGGCCAGGCGTCGGCGCGTTCGTCAGCGCAGGCCGAGCCGTCGGACCGCGAGACCATTCATGGCAGACGGGCGTTCTGGGCCCGTCCAGCACTGCCGCCACGGAGACGTCGGCAGCGCTGCGCACCGTTCGCACCGATGCGATCTCGCTCCATTCGGGATACCCCGATCGCGAGCTGCTCCCTGAGCGTCTCGTGCGCGCCGCGCTCACGCGCGCCGCTCGGAGCGCGGCCGCTCTGGAGCGTCCTGAACCCGCGGGAACGACGGGTCTGCGCGCATGGTTCGCCTCGGAGCTCGCATCGCAGACACCCGCGCACCTCACCGCCCCGACCATGCAGGACGTGATCGTGCTCCCCGGCAGCCAGCTCGGACTCGGTTCGCTGTTCCGCAGCATCGTCGGGCCGGGTGGAACGCTGCTGATCGAGTCACCGACCTACTGGGGTGCGATCGTCGCGGCACGACAGGTCGGCGTGACACTGGTCCCGGTTCCCGCTGGACCGGAGGGTCCCGATCTCGTCGCCCTGGAACAGGCCTTCGTCGATACCGGCGCTCGTGCCTTCTATGCGCAGCCGAACTACGCGAACCCGACGGGCGCACAGTGGAGCCCGTCGACCAGCGCGCGCGTGCTGGAGGTCGTCCGAGATCGTCGCGCATTCCTCATCGAGGATGACTGGGCGCACGACTTCGGAATCACCACCGAGGCCACGCCGCTGGCGACTCGAGATGACAGCGGGCACGTCGTCTACGTACGTTCACTCACCAAGAGCATCTCGCCGAGCATCCGGGTCGCGGCCGTGATCGCGCGAGGCCCGCTCCGCACCCGCCTCCTTGCAGACCTGCAAGCGCAGTCGATGTATGTCAGCGGGCTGCTGCAGTCGGCTGCGCTCGACGTCGTCACCCAGCCGGGCTGGCAGACCCACCGGCGCGCGCTGCGCAAGCTGCTCCGCGCCCGACGCGATCTCCTCGTCGACGCGATCTCGACTCACGTTCGCAGCGCCACGATCTCCGCGATACCGCCTGGCGGGCTCAATCTCTGGGTGCGGCTGCCCGACGCGGTCGACCTCGACCGGCTCACCAAAGACACCGAGTCCAAGGGACTCGTACTCGCCGGTGGCGATGAGTGGTTCCCGGCCGAGCCCACCGGTCGCTACCTGCGCCTCAACTTCGCCGGCCCCGACCCGGCGGCCTACGGACACGCCGCCACGCTGCTCGGCGAATCACTCGCGATGCTCACGTGATCCCAGCCTGGAACGGCGCGCATGCGGTCACTCCCTCAGGTCGTCGGTTACGGATGTCTCGGGCACGACTCGATCCGAGTTCACCTCGCTGCCCGGGGCGTGACGAGGAGTCGCGAATCGCCTCAGTTGAAGGCTCGTCGAACTGGGTGCATCCGGCCGCCATCAGAGGTGTCCCAGAACGATCAAGACCCCGCGAAGCACAGCGACTCCTGCGCCGCACCAGGCGATGAGGTAGGCCGCGGCCCGCGCGACGCGGAGCGGGATGCGGGAGGACACGGCGTGGGCGAGCAGCGTGCCGGCGAGCAGCGACCCGGCGATCACCGCCCACCCCACCGCATCGAACGACGGCCACTGATCGGGCTGTGCGACGACCTTGCCGACGACGGCCATCGCCGCCACCGTCGCGAAGAAGGGCTGGATCGTCGCGGCCAAGGTCGGGAACGGCCACTGGGCGATCGTCGCGTAGATGACGATCGCCGGACCACCAGCCCCGGCGGTGGCGCTCATGGCGCCCGCGGCCCCGCCGGTCACCAGCCGCAGGATCGGGCGCTCGCCGTGCTCCGCCGCTCGCGGAAGGATCGCCGTGATGAGCAGGCCCGCCGCGAGCGTGACGCCGATGACGATCTCCAGCCAGCCGTGGGGCAGCACGGTGGTCAACCAGGTGCCGGCCAGCACGCCGGGAACCGCCGCGACGATGATCGGCAGGTAGCGCCGCCAATCGATCCGCCGCCAGACCGCGGGGATGATGAGCAGCGACGAGCCGATCGCGAGGAAGTTGACGAGCATCACGCCGCTCACCGGGCCGAGGAGCCCCACGGCGACCGGCGAGAGGATCATGGCGAACCCGAGACCGGCGGACCGCTGCAGCACCGCGCCGACGACGACCGTCAGGGCGATGCACGCGACGACGGCGGTCACATCCCGGTGAACAGCCGGTTCAGCCCGACGTCGGTCGCCCAGGTCCGGCGGTGCGCCTCCAGGAGGTAGGGACGCAGGTGCTCGGTGCGCGCGCGCACCACCTCGAAGTCCTCCGCGTACTTCGGCGCCAGCTCGCGGACGCGCTCGAGAAGCTCGCCGGGATCCATCGTCTGCAACGTGCGGTCACGGATGACCACCCGCCCGTCGACGACCACGTCGGTGACGGCACGGCCGGATTCGGTGTACACCAGCTGACGGACCGGGCTGTTCAACGGCACGAACGACGGGTCGTCCAGGTCGATCGCCACGACATCGCCCAGGAAGCCGACCTCGAGCCGTCCCAGCTGATCGTCGCGACCGAGCGCGTGCGCGCCGCCCCGGGTCGCGGCTCGCCAGGCCTGGTCGGCCTGATTCGGGCCGGGGTCCGGTCGGCTGACGGAGGCCATCGAGGTGAACAGCTTCATCGCCTGGAACATGTTCTGCGCGTCGCTGCACGACGAGTTGTCGCACCCCAGCCCGAAGCTGATGCCCGCTTCCTCGATCGCGTGGATCGGCGGGATCCCGCTCTTCAGTTTGAAGTTCGACAGCGGGTTCATCACGACGTTCGTGCCCGTCGCGGCGAGCAGGTCGATCTCCTCCTGGAGCAGCCACACGCTGTGGGCGAGGTTCAGTCGCGGGCCGAGCATCCCTTCGGCGTGGAGCCGGCGGATGAGCGAGCCCCCGTACTGCGGATACTCGAGACGTGCCTGCAACGCCATCGCTCGCGACTCGTAGATGTGCGAGAAGATCTGCAGGTCGTACTGTTCGGCGAGCGCCACCGTACGCTCGATCAGCGCCGGGGTGCAGCGTTCGGGCGCTGAGGGGCCGAGCGCCCAGCTGACCAGCCGCCGGGGCGCGGCCTTGAGGTAGGCGTCCTCGAGGTGCGCGAGCTGGTCGATCTTGGCGTCCGGTTCGGCGGCCGTGGAGAGGCTGCCATGCAGTTCTTCGGGGAACACCTCTTCCCAGTACGGGATCGTGGTGATGCCCTTCCGGTCGGCGTACTGCAGCCCGACGGCGGCGCGCAGGCCGATCTCCTCGTACGCCTCGACGACCGCGTCGAGGTGTTCAGGGTCGAACGGGAACAGCGTCACCATGTCCTGCACCGTGGTCATCCCGGAGCAGAGGTTCTCGTACGCGCCGATCAGCGTCCTCGCCTTGATCTCCTCCCGCGTGCGCGGCGGGAACTGCGGCGGAAGCGCCAGCAGTCGCCAGTATTCGAGCGGCTCCTCCTCGAGCGTGCCCTTCGCGAGGGTGTCATGCGAGTGGTAGTGCGAGTTGATCATGCCTGGGACGAGCATCTTGCCGGTGGCGTCGAGCACCTCGCGATCGTCCGGGGTGCGTTCGAGCGCCGGCGCGAGGTCGACGATCACGCCGTCCCGAATGCGGAGGTCCAGCCGCTCGAGGGTGCTGTCGACGTCGACGCCGCGAAGCACCGAACCTCCGACGATGAGGAGGTCATGAGACACGGACACTGCGGTTCCTCTCTGCACTGATCGTGGGGACGGCACGGATGCCGGGACCGCCGGCGGCGAGACCGCCGGGGCTACTCATGCTTGGCACGCAGGAAATGCTCCATGATGCGCTGGAGGACGACCGTGACGAGGATCAGCAGGATCACGGTGGCGTATGAGTCCGGGATCTGCAGGCGGCTCGATGCCCCCTCGATCTCGTGACCGAGGCCCTGGTTCGAGCCGAGGAGCTCGGCCAGCACCACGTAGATCGTGACGATGGACGAGCCGATCCGCAGGCCCGCGAGGATCATCGGCCGGGCCGCACCGAACTTGATCGCGAGATCGATCTGCGTGCGGCTGGCCCCGAAGGCCCGCCCGACCTCGAGGTACTTCCGGTCGACGCTGCTGAGGCCTCGGATGGTGTTGTACGCGATCGGGAAGAAGGCCCCGACCGCCGCATAGTAGATCTTCGACTCGAGCCCGACGCCCACCCACAGCAGGAACATCGGGTAGAGCAGCGCCAGCGGGAACATGTAGCCCCACGCCAGCAGGGGCTCCGCAGCGAGCGCCGTGATCCGCGTCCGCGAGAGCAGAAAGCCGGCGATGAGCCCGGTCGCCGCCGCGAGTGCGAATCCGGCGAGCATCTCGAAGACGGTGATGCCCGCCTGCACCCAGATGTTCGGGGTGATGACGAGCGAGATGAACGCGTCGAACACCGCGGGGATGGAGGGCAGGATCAGCGGTGAGACGTTGCCGACCGTGGTCGCGAAGATCCACGCCCCGAAGAAGATGACCGCGAGCGCGAGCCGCAGCGCCCAGATGCTGATGCGACGTTGATGCACGCGCCATCCAGTGCGCGCGATCGTGTCGGCGGCGGTCACGCTGCGGCCGCCGCTCGCGCCGCCGCCTCGGCCTGGTGGAACTCGAGCTGTTCGAACAGGTGGACGCGGATCTCCTGGAACTCCGGCGTGGTCATGAACTCCAGCTGGCGCGGGCGCGGCTCGGAGACGATGATCTCCTCGGCGATGCGGCCCGGCCGGGCGCTCATCACGATGATCCGGTCGGCCCAGAAGATGGCCTCGTCGAGGCTGTGCGTGATCATGACCACCGATTGGCCGGCATCGCTGAGGATGCCCGTCAGGTCCGTGCCGAGGTTGCGGCGGGTCTGCTCGTCGAGCGCGCCGAACGGCTCGTCCATCAGGAGCACTTTCGGTTGCAGCGCCAGTGCCCGGGCGATCGCCACGCGCTGCTGCATTCCACCCGAGAGCTCACGGGGGTACCGCTCGCCGAAGCCCTGGAGGCCGACGAAGTCGAGTTGCTGCTTCGCCTGGCGCGCGGCCTCGGCCTTGGAGCCGCCCGCGAAGCGGAGGCCCATCCCGGCGTTCTCCTCGACGGACTTCCAGGGGAACAGGCTGTAGTCCTGGAACACGAACGCCGCGTTGTGCGGGTTCGGCTTCGTCACGGTGCTGCCGTCGAAGGCGATGCGTCCGGCGGTGGGCGGGATGAGACCGCCCATGGTGTGCAGGAGGGTCGACTTCCCGCACCCGGACGGTCCGATGATGGTGACGAACTCACCCTGCCGGATGGAGAGATCGATGTTCTCGCAGGCGACGAGTTCGTCCTTGGTACCCGCTCCGTAGGTGACGGTGAGGTTCTCGACGGTGAGCAGCGACACGATGGTGGCTTCCTTTCTAGGGCGAGGTGACTTCGGGGGAGGTCACTGACGCCAGCGCGTCAGCCGCGCTTCCAGCCGTGACCAGATGGCGCCGGTGAGGATGACCAGCGTGGCCATGACCAGCGTGAGCGCCATGGCGTTGTCGATCTGGAAGTTGTTGCTGTAGATCCGGACCAGGTACCCGATGCCCGCCGTGGAGACGAACAGCTGTGCGATGACCACGCCGATGAAGCCGTTCCTGATCCCGTGCCAGAGCCCCGCGAAGATCCCGGGCGCCGCCCCCGGCAGGATGACGTCGAAGAACAGTCGGGTGGAGCTCGCGTCATACGCGCGGCCGACGTCACGGTACTTCTGCGGCACGAGGTCCAGGCCGGCGACGACGTTCACCACGACGTGCACGAAGGCGAGGAGTGCACCGAACGCGATCCCCGGCGCGGTGCCCAGGCCGAAGAACAACACGAGCAACGGCAGGAACACGGACTTCGGCACGACCATGAGGAGCATGATCAGCGGGTAGTACGCCTCCCGCAGGAGGGTGTTCAGACCGAACACCACCCCCACGAGGATGCCCGCCGACGTGCCGATCCCGAACGCTGCGGCGAAGGCGGCCAGGGTCTCGCCCACCGCCCGGAGCGCCTGCGGGTCCACGGCGAGCTGCGGGATGGCCTGCAGCACCGCGAGCGGTGACGAGACGAACCGCTCGTTGAGCACGCCGACGACGACCAACAGCTGCCAGAGCGCGAGGGCGAACACCAGGAACGCGACCCGCAGCCACATCGCCTTCCTGGCATCCGACCGCTGCTCGGGCTTCACCAAGGCACGGGCGCCCTTCCGCGGGCTGACGGCCCGGTGGGACTCCGTGATCGTCGCCGCCATTACTTCAGGTCTTTCCAGTACGTGTACGCGACGGGCTCGACGTCGTCCACGGACGTCTCGAGGCTGAAGGCGACGGCGTCCCGGATGCCTTCGAGCTCCCCTTCGGTGATCACACCGTCCGTCGACAGCTCGGGCAGGCTCTCTTCGGCCAGCCGCTCGGCCACCGCCGGGTTCACGTCCCACTCGTCGACGAGCACGTCGATGAACAGCTGCGGGTCGGCCTGGATCCGCTCGACGGTCGCGAAGTACGCCTCGAAGAAGGCCTGGACGGTCTCGGGGTTGTCCGCCGCGAACTGGTCCATGACGGCGAACGACTGCAGGACGTTCTCGCCGACGAAGTCCGCTCCGTCCGCGACGATCACGCCCTCGCCGCTCTCCTCCATCTGGAAGGCCGCCTGGCTGCTCCACGCGAACGCGTCGATCGAGCCCGCGGTGAGCGCCGCGATGAGCGCCTGCAGATTGCCGAGGCTCGTGACGGTGTAGTCCGACTCCGCCCATCCGGACTCCTCGGCCATCTTCACGACCGAGTAGTCGCCGGGCGAACCCGCGCCGGTGATGCCGAAGTTGCCGCCCTCGAGCTCTGCGACGTCGGCGGTGCCGGGGCGGGCGATGATGCGCTGGTCCCAGTAGGACAGGTTGCTGGCGACGATGGTCATCTCGACGCCCGACTGGCGACTCGCCGCTTCGGTGCTGGCCGCGGCGAGCGCGATGTCGGCCTGCCCGCCCGCCATGATCTGGCCGATCGTCGGGGTGGTGCCTTCCACGACCTCTACCTCGATGCCGCTGTCCTCCCACGTGCCGAGCTGCTGGCCGGCCTGGACGACGACGAACGGGAAGGAGTTCGAGACGCTGGTCGCGACGCGCACGGTCGTGGTCTCGCTGCCCCCTTCGCTTCCCCCCTCGCCGGCGCTGCTGTCGGCCGCACAGCCCGAGACCGCCATCGCCACGAGCAACGCGGCGGCGCCGGCGACGGATCGAGTTGACTTCTTTCCCATGGTGGTTCCCCTCATCACTGTTCGCTGATCACTTGGTGGTGCAAGGGGAACTGGTTCGTTCCCGCCGCATCGACGTCGATGCACTTCCGTAATTTGGAAGGTGGTTCCGTTTTGCGGTATGGTGAGACTAGCTTCGGCGACGACGCATGTCAACGCTCAGGCGAGCACGTCGCCCGTCAGTGCAGCCTCAGCCGGCTTCCGACGCCGGTCTTCACCGCGGCCGCCGCCACGGCGTGCGCCGACACGAGATCCGCGGCAGCGAAGCCCACGGTCTTCAGCACGCGCACTCCGCTCGGCACGGCCGGCGGCGCCATGACCAGGTCGCCGAGCTCGAGGACCTGATCCCGGTCGAGGTCGCCGGCCGCGATGACCTGGCCCAGGTCGCCGGCACCGTCGATCCCGCCACGCTTGGTGTCCACGGCGACGACCGTCGCACGGCGGACGATCGCCGGATCGAGCTCCGCGGCATCGGGATCATGGCTCCCGACCCCGCAGACGAGCGTCTCCGGCCCGACCCAGTCGTCGAGCACGACCGGCGTCCTCGAAGTCGTCGCAGCGACGATGACGTCACTGCCGCGGCACGCCGACTCCGCGTCCTCGGCCGGCAGGATCGTCAGCTCGGGCGCTCTCGTGCCGAGCTCGGCACGGAGGTGCTCGACGAACGCGGCGCGCGCCTCCGGACGCCGGGACGTGATGCGGATCTCCCGCAGCCCCGGCAGGGCGTGGATCAGCGCGAGCGCCTGGGCCCGAGCCTGGATGCCCGCCCCGACGATCGCGGCGACGCTCGCCCTGCGCGGGGCCAGGACGCGTGCCGCCACCCCGGTCATCGCGCCGGTCCGCAGGTCGGTGATGACCGACCCGTCCATGAGGACCTCCCCGAGGCTCGGATCGATCAGCACGATCACCGCCGACGAGGTGGGGAGGTTCGGCCCCTGCGGCCCGGCATACCAGATCTTCGCCCCCGTATACCGGCCGCCCATGGCGCCCGGCATCACCAGCGTCTCGAGTCCGCTCTCCTCGGCATGGAGCGCGGTGCGCGCCGGGACGTCGGCATGCCCCGAGGTCCAGGCGACGGCGGCCCGCTCGACCGCCGCGAAGGCGTCGGCCATCGTGTACAGGCCTTCGACCTCGGCCCGGTCGAGCACCAGCATCGTGTTCTCCTTCTCCTGGCTCACCAGATCGTCTGCCCGCCGTCGATCGCCAGCGACGCCCCGATCACGAACGACGCCGAGTCCGACGCCAGATAGGCGACCGCGGCGACCACCTCGTCCGTCTCGCCGTAGCGGCCCGCCGGGATCGTCGCGATCCGTTTCGACCTGAACTCCGGATCGGTCAGATAGTGCCGGTTGAGGTCCGTGACGAACGTGCCCGGCGCAATGCTGTTCACGCGCACACCCAGCGGTGCGAGCTCGAGGGCCATCGATCTCGTGAGCATCGCGATGCCGCCCTTCGAGCTCGCGTAGGCCGTGCTCCCGGGCCACGCCTGGGTCTGCCGCGT
This sequence comes from Agromyces aerolatus, assembly GCF_031432255.1. Taxonomy (NCBI): domain Bacteria; kingdom Bacillati; phylum Actinomycetota; class Actinomycetes; order Micrococcales; family Microbacteriaceae; genus Agromyces; species Agromyces aerolatus. The sequence goes on along the minus strand of NZ_JAVKGQ010000011.1, from coordinate 89,740 downwards.
CGACGAGACGTTGACGATGGCCCCCCCACCGGCCCCGACCATGTGCCGGGCGGCGGCCTGGCCGACCAGGAAGTACCCGGTCAGGTTCGTGCCGATCACCCGCTCCCACTCATCCGCGTCGAGGTCGAGGAAGGGCGTCGTGGACATGACTCCGGCGTTGTTGACCAGCACGTCCAGGCCACCGAGCGCGGCGACCGCCCCGTCGACGACGGCGGCCGCACCCTCGGACCGGGCCACGTCGCCGAGGACCAGCGACGCCGATCCGCCCTCGGCCCGGATCCGGTCGACGACGGCCGCGCCCGCGGCGTGACGCCGGGCATGCACCGCCACCGACGCGCCGGCCGCTGCGAGGCCGATGGCGATCGCCGAGCCCAACCCGCCGCTCGCCCCGGTGACGAGCGCACGCCGGCCGCCGAGCTCGATCACGACGCCTCACCCGCGCCCTCGAGCGCAGCGGATGTCTCGGGCTGCGCGAAGAGCCGGCCGATCCCGAGGTCCTCCTGGCGGATCCGCAGTCGGCGCAACAGCCACCACAGGATGCTCTGGTTCGTCGTGAGGACGAGCTTGCCCGTGTCACGCTCGAGGAACTCGACGATCTGCAGCGTCGCCCAGTTCGTCGAGACCATCACCACGGTGTCGGCATCGACATCCTCGATCGATTTCGCGATCTCGTACGAGAGCGTCGCGGGCTGCCGGTTCGTGAGATACCACACCCTCGGGTCCGAGGACTCCAGACTGAAGTCACGATGGATCGAGGCCGCGATGTCGTACCCGTGGTCCCTGAGCGTCCCCTCGAGGATCCCGGCGGACACCGCGGAGTAGGGCGTCGCGACGGCCAGGCGCTTCGCCCCGCTGAACTCCAGCGCCGCGAGCAACGCGTTCGTGGCCGTGACCACGGGCACGCCGCACTCCTGCTCGATCGTCTCGGAGAGCGAGGTCCGGACCCCGTCGCCGCCGTTGAAGCTCGTCTCGGCGCACGCGTAGACGACGGCGTCGAGTCCCAGCTCGCGTACCGCCCGCGCGAGCTCGACCGCCTGCCGGCGCATCGCCTCCGGCTCCGTGGCGGTGAGCCGAAGGCCGTGGAAACTCACGCCCACGAGGGGCAGCGCATTGAGCTCGGGCTCCATGAGCACGTTGTCAGCGGGCAGGATCAGCCCGATCCGGCCGCGCCACCCGTAGGCGTCCACGCTCGGAAACACCCGGTTCACCTGGCATTCCTCCCCTCGAGGTATCCGCCCTCGTCCGGCATCGACCAGCCCTGCGCAGTCAGCAGGTCGGCGAGCGGCCAGTTCTCGCTGCCGACGACCAGCGGGGCTTCGTACATGCGACGTTCGATGCCCATCGGTGCGGTCGCGTCGATGCCCCATTTCGCACTCGTGCGCGCCGCAGGCGCGGAGGGGTCCAAGGTCGGGCTGTGCAGGTTCGGCACGATGACGACATCGTGGTCGGGCTGCACGCGCGTGTTCACCGCCCACTCCACCTGCTGCAGGTCGTAGGGGTCGATGTCCTCGTCGACGACCGTGACGAGCTTCGCACCCAGCGTGCTCGCGAGCAGCGCGAGCATGACGTTCCGAGCCTCGGAGGGATGGCGCTTCTTCATCGAGACCACCACGTGATGGCGGGTCGTGCCGCCTGGCGTGACATGGATGCCTCGGATCTCCGGCGTCACCCGGAGCGCCTCCCGGTACGCGAGCGCCGTCGCCGACGGCTGCATCATCCAGTGGTTCTCCGTCATCGGCGTGCCGGTGAGGGTGTTCTGGTAGATCGCGTCGCGCCGGTGCGTGATCGCCGTCACGCGCATGACCGGGGCCGGCTTCGCCTCGCTGTAGGTGCCCGGGTACTCGCCGAAGGGCCCGTCGGGCTCGAGCCGCCCCATCTCCACGTACCCCTCGACGATGAGCTCCGCCGTGGCAGGGACCCTGATGTCGTTGGTGAGGCACTTCACCATCTCGAGCGGCTCGCCTCGCATGCCGCCGGCGATCGAGAACTCGTCGACGCCGAACGGCGCGCGGGCCTGCGACGCGATCTGCGTCACCGGGTCGGCGCCGATGACCACGGCGATGGGCGCCTCCACGCCGCGCTCGTGCCACCGCTCGATGATCGTCCGAAGATGCCGCCCCTGCGGCGCGAACACCGTGAGGTGCGTCTTGTCGATGGGCAGCTGCCGGTGGATCGAGACGTTGGCCGCGTCGGAGTCCGGGTCGTGAGAGACCTGCAGCCCGGCGGTCAGGTAGCGGCCGCCGTCGAGTTCGAAGTGCCGGAGGAGGGGCATGGAGAGGACGTCGATGTCGTCGCCCTGCACCACCACCTCCTGGCACGGCGCCGGCTGATCGGTCAGCTCCGGGGGCAGCATGAGCCCTTCGAGCTCGCCGAAGTTCCGAAGCAGGTAGTCGTAGTCGTGGCCGAGCGCGAGGGCCACGCGGCGCGCGGAGCCGAACAGCCCGCTGAGGCAGCGGTACTCGCTGTCGCGCATGCGGTCGAAGAGGAGCGCCGGCCCGTCGACGTCCGAGGACTGACGCGTCAGCGCGACGGCCTGGTACTCCCAGTCGACCTCGTCGGACACGGTGACCAGATCTCCCCGCTCCTCCAGTGCCGCGAGGAACTCTCGCAGATCTCGCCAAGCGCGCTTCATCGCGTCTCCGTTCGCCTCATGGAAGTAGCTTCCGTATTATCGAAGTCCATGGAACAATCATCACCGAACGGTTGTCAAGGCCTGGTCGGTACGCTTCCGTAGAATGGGAGTCGAGGATGTTTCTTCGTCGGACGAGTGCAAGGAATGCTGTATGAACGTCGTGATCCGAACGTTGAACGCGCTCACCCTCATCGGGGAGTCCAGCGAAGGCCTCTCGCTCACGGAGGCGAGTGAGCGACTCGGATACCCCCTGGCCACGACGCACCGGCTGCTCAAGGTGCTGGCCGACGAGGACTTCATCCGGCGCGACCCGGCGACCCTGGAATACCATCCAGGGCGCCGCCTGCTCCGCCTGTCCTCCGTCACGAGGCGCGAGACGCTCGCCGCGACCGCCGAGCACAATCTCCGCGAACTGAGCGAACGGTTCAACGAGACGGTGATGATGACCCAGCTCATCGACGGCCGCGCCGTCTGCGTCGCGCTCGTCGACAGCCGGCGGCCGCTGCACCTCTCGGTCAAGATCGGCCAGGCCGTCCCCCTCCACGCGGCAGCGAGCGCCCGGGTGCTGTACAGCGACTTCGACGACTCGGCGATCGAGGACCTGCTCCGAGACCACACGTTCGAACGCCTGATGCCGGGCACGCCGTCGAACACGGACGAGGTGCTCGTCCACGTCCGGAACATCCGCGACTACGGCTACGACGTGTGCGACAACGAGTTCGACTTCGACATCTGGGCCTCCGCCGCCCCGGTCCGGGATGCGAGCGGAGCGATCGTGGCTGCCGTCACCCTGACGTCGTCGCAGGAGCGCAGCCAGCCGCAGCAGCGACGCTTCGAGATCATCCAGGCGGTCACCCGCACCGCCGACGACATCACACTGGCGATCGGCGGCACACCCGCGCCGCCCGCCAGCGGAACCGCGATCGCATGAGCACGCCGGCTGAAGTCCGGCGGATCGTCGTGGCGATCACCGGAGCCTCCGGCGCGGCGTACGGTGTTCGCGCCCTCGAGCTGTGCCGAGACCTTCCCGACGTCGAAACGCATCTCGTGATCAGCCGCGGCGCGCGGAGCACGATCCACTCCGAGACCGGGTCGACCATCTCGGAGGTGAGCCGGCTCGCCGACGTCGTGTACTCCGATGCGGACCTCGGCGCCGCCATCTCGAGTGGTTCGTTCCGGACCGACGGCATGATCGTCGCGCCCTGCTCGGTGAAGACCCTCTCGGGCATCGCGAACGCCTATGACGACAATCTCGTGGTCCGCGCGGCCGACGTCACGTTGAAGGAAGGACGCCCGCTGCTCCTCCTCGTCCGCGAGACGCCCCTGCACGTCGGGCATCTCCGGCTCATGACGATGGCGGCGGAGAGCGGCGCAGTGATCTATCCGCCCGTTCCCGCGTTCTACACGCAGCCGGCATCCGTTGCCGAGATCGTCGACCACACCGCGCGCCGCGCGCTGGAGCGGATCGGCGTCGTCACCCCGAACGCCCTCCGGTGGGTGGGGATCCGTGATGGCGCGGTCCGTGATCTCGACGGGACATCCGACCGGGTGCCGAGCGAAGGCACGCCGGTCAGCGCGAGTAGGTGACGCGACCGTCGAGCACGGTGAGCGCGACGCGATGCGTCGCCGGGAACCCGCTGAACGGCGAGTTCGCAGAACGGCTCAGGTGGGTGTCGAGGTCGATCCGGCCGCCCGGCGCATCCTCGATCACCGTGAAGTCGGCGGCGGCGCCGATCTCCACCGAGTTCTCGGCGAGTCCCGTGATCTGCGCCGGGCGAGCCGACATCACTTCGACGAGCCGGGTCCAGTCCGTCCGTCCACCCACCGTGAGCACCTCGGCCACGACGGGTAGCGCGGTCTCGATCGCCGTCATTCCGAACGCCGCGTCCGCCCAGCTCCCGGCTTTCGTCTCGGCCGGGTGGGGCGCGTGGTCGGTCCCGATGACATCGATCGTTCCGTCCAGCAGCGCCGCTCGCAGCGCGCGAACATCCTCCGCCGAGCGGAGCGGCGGATTCACCTTCAACGCCGGACCTCGTTCTGCCGCGTCGGTGTCGAACAGCGTCAAGTGATGGGGGGTCACCTCCGCCGTCACCGGGGCGCCGATCGATTTCGCCCACCTGATGAGGTCCACGGAGCGCGCCGTCGAGACATGGCACACGTGCAACCGGCCACCGGTTGCGCGTGCGATCGCGATGTCGCGGGCGATGATCGCTTCTTCGCCCACGCCGGGCCAGCCTGCGCATCCGACGATCTCTGCGACAGGCAGGTTCACGACGCCGGACCCGACGATGGTCGCGCTCTGCGCGTGCTGTGCGAAGACTCCCCCGAACTCGGCGACGGCCTCCAGCACGCGCAGTGCGACTCCGTCGTCGTCCACGCAGCGCCCGTCATCGGAGAACATGCGGACGCCCGCGCCTCGCAGCGTCGGCACGTCGACGATCTCGCGCCCCTGCTGACCCACGGTCGCGGCGGCGACGACGTGCACACGAGCCGACGCGCGCTCCGCCAAGCGGCGCATCGCGTGGACGCGACCGAGCGTGTCGGTCACCGGATTCGTGTTGGCCATGGCGAACACGTCGGTGTACCCGCCGGCGGCCGCGGCAGCCGTACCGGTCTGGATGGTCTCGGCGTGCTCGCCGCCCGGCTCACGAAGGTGCGTGTGCATGTCGACGAATCCGGGAAGCAGGACCCGAGTGCACGGCTCAGCCGCACGCGTCGCTGCGATGCGCACGATGCGCCCACCGTCGACCGTCACGTCCACGGGCTCAGCGGCTCCGCGCACACGGACGTTCTCGATCAACTGGGAGGTCACGCCGCTTCCCCTGCCGGCACTGCATGCCGCGCGTCGATGGCGAGCATGCTGTCGAACAGGACCTCGGCTCCGCGCGCGATGTCCGCGTGATCCGTGGCTTCCTCGGGCACGTGCGACAGACCTCGTACGCTCGGCACGAAGATCATCCCGGTCGGCGTGATTCGACTGATCTGCTGGGCATCGTGACTCGCACCGCTCGGCAGCAATCGATACGACATCGAGCGACCGGCCGCCGCGGCGGCGATGGTGTCGACGATCCCGATGGGCAGCACGACCGGGGAGGTGTCCCCGATCACCGAGCTGCGGTAGTCGACGCCGCGCCGCGCCGCGATCGCCTGGAACTCCCGGTCCAGCAGCCGCGCCGTGCGACGCTGACGCTCGCTGTCGAAGTCGCGCACGTCGACGGAGAACACGACACGACCCGGGATCGTCGTGATGGATCCGGGCTGGACGTCCATGCGCCCGACCGTCACGCGAGTGCCGTGATGCGACAGGTCGTTGGAGACGCGCTCGCATGTGATGACGCATTCCGCCGCGGCCGCGAGGGCGTCGTGGCGTTGGTGCATCGGCGTTCCGCCCGTGTGCGAGGCGACGCCGTCGAGCTGGATCTGCAAGCGCGAGCTTCCCGATATCGCATCCACGACACCGATGGGGGTTGCGGATGCCTCGAGCACCGTCCCTTGCTCGATGTGCAGCTCGATGAACGCGGCCCAGTCCTCGGTCCGCCAGGCCGAGGACGCGATCTGTTCGGGAGCGAGACCGACGGCGGTCATCGCGTCGGACATCGTGGTCCCGTCCGCGTCGACCAATCGCTCGAGATCGCCGGAGCCGACTAGGCCGGCGGCGGCACGACTGCCGTTGCAGGCCTGCCCGAACCGCGCCCCCTCTTCGGCGGCGAAGACGACGAACCGCCACGGGAGGTTCGTCGGTTCAGCCCGTTCGCGGAGCGCCCGGGCGACGACCATGCCTGCGCAGACGCCCGCGATCCCGTCGAAGCGGCCGCCGAGCGGGACGGAATCCAGATGGGAACCGGTGCCGACGGCGGGACCTGGTCGCCGCCCGGGCGCCTCGGCGATGGTGTTGCCCGCCGTGTCCTGCCACACCTCGAGCCCGAGGGCACGCATCTCCTCGGCGAAGAGCGCGTGGGCTCGCCGTTCGAGCGCCGTGTAGCCGAGGCGGGTGACCCCCTCGCTCGTCTCGGTCAGCGCAGCGAACGCGGCGATGAGCTGGTCGATCGCCTTCGCGTCGATGCGTACGGCGGGGGTCGCCGCTGTCGCCGTCACTCGTCTTCCAATGTGATCGTCGGGAGATCGATGCTCGCGTCACGCGAGGCCGCGAGCACCGCGGCGAGCGCGACCGGATGGAGCGCGTTGTTGTGCAGGAGGCCGAGCAGGGAGCCTGCGGGGTTCCGCCCGCCCCACTGTGTGGCGAGGAGCACGACCCGGGCGCCGCTGGGGGCCTCGCCATCGAGGGTCAGAATGCCCATGTCCTCGATCGCGCGCACGACGGGCACACCCAGCGCCACGCCCACCGCGTGCGCGATCACGCTCTCGTCGTCACCCTCCCAGCAGACCAGGGCATCCGGGGAGAGGCCGCGCAGGCGCTCGGCCAGCGCCGCGCCGACGACGGCGACGGCTTGTGGATCACGTCCGGTGTCGATCCGGTCGCCGGATCGCACCCGGCCGAGCGCTTCATCGATGTTCATCGTCATCTCTCCGTCCACGTGACCACGCCCTGGTCGTCGGTGAAGAACACGGCCTCTCGCGAGGCACCGAACACGCACCTGGTCGTGAGCCGACCGGTCGTCGATCGCTCGACCGTGCTGCGGAGCGCCTCCAGCTCGGTGCTCGTGACCGCGAAGAGCGAGGCGTCCTCCCCGTGGTGCAGTTCACCGAACACGATCTGATCGGCGTCGATCACCGCAAACGGAAGGCCCGTGATCAGCGACACGGCCGCACCCAACGTGGGTGCGCCTTCACCGCCGGTGATGATGCGGTTCGCGGTGGCCGGGACCTCATCGGCGAGGGCGAGACCGACTCGACGAAGCACCGCGGGACGCGTCATCCAGCGGGAGACCGCTCCAGGCGCATCGCCGCCGAGCGCGCTCAGATCACGCGCGAGCTCCTCGAGGGAACCATGTCCGTCGGGGAGCGCACCGAGGTTCCATTCTGTGGAAGTGGCATCCATAGAATGGATCTTACTGCGTTCTCGATGTCCGCGGAAGGGCAGCGCCGGTGGCGAACCCGTGGACACCGGAACGGGAGAGCTCGGAAGACTCCGCGCTCTCGCGCGGGACGCATCGGCTCCGCGCCACAATGACCGGATGAGATATGCGCGCGGAACATCCGAATTCGATCGCAGCCTCGGGTTCTTCGACGCCGTATTCGGATTCGCCTTGACCCTGCTCATCGCCAACATCGACATGCCGCCGGCCGCCGCCTGGGAAGACCTCGGCTCGGTGCTCAGCGGCGGGTTCGGCACACAGCTGCTCGGATTCCTCATCAGCTTCGTCGTGATCGTCGCGTTCTGGCGCGCCAACCAGGAGCTCATCGCCAGACTCCGCAGCTTCGACTCTCCGGCGGTGATCTGGAACATCGCACTGGTCGGGCTCGTGATCTTCATCCCGTTCACCACTCAGGGGATCAGCGATCCCGCTGTCGACGACCTCCCCGTGACCACCGTGCTCTACGCGGTGAACGTCGCCGCCGCGATCCTCGTCCAGACTTTCATGTACCGCGGAGCGATGCGCCGAGGCCTCGGGCGGGTACACGTGCCGGCCGAGGTCGCACGTGCCGAGTTCATCGACGCCCTCCTGAAGCCCGCGGTCTTCATCATCTCCATCCCGATCGCCATCCTCTTCGGCGGCACCGCCGGCAAGCTCACCTGGCTGCTGCTGCTCGTCGTCGGTCCGGTCAGCGGGCGGTTCGTACGCCGCGTCGCGCAGGAGGCGGGCTTCGACCCCGAGCGGGAAACGGCGGACGGCTGACATCGCGCCTCATCAGCCTGGAGGGGGCGTCATGGAGAGGGCGGCGCGTGAGCCGCTCCGCGAGCGCTACCGAGCCGATGCGGCTAGCCTGCCCACATGCCCTCAGCGCTCAGCGCCCTCGGCGCCGGCATCCTCCGAACGCGAGCGCTCGTTCGAGCGCCCATCTGGCTCTATCGACACCGGCTCGGCTGGCTGCTCGGAGACCGTGTGCTCATGCTTCAGCACACCGGCCGGAAGTCGGGACTCGCGCGGTACGTGTGTCTCGAGGTGGTCGAACACTCATCGCCGGACCGACTCGCGGTCGTCAGCGGATTCGGCACCCAAGCCCAGTGGTACCGCAACCTGAAGGAGGATCCGAATTGCCGTGTGAGCATCGGCCGGCGAATCGCAGTTCCCGCGTACGCCCGCATGATGGCCGCAGATGAGAGCGATGCGACCCTCACCCGCTACCGCGCCGCCCATCCGAAGGCCTGGAAGATCCTGCGCGACTCGATCGAGAAGATCACCGGCCAGCGCGTGACCTCACTCCCGATGGTCGAGCTCACCCTGGCCCGCCCGGATCCACCCTGATGAAATGCGCAGCTCGAGTCACCGCCGCGCTGAGCGCCCGGCAGCGCGATTCGCGCCGCGCGGAGTCCGTTGACCATTCCTTGGACTGGTAACTGTACGCACGTATAGCATGCTGTACATGCGTACAGTCAGCGCACCGATCGCTCGAGACGACGTCAGCGCTCGCGCCCGCATCGTGCAGAGCGCGCTCGAGTGCTTCGCCGAGCACGGGTACGCCAGGGCGACGGTGCGCGAGATCGCGGCACGCGCTGGGGTGAGCGCCGCGCTGGTCACTCATCATTTCGGAGGCAAGGCCGAGCTGCGCGCCGAGTGCGATTCCCGCGTCGAGAGGTTTCTGCTCGACAAACGCACCGATCGGCTCGATCCGGCCGAGGCGCTGCGCGACGCGGTCGAGACGTTCGGGCCGTATCTCGCGACGATGCTCGACGGGCCGACGGATGCCGCGTCGGCGCTGTTCGCCCGGATGCTGGACGTCGCACGCGAGGCCGTCGACGAGAACGTCGCAGCCGGCCGGATGCATCGATCGGTCGATCCGGAGGCGCAGGCTGTGGCGCTGGTCGTGCTCGGAGTGGCGCCGTTCCTGCTGCGTCGGCGGCTCGCCGAGTGGACGGACGACGGCACCGGCCGGCTTGCGGTGGCGCTCGCCGAGATCTTCACACGAGGGCTGTTCGTCGACGACGGGCTCCTCGACGCGGCGTCCCCTGCGGCCGACGGCCGCTCGTGAGGGTGTTACTCATCACCGCCGGATCACGCGGCGATGTCGAGCCGTTCATCGCACTCGCGAGGGCGGCCGATGCGGCAGGGCATGAGGTGCGGGTCGCCGCTCCCGACCGTTCGGGCGTCGCGGCTGACGGCGTCGACCTCGTCAGTCTCGGTATCGACTATTCCGCCATGATCGAGGACCAGGGGGTCTCGATCGGCGCAGCGTTTCGCAGCTACCGGACCGTGGTGAAGCCGATCATGCGCGGCGTCATCGTGGGCGCCGCGCGTGCAGCGCTCGCGTTCGAGCCCGACATCGTCGTCGCGCATCCCAAGGTCCTCTCGGCGCCGCTCATCGCCGTCTCGCTCGGCATCCCGCATGTGCTCGTCGAGATGGTGCCGGCGGTCACGCCGACGCGGGCGTTCCCGGCGGCGGGCACGGTCACCGCTGATCTCGGGCCGCTCAACAGGTTCACCTACTTCGCCGCCTCGGCTGCGTCGTCGATGTTCGGCGCCGCCCTCGACGAGGCGGCGCACCTGCTCGGCGTGCGGCGCAACCGCCGGATGCCGCCGCCGGCGGCCACGCTGCTGCCCATCAGCCCTGCCCTGCTGGAGCGACCCGATGACTGGCCGCCCAGCGTGCACCTCACGGGCCCCTGGGTCGACTCCGGCCCGACCACGGACCTCGAGCCGGACGCCGCAGCGTTCATCGCCGGTGGCCCGTTCGTCTACGCCGGGTTCGGCTCGATGGCGTCGGGCGACCCGGCCGCGCGCGGACGCGCCCTCGTCGACGCGACGCGCACCCGCGGGCAGCGCCTGTTCGTCGCGACGGGGCTCGGCGGCATCGAGATCGCCCCTGCACTGCGCGGCGACGACGTGTTCGTGGTGCGCTCCGCGCCGCACGACCTCGTGCTGCCGCACGCCGTCGCCGCCGTGCACCATGGCGGGATCGGCACCGTGCAGGCCGCGACACGGGCGGGCGCGGTGTCCGTCGTGATCCCATTCATCGCCGACCAACCGTTCTGGGGCGCGATGCTGCACCGGCGCGGACTCGCGCCCCGTCCCGTAGCGCACGGCCGGGTGACCGCGGCGCACGCGGGAGCGGCACTGGACGCGGCGCCACGATACCGCGAGCCGGTCCGCGCGGTGGCGCAGCGGATGCGGAAGGAGCACGGCACCGCCGCCGCACTGACGATCATCACCGCCCTCAGGTGACCGACGCACACGGCGGCCGCGCTCGGGGCATTCCGCCGCGCCCCGTTCACGATCGGGCGGAGACGAAGATCCCGCTCAATATCCCGATTCCGGCGATGACCATGACGACGCCCATGAGCATGGCGCCGCATCCGACCATGACGTAGACCCAGTTCGGCTGCACCTTTCGCGCGGTCGGATCGATCCAACCCATGAGCCGGGTCCTCATCGCGGTATTCACGCGGCTCACCGCGCCGGGCGCGCTCACCAAGGTCGCCCCGTACGCGAGGGAGATGAGTCCAAGGATCAGTGGGAACATCACGAGCACACTATTTCCACCAAGGACTCAGCGCACGACCCCGCCATACACTTGATCCCGGTGAGCCGGGAAGTCTGGTCGGCAGGTGATCGACCATGACGACCGGGATGAGGTGACGGGATGCACCCACCTCGCATCGAGCTGAGCGGTGTGCGTCGCACGTTCCGCGGCGGTGCGGGCGTGCACGGGGTCGATCTCAGCGTCGCACCGGGTGAGATCCATGCGCTGGTCGGGCTGAACGGCGCGGGGAAGACCACGCTGATGCGCCTCATGCTGGGGATGCTCCGCCCCGACGGGGGCGACGTGCGCATCGACGGTACACGCATCGACGAGCTGCCCGCGTCGGCCTGGGCGAGCGTCGGGCACCTCGTCGAACAGGCGCTCGCCTACGGCGAGCTCGACGTCCGCGACAATCTCCGCCTGGTGGCCCGGTTGCACGGCGCCGGGCGCGCCCAGGCGGCGACCATGGCGGATGCCTCGATGGAGGAGCTGAACCTCGGGCGCTACGCGCACGTGCGTGTTCGTCGGCTCTCGCTCGGCAACCGCCAGCGGGTGGGGCTGGCGGCGGCGCTCCAGCACGATCCGGCACTCATCGTGCTCGACGAGCCTACGAACGCCCTCGATCCCGCCGGCGTGATCCGCGTGCGGGAGGCGGTCCTGCGCCGCGCGGCGGCCGGGGCCGGCGTGCTGGTGTCGAGTCACCATCTCGATGAGGTCGCCCGGGTCGCGCATCGCATCAGCGTGCTCAACGAGGGCCGGCTGATCGGCGCACTCGATCCGGGCGCGCCCGATCTCGAGCGGGCGTTCTTCGCACTCGTCCTCGCCGACGATCTCAACCGGGGCAGCGCATGAGCGGCGTGGGGATCGCGTTCGCCGTCGAGTCGCGCAAGGCGTTCGCTTCGCGGGTCGTGCCCTGGACGACGGTGATCCTCGTCGGCGGTCTCGCCGCGCTCACGGCGGGACTGCTCTTCGCGGCCGCAGCGGGCGATGCGCGCATCCTCGCGCGGCTCGGCCCGCTCGCTGACGAGCACGGCTGGGCGCTGCTCGTCGGGACGGCGGCGCAGATCCTTGCGGCCGGCGGGTTCGGCGCGTGCGGCATTCTCATCGCCTGGCTGTTCGGCCGCGAGTTCGCCGACGGAACCGTCGCCGGTCTCTTCGCCCTCCCCGTGCGCCGCTCGAGCATCGCCATCGGCAAGCTCGCCGTCTATCTGACGTGGGCGGCGGCGGTCGCCGTCGTCCTCACCCTGCTGCTCGCCGGGCTCGGGCTGATCGCGGGCCTCTTCGCCACCGACCCGGCCGGCAGCGTCGAGCTGCTCCGCATCCCGCTGCTCACGATGCTCACGGCGCTGCTCGCCGTGCCGGCCGGCTGGGTCGCGAGCATCGCCCGGAGCGTGCTCGCCGGCATCGCGGCGACGATCGTGCTCATCATCGCCGCGCAGGTCTCGGCCGTGCTCGGCGTCGGGGTCTGGGTTCCGTTCGTGGCACCCGCGCTCTGGGCCATCGCGCCCGAGACCGTGCCGTGGCCCGCACTGTCGGCCGTCCTCGTGGTGCCGGCCGTGTTCGGCAGCGCGACGGCGTACGCGTGGGCTCGGATGCAGCTGGATCGCTGATCCCCGGGCAGCGTGCGGCGGCCGACGCCCGATCAGGTGCTGCGCGAGGCATCCTGCCGCGACTCACCGCGCGCGAGCCGTCCGGCTGCTCTTCCAGCCGCTGCTCGTGGCCGCCGCGCTCTGGTCGACGGCGGGGCCCACCCGGTAGGCCCGGATCGGAGATCCCCGCCGTCCTGAGAGACTTGCCCGATGCGAGCCGTCGTCTTCGATGCGATTCGAACTCAGCCTGTGGTCCGGGAGGTCCCCGTGCCCGAGGCACCGCACGACGGCGTCGTCGTGCGGGTGGTGGCCACGGGCATGTGCCGCAGCGACTGGCACGCGTGGTCGGGTCACGATGACGTCGCCCTGCCCCACGTTCCCGGGCATGAGCTGGCCGGCGTGGTGACCGCGGTCGGCCCGGACGTCCGGCGCTGGAACGTCGGGGACCGGGTCACGGTCCCCTTCGTCTGCGGCTGCGGTCGCTGCGAGTGGTGCCTCGGCGGGAACGCCCAGGTCTGCCCCGATCAGCAGCAGCCGGGATTCACCCACTGGGGTTCGTTCGCCGAGTATGTGGCCCTGCACGCCGCCGACACGAACCTGGTCGCCATCCCCGAGGACGTCGACTTCGCGACCGCGGCGAGCCTGGGATGCCGGTTCGCGACCGCCTACCGCGCCCTCGTGGGGCGCGCTCACGTGCAGGCCGGCGAATGGGTGACGGTGATCGGGGCCGGAGGGGTCGGCCTCAGCGCCGTGATGATCGCACGCGCCCTCGGCGGGCGACCCATCGCCGTCGACCGGAATCCGGGGGCGCTCGCGCTCGCCGCCGAGCTCGGCGCCGAGCACACGATCCTCGCGGACGGCGTGGACGGCGCAGACCTCATGGATGTTCCCGCCGCGGTCGACGCGATCACCGGCGGCGGGAGCCACGTGTCCGTCGACGCCGTGGGGAGCGAGCAGACCGCGGCGGACGCCATCCTGAGTCTTCGCCGGCGCGGCCGGCACGTGCAGATCGGGCTGCTTCCCCCGCTCGACGGTCATCCGCGAGTTCCCATGTCCCGGGCGATCGCCTGGGAGCTGGACCTGCTCGGGAGCCACGGGATGGCGGCCGCGGACTACCCGGAGATGCTCGCGCTCATCGCGCAGGGCGCGCTGCAGCCGCAGCGGCTGATCGAGCGCACGATCGACCTCGAGACGGCGGCCACGCTCTTGCCGCAGTTCGATCGGATCCCGGTCGCGGGGATGACCATGATCGCCCCGTCCGGAGACGTCAGGGGCGCTGAACCCCCGAGACGTTGAGGGAGATCGCGTACAGCGCGGTGGTCGCGGTGATGTCGAGGCGGTTCCGGGGCTGACGCAGTGCACGACGCCCGAGGTGGTGTAGCTTACGGGCGAAGCACGACGCCGCGATTCGAGGGGAACAGTGATGACGACGAACTCGCTCGCCGACTCGTTGGCCTCCGAGCCGCTCGGCCGTGTCGCCGCGCCCCTTCGCGAGAAGGTGACGTCGTTGCTCCGGCAGGCGATCCTCGATTTCACGTTGCAACCCGGTCAGCGTCTGGTCGAGCGCGAGCTCATCGAGCGGCTCGGCGTGTCGCGGACGACGATCCGCGAGGCGATCCGGGAGCTCTCGGCCGAGGGCCTGGTGACGGTCGTGCCGCAGAAGGGGGCGATCGTGAGCGCGCCGTCGCTCGAGGACGCGATCGACCTCTACGAGGTCAGAGCGTCGCTCGAGTCGCTCGTGGTGCAGCGGTTCGTGGAGCGCGCGACCGAGGAGCAGGTCGAGCGTCTGAGCGGGACCGTCGATCATCTCGAGGCCGTCACGAAGTCCTCGTCGTCCATCGCCGAGGTGCTGCGTGCGAAGGACCGGTTCTATACCGTGCTCATCGAAGGCGCGCGGAGCGCGGCGCTGCAACAGCTTCTCGAGAGCATCCAGGCCAGGGTGCAGGTGCTGCGGGCGACGTCCATGTCGGAGTCCGGCCGGCCGCTCGAGGTCGTGCAGGAGCTGCGCGGCATCGTGGGCGCGATCTCGAACCGTGAGTCCGAGCGGGCCGCCGAGCTGTGCGCGGCGCACATCCGCCGGGCCTCGATCACGGCGCTCTCGCACCTTCGCGCCGAACAGCAGGTCAGCTGAATGCGCCCTCGGCGACCGGTCGCGGGAGGGTGAGATTGAACCCGATGGATGCCTCCGGTGCGCGAACCCGCGTCGCGATCCTCGACGACTACCAGTCGGCGGCCCTGGACGCTGCGGACTGGTCGCGTCTCGACGCCGACGTGGTGACGTTCCGCGACCCGCTTCCGGACGCGGCTTCGGTGGTCGCGGCGCTGCGCGGATTCGACGTCGTCGTGGCGATGCGCGAGCGCACCGCGTTCCCCGAGCAGGTCCTCGCCGGGCTCGCCGATCTGAGGCTCCTGGTGACGACGGGTATGCGCAACGCCGCGATCGATGTGGCTGCCGCCCGGCGCCTCGGCATCACGGTGTGCGGGACCAGAGGCCATGCCGGGCCCACGGTCGAGTTGACCTGGGCGTTGATCCTCGGGCTGGTGCGCGAGGTGGCCGCCGATGACGCGGCCGTGCGAGCGGGTGCGTGGCAGACGCGCGTGCCCGGTGACCTCGAGGGCCGCACGCTCGGGATCGT
Organism: Agromyces aerolatus; assembly: GCF_031432255.1. NCBI lineage: Bacteria > Bacillati > Actinomycetota > Actinomycetes > Micrococcales > Microbacteriaceae > Agromyces > Agromyces aerolatus. The sequence continues at coordinate 74,303 of NZ_JAVKGQ010000011.1, read as the reverse complement.
GGGGCTCGGCCGCCTCGGCGCCAGGGTCGCCGCGGTGGGCCGGGCGTTCGGCATGTCCGTGATCGCCTGGAGCCCGAACCTCACCGAGGACCGTGCGCGGGCGGCGGACGCGGTGGCCGTGGAGAAGGCCGAGCTCTTCTCGCGCGCCGACATCGTGTCGCTGCATCTGGCGTTGTCCGACTCGACGCGCGGGATCGTCGGCGCGGACGATCTGCGGCGCATGTCGCGCCACGCGATCCTGGTGAACACGGCCCGGGGCCCGCTCGTCGATGAGGTCGCGCTCTGCCGGGCGGTCGAGGAGCGATGGATCGACGGCGTGGGTCTCGACGTCTACGACCACGAGCCGGTCCCCCGGGATCATTGGCTTCGCCGAGCGGATGCCTCGACCGGCGCGCGCGTGCTGCGCTCGCCGCACATGGGATTCGTGACCCGCGGGAACTACCGCACGTTCTACGGCGACGCCGTCGAGGACATCGCGGCGTTCTTCGCCGGCCGGCCGATCCGCGAGCTCGACGGCGAGGCGTAGGGCGGGCGAGTGCGGCGGCGCTCGATAGGATCGATGAGGATCCGAACGGAGGCCCGGATGACGACGGCGGAGGGCTGCGGCTGCGGGTGCGGATCCCCGTCCAGATCCGCCCTGGTGCAGATCGGCCGCCCACCTGAGGCCGCACCGCCTTCCGGCCGGGCCGGCGCGCATGCCATCGACCAGGCGGAGGTGCCCGCCGGCACGTTCGTCATGGGCGACTCCTCGGGCGACGAGAATCCCGGCGACGGCGAGACCCCGCGCCACGAGGTGACGCTGCCGTCGTTCTCGATCGACGCCACGACGGTGACGAACGACGCGTTCGCCACGTTCGTCGAGGCGACCGGGTATCGCACCGAAGCCGAGACCTTCGGATTCTCGGCGGTGTTCCATCTCGCCGTGACCGCGCCCGACGACGACATCGTCGGGGTCCCTCCGCAGACTCCGTGGTGGCGCGGTGTTCGCGGTGCCGACTGGCGTCGTCCGGGCGGCGCGGGATCGTCGATCGACGGACTCGGCGACCATCCCGTGGTGCATGTCAGCTGGAATGACGCGCAGGCGTATTGCGCGTGGGCGGGGCGACGGCTTCCTCGCGAGGCCGAGTGGGAGTACGCCGCTCGCGGCGGCATCGCCGGGGCGAAGTATCCCTGGGGCGACGCCGAGGTCGACGCGGGCGGATGGCGTGCCAACATCTTCCAGGGCGAGTTCCCCGCTCGCAACACGGCTGAAGACGGGTGGGCGACGACCGCACCCGTGCGGTCGTTCGCCCCGAACGGATACGGCCTCTGGCAGCCGGTCGGCAATGTGTGGGAGTGGTGCGCGGACTGGTTCGACCCGCGCTATTACGGTGCCTCGCCCGCCGAGTCCCCCGACGGCCCCGAGCGAGGCGGAGCGCGGGTACTGCGCGGCGGCAGCTATCTGTGCCACATCTCCTACTGCAACCGCTACCGCAACTCGGCGCGCTCGCAGAACACACCGGACTCGTCGATGGGGAACGCCGGATTCCGGACGGTCGCCCGGTGAGCGGGCGCGCCCGCGTCCCCCGGTGGGTCTACTCCCGGGGCGTCGAGCCCGACGCGCGGTTCACGCTCGCGAACGAGCGCACCTTCCTCGCCTGGATCCGGACGGCCCTGGCCTTCCTCGCCGGAGGCGTCGCGCTCGAACTGCTGGGGCTCGACCTGCACGCGGGCCTGCGGCTCGCCGCCTCCCTCGTGCTCGTCGTCGCCGGCATCGTGACGCCTGGGCTCGCGTGGCTGGGGTGGGCGCGCGCGGAGCGCGCGATGCGCCTGGCGATGCCGCTGCCCGCATCGCCGCTCGGTGCGGTCCTCGGCATCGCGGTCGTGGTGGCCGGGATCCTCGTGCTGCTCGCCGTCCTGCTGCGATGAGCGTGTTCGATCCGGGTCTTCAGCCCGAGCGCACGGAACTCGCCTGGCGACGTACGGCGCTGGCGCTCGGCGTCGGATCGTTGATCGCGCTGCGGATTCTGCCTGAGGTGTTCGGCGACCCGCTCTGGGCGCTCGGCGGCATCGCGGGCGTCGTGGCGGCGACCGCGCTGTGGTTCGGCGCACGGCGCCGGTATCGCACGATCACCGCCGCGCTCGACCGCGACGGCGACCGCGCCGCGTTGCCCGACGGCCGCATGCTCGCAGCTGTCACCGTCTTCGTGGTGCTCGGTGGCGTGACCGGGCTGGCCATCGTGGTCGGCGTCGCCCTCATCTGAACCGAGGCCGCACGCCCCGGCACCGGCGTCAGGTCTCGCGCCAGTACTGGGTGAACAGCGCCGGATCGGGGTCGTACGTCCACATCGTGCCCGTCGCAGCCATCGCTCGGCGCACCAGCTTCCGGTCGGTGATGCTGCGGCGGATGCGCGCTTCGATGTCGTCCGGATCGAACCGGGACAGGAGGTCCGCCCGCATCCGCTCGATCTCGTCGGCCCACGCCGGGTCGCCGCTGAGGTCGCGCTCCTCACCCGGGTCGTCCGCGAGATCGAAGAGCTGCTCGCCGTGACCGTGGATGTAGACGTACTTGAGTGTGCCCTCGCGGCGCAGCCAGCACGGGGCGTAGACCCCCTCGGAGTGATACTCCACGAACACGGGCACCTCCGTGCCGGGCTCGTGCTCGCCCTCGAGGCGCGGCGCGAGTGAGGTCCCCACGGTGTCGACCGGCGTGATCCCCACGAGGTCGCAGACCGTGGGGAGGACGTCGAGCAGCGAGACCGGTGCGTCCACGGTCGTCCCCGCTGCGGAGACCGGTCCGCCGGCGACGATGAACGGGACCCGCGCCGACCATTCGTAGAACGCCCGCTTCTGCACCATGCCGCGCTCGCCCAGCATGTCGCCGTGGTCGCTGGTGAGGATGATCACGGTGTCGTCGGCGTGGCCCGTCTCGTCGAGCACATCCAGGAGCTCGCCGACCTTGTCGTCGATGTAGGTCACCAGCGCGTAGTACGCGCGCCGCATCCGGTAGACGGCGTCGTCGTCCTCGAGGTCGACGCCGTCGACGCCGTGCAGCGTGTCGACCCAGGCATCCATCGCGGAGCGGGGCAGGTCCGGCGACGCCGGCCGCGTGACGAGCTCGATGTCCGCGTCCTCGTACAGGTCCCAGTACCGCTGCGGAGCGAGGAACGGTTCGTGCGGGTGATGATACGAGGCGACGAGCAGCCACGGCCGGGACTCGGCGGGCGGCTGCGGAACCTGCAGCGAGCCCTTCGGCCGCGTGCGCTTCGAGCGAAGGTACTCCACCGCCCGGTAGTGCGTCTCCTCGTCGAACTGCAGCTGGTCGGTCCACTGCACCGGGCCCGCGTCGACGTAGTCGATCGCGATCGGCGGGCCCTCGGGGTTCCCGGGGTGCACGAACCGGCCGACGGCATCCCGATCGGGCGTCCACGCGAGCGTGCTCGGGAACATGTCGGTCGTGAGACGCTTCTCGAATCCGTGCAGCTGGTCGGCGCCGACGAAGTGCATCTTGCCGCTCAGTGCGGTGTCGTACCCGGCGATCGAGAGGTAGTGCGGCAGCATCGGCAGGTCGGAGGAGATCGGAGCCGCGTTGTCCCACGCCGAGTTCGTCGATGCGTACCGTCCGCTCAGCATCGAGCTGCGCGACGGCGAGCACACCGGGTACGGGCAGTAGGCCGAGTCGAACCTCACCCCGCGCGCCGCCAGGCGCTCCATGTTCGGCGTACGGACCACCGGATGCCCGTACACGCCGGTCAGGTCGGCGACGAGCTGGTCGGCGATGATCACGAGGAAGTTGGGGGTTTCAGCCACGGCTGCGCTCCAGTGGGTCGAGGGTTCGGGTGAGTTCGGCCAGCTGCCGGTGCGCGCGCTCCGCCGCTTCGCCGGTCGGTGTCGCGCGCGCGACGTCGCCGATGATCTCGACGACCAGCGGAGCGCCCGGGAACAGCGACGAGGCGAGCGACGTGAACTCGCGTACCGGCCAGCGGCCGTCGAGCGGGAACACCCGATCCCGGTAGCCGAGCGCCTCGTGCTGCGCCCGCGCATTGACGTTCGACAGCTGGATCGCCGCGACCGGCAGCCCGCTGTAGGCGTGCAGCGCATCGAGCTCCTGGCCGGCACGGAAGAAGTGGAAGGCGTCGAGCAGCAGTGCGACGACCTCCGGATCCTGGTCGCGCAGCACCGGGACGAGATCCTGCGCCCGGTTCAGCACCTCGAAGTGGCCGATCGGCTCGACCGCCAGCCTCATCCCGGCGGCACGCGCGAGCGGGGCCGCACCCGCGAGGCCGCGCCGGACGCTCTCCGCATCGCCCCTCGGCCGCATGAACGGCAGCACGAAATAGTCGGCCTCCAGTGCTCGTGCGCGCCGGAGCTCCTCGTCGAGGCGGCGCTCGATCGCGGCATCCCACCGCCAATGCCAGTCGAGCAGCTCCACCGAGGGGCAGACCCCGAGCACCTCGAGCCCGTGCCGGCGGAAGGTCTCCGCCACGTGCTCCACCGGCCCGTCGAGGATCTCGGCGGCGCATTCGACGGCGCGAAATCCGGCGGATGCGGCCGCACCCGCGAACTCCTCGAGCGACGCCGCAGGCGTGGTCTGCGAGTTGAGGCCGAGACGGCGGGTGCTGCTCACAGGTCAGGATCCTTCGGTGCGACGGGCGGGCGGCCACCACCGCTCGCTCATTCGGCGAGCACCTCGACGAACGTCGTCGTGTCGAGGTAGTCCTCGGGCGTCAGCGATGCGCCCTCGAGCGCGCCGATCTTCGCGAAGACGTCCTGCATGTTGGTGAGCCAGCCGATGGCGGTCCCGTCCTCGTAGTACGTCGCCCATTCGTCGTTGGAGTACGCGTCGGTCTTGGCATAGAGCGCCGCGCACTGCTCGGCGTCCATGTTCGCCTCGATGCGCGGGCAGAAGATCTCGAGCGAGCCCTCGGGGTCGGCGACGAGGTCGTCGTTCGCCTTCTGCCAGGCCCGGACCAGCCCGTCGATGACGTCGGGGTTGGCGTCGTAGTAGTCATTGCCGGCGACCCAGCCGCCCGAGATCGGCGAGTCGAGATCCGCCGCGGTGGCCACGAGCGTCGCGTCGGGCAGATTCTCTTCGACCTGCTGATCGAACGGCGCCCAGATCGACGCCGCGTCGACTCCGCCCGTGACGAAGGTGTTGGTGACGGCCGGCATGTCCAGGTTGACGATCTCCACGTCCTCACGCGTCAGTCCGGCGTTGTCGAGCGCGACCTGGAGCACGAGGTCCGCGGCCGTGCCGCTGGTCGTGGCGATGGTCTTGCCACGCAGGTCTTCGACGCGCTCGATCCCGCTGCCCGGCGCGGCCCAGATCTGGTGCAGGTCGACCTGCTGATTGTTGAGCACGATGACCTTGCCCTGACCCTTGGCGGGGAAGTTCGCCACGACGGCGCCCATGACCCCCATGTCGAGGCTCCCGCCAGTGAGCGCCTGCGCCAGGGAGATGCCGGTCTGGAACGGCGTCACCTCGATCTCGATGCCCTCGTCGGCGAAGTAGCCGTTCTCCTCGGCGACGAAGAGCTGCGCGATGTCGTGGGCGCCCGGGATGTACCCGACGCGGACGGTCGCGACCTCCTGCGCCTCGCCTTCGGTCGGCGCCGGCGCCGGGTTCGAGGCGCACCCGGCGAGGGCGAGCAGGCCGACGGCGAGGACTGCGACGGTGCGGGTCCTGTTCATGAGTGCTCCTTGGTGGTGGGGGGTACGGCACTGCCGTGCAGCAGTGCCTCGATGTGGCTGCGGAGTCGGATGAACTCCGGTGAGAGCTTGAGGTCGTGCGGCCGGTCGCTGCCCCAGGGGACCTCGACGATCTCTCGCACTTTCGTCGGGCGGGAGGTGAGCACCACCACGCGGTCCGCGAGGTACAACGCCTCCTCGACCTGGTGGGTGACGAAGAGCACGGTGCGCTTCTCGGTGTGGTTCAGGTCGAGCAGCGCCTCCTGCATCTGCTCCCGCGTCTGCGCGTCGAGCGCGGCGAAGGGCTCGTCCATGAGCAGGATCCCCGGGTCGACCGCGTACGCGCGCGCGATCGCCACGCGCTGCCGCATCCCTCCCGAGAGCGTCTTGGGCAGCGCGTCGCGGAACGGCGTCAGGCCCATCAGCGCGAGGTAATGGTCGACGATCTCGCCCCGCTCCGCGCGGGACCCCTTCCAGGCGCGGAGCCGTGTCCCGAAGTCGATGTTCCGCGCGACCGACAGCCAGGGGAAGATCGCGTACTCCTGGAACACCACGCACCGGGACGGGCCCGGCTTGCTGACCGGCTCGCCGCCCACGAGCACACGGCCGGTATCGGGGCGGATGAATCCGGCGATGGTGTTCAGCAGCGTGCTCTTGCCCGATCCGCTCGGCCCGACGACGGCGATGAACTCGCCGTCCGCGATCTCGAGCGAGATGTCGTCGAGCACCGTCACCCGGGCGCTGCCCTTCCCGAAGGACTTCCTGAGGCCCTCGATCTGCACGCCCAGCCGGGTCACCGTCGTCATCGTTCGCCCCTGTCCTGCCAGCGCAGCACGCGCGCTGCGATCACTCGGATGATGAGATCCATGACCAGCGCCGCGATGCCGATGAGGATGATGCCTGCGTACATGCGGGGCACGTCGAGGAAGTTGCTCGCGTTCTGGATGGCCGCGCCCAGGCCGTCCTGGGCGGCGACCAGCTCGGCCGCGACGAGCGAGGACCACGCGATCCCGAGGCTCACGCGCGCCGCGGTGAAGATGTGGGGAAGGGACAGCGGGAAGACGATCTTGGCGAACACCTCGAGCCGGCTGGCGCCGAGCGTCTGGCCGGCGCGGACGTACTTCTCCTCGATGGCGGCGACGCCCTCGTACACGATGATGATCGTCGCGAAGAATGCGGCGTAGATCAGGATCACTTCGCGGGCGAGCTCGCCGATCCCGAAGTAGATGACCACGAGGGGCACCAGGGCGATCGGCGGAAGGGCCCGGAAGAAGTTGACGATCGGATTGAACGTGACGCGGGCTCCCGGGAACCAGCCGAGCAGGAATCCGATCGGGATCGCGAGGACCATGCCGACGAGCAATCCGATCGTCACCCGGCGGGCACTCACGAGCAGGTCGTTGAGCAGGCTGCCCGAGACGAGACCGTCCCACATCACCTGGGCGACCGTGGCGGGTGCGGGCACCAGGCCCGGTCGCATCCAGCCGGCTTCGGACGCGACCCACCAGAACGCGATGATGATCACGAACCCGAGGAGACCGAGGGCGGCATTGCGGATCACGCGACCCGCGCGCTTGCCGTAGCCGTCGTGATCGGGCTCCGTGGGCTCGAGCGGGATGGCGGAGGCTTCAGGGGCATCCGTCGTTGGAGCGGTGGGTGACATCGTTCTCTCGCCGATCAATTGGACCTTTGAATGATCTTAGATTCGATCAATGAGGTCCATTGTTGCCAGAGCCCGCGAATAAGGTCAATACATCCCGCCTACTTTCATGTAAGGTTCTACCTATCAGGGGAGGAACGATGGCCGAATCCGCCGGGCGCACGCCCACCCAGGTCGATCTCGCGACGATGCGACTCGAACGGCTGATCGAGCAGCAGCGACGCGACGGCGATCTGCGCCTTCCTCGTGAGACCGAGCTCGGCGAGCAACTGGGCATCTCCCGCAACACGCTGCGGGAGGCGCTCGCCCGGCTGGCCGCACGCGGTCTGATCGATCGCCGCCGCCGGCTCGGAACGTTCATCACCGCCGCCCCGGCCGAGGCGTCGGGAGAGACGTTCGACCCGCGCGCCCTCGCCTATCCCATCGACGACATCGTCACGCTGCCGGCCTTCTTCGAGGACGCCGGGGCCCCGTACGCGATCCGCTCCGTCTCCGTGGAGACCGAGCCCGCCTCGGCCGCCGACGGCGCACGGCTCGGGGTCGCCGAAGGCAGCCCGCTCTACCGGGTACGCCGGGTCTTCGCGCTCGACGGCACCGGTGCGGTGATCGGCGAGCATCTGCTCCCCACGGTGCTGGACGGGCACGGCGTGCACATCGAGGCGCTGACCGACGGGATCTCCACCTTTCTCCGCGACGTCGAACGGATCAACATCGACGTCGTCCGGCACCAGGTCACCGCCCTCGCGGGAGATTTCGCCACCGCGCGCGACCTCGCGCTTCCGATCGGCGCCCCCGTGCTCGCCGTGGATGCGGAGCTCTGCACGCGGGACGGCGCGGAGCTCCGGATCGTCGCGCTCGGCCGCCTGATCTTCAATCCGGCCCTCGTCAGCCTCCGCGCGACGGGCTCGGCAGCGCCGGCGCACACGAGCCGCCCAGCCTGAGCGGTCGGTTTGAGAAGGTCGGTTTGAGAGGATTGACCGGATGACCGAGAACTCACCGTCGCGCGGCACCTCCCGCGACGCGGCGCCGCTGCACACGTCCGACCTCCACGACGTCGTGGAGCTGAGCATCGCGGAGATGCTCGCGGCCCTGGAACGCGGAGCGGTGACGAGCGTCGAGCTCGTCTGCGCGTACCTCAACCGCATCGGGTACTACGACCGGACCGGCCTGTGCCTGCACGCCATCGCCGTGCTCGACCCGACCTGTCTCGAGCAGGCGGCCGCGTCGGACGCCCGGCGCCGGGCCGGCCGGGCCGGGCCGCTCGAGGGCGTCCCGTTCACGGTCAAGGACAGTTACAAGGTGAAGGGGCTCACCGTCGCGTCGGGAAGCCCCGCCCTGGCCGAGCTCGTGGCGGGCGACGACGCGGCGACCGTGGCGCAGCTGCGCGCGGCCGGCGCGGTGCTCCTCGGCAAGACGAACATGCCACCCATGGCGGCCGGCGGCATGCAGCCCGGCGTCTACGACTACGCGCGCAGCCCGTACCATCCGGACTTCCTCACGGCCGCGTACGGGTCGGGCTCGTCGAACGGGTCGGGCACGGCGACGGCCGCGAGCCTGTGCGCCTTCGGCATGGCCGAGGAGACGGTGTCGTCCGGCCGCGCGCCGGCATCGAACAACAGCCTCGTCGCCTACACCCCGTCGCGGGGTGTGCTGTCGATCCGCGGGAACTGGCCGTTGCGGCCGACGTGCGACGTCGTCGTGCCGCACACGCGCACGGTCGAGGACCTGCTGCTGCTGCTCGACGTGATCGCGGTCGAGGACCCGGACCGCTCGGGCGACTTCTGGCGGCAGCAGACCGCGGTGGCCCTGCCCGCGCCCGAGGAGGTGCTGAGACATCCGGTCGCGCGCCCTCGGCCCGAGCGCCTCGACGGCCTGCGGATCGGCGTGCCGCGTCTCTACATCGGCGAGGACGACGTTCCCCTCGACCCGCCCGTCATCCGCCGGTCGGTGCGCGCGCTCTGGGACCGGGCCGCCGACGACCTGCGTGCGCTCGGTGCCGAGGTGGTCGAGGTGGACTTCCCCGTGGTGTCGAACTACGAGGAGGACCGGCCCACCGCGGAGGGCCTCGTCGCGCGGGGACTGGTGCCCGCGAACTGGCGCGGCCTCGAGGGCGGCACGATCACGGCGATGGCCCTCGACGGCTTCCTCCGCGACAACGGCGACCCCCGGCTCGACAGCTGGGCCGACGTCGACGGCGACACGGTCTTCCCCGTCGACGACGCCCCGGTCCCCGTATGGATCACGCGCGCCCGCGGCGGCTTCGACTGGCAGCGGCTGGCCGAGCTCGTGAAGCAGGGCCTCCCTGAGACGTTCGACGGGGTTCCGGGGCTCGCGGAGCTGCTGCGCGGACTCGAGCGTGCACGCACCGAGGACTTCGAGGACTGGATGCGTGCCGAGGGACTCGACCTCGTCGTCTTCCCGGCCGCGGGCGACGTGGGTCGCGTCGACCTCTTCACGCGCCCGGAGAGCCTCGAGGCGGCCTCGCGCAACGGCGTCGTCTACTCCAACGGCAACCGCGTGATCCGGCACCTCGGCATCCCGACGGTGACGGTCCCGATGGGGTTCATGGGCGATCTGCAGATGCCGGTCGGCCTCACGTTTGCCGGCCCCGCCTACAGCGACGACGCCCTGCTCGATCACGCCTCGGCGTACGAGCGCGCGACGCGGCGCCGGCAGCCCGCGTTCCTCACGCCGTCACTGCCGAGCAACCAGATCACGCCGGCGGGCCGGCCGGGTGCGGATGTCTCCGACGCCGCACCCGTCTCGGTCGTGATCGAGGCACGCGACCGCGTCTGGGCGGTCGAGGTGCGCCTCGGTGACCAGGCGACCGACGCTGCACGGGTGTGGGCCGACGGGCACATCCTCCGCAGCGTTCCCGGCGAGCCGGGGGTGTTCCGCGGTCACGTCTCCCTCGCACGCAAGCGGCTGACCGATGAGATGCTGATCGTCTCGACGACCGGCCGCTCCGCGGCGTCCTTCAGCCTCGAGCCGCTGCCGGGTGCCGCGTCGGCGTGACCCCTCGGGTCCGCACCACCCCGGTCAGCCCAGCTCGAACGAGGTGACGCCGAAGATGCGATCGGTACGCGCTGGAGGCGGTGGGCCGCCGGCGTACATGCGGACGGTCTCGAACTCGGCCGTCATGTGTCGAACGAGCGCGAGCGGCGCCGCGTGCGGATTCGACTCCGGGAGGTCGATGGCGACCTGGGTTCCCGACGGCACCATGGCGAGCAGCGCGCTGAGCAGCTCATCGGCGATCTGGGAAGACTCGGCGAAGAGCGGCCCGATGCGGACGCCCGTCGTCGCGGGCCGGATCGCGCCGTATCCGACGACGGCGCCTCCACGTTCGGTCAGCTCCGCGTGCACCCCGGTGCGGCTCAGCCAATCGCGGACGAACCCCGCGCGGTCCACCCCGAACACGTCCCGATCGAACTCGAGCACGCGCGCCACGTCACCGTGCTCGACGGGCCTGACCGACGGCGAGACCCGGCCCGGTGACGAGTTCGTGACGTACCGCACGCTCCGGTAGGCGGTCCTGAATCCCGCGCGTTCGTAGGCCGGGATCTGTGCGACCACGCCGTCGAGGCCGATCGTGGTCGCCCGCGTGTGCTCGAGCGCATGACTCCAGAGCCGGAACCCGTACCCCTTCCCCCGCTGGTCGGGCCGCACGAGGTAGAACCCGAGGAACGCGTACGACGGGTCGTACCTCACGACCGAGATGCTCGCGACCACCTCACCGTCGACGACGCCGACGAAGAAGCCCTCGGGGTCGGCGGCGTAGAACGCCTCGGCATCGTGCACCCCGGGGTTCCAGCCCTCGGCGGCCGCCCAGCGCACGACGAGGTCGAGCTCCGAGCGGAGCATCCGCCGCATGACGAAGCCCTCTCCCATGCGCGACCCTCCCATATGCTCATATACGACCCGACCAGTCTCGCGCATGGGCGGCCAGGCTCGCGATGCGGGCGATGTTGGCCGCGTACTGGTCCGCCGCCTCCTGGACGACCTCGTCGACGCGGTCCATCTGCTCGATGACGAAGTAGAAGCCCCGTCCGAGGACGATGGCGCCGAGCTCGGTGAGCAGGGGCCCGAGGAACACGGTCGGCCCCATCGAATGCGTGAGGTCGGCCCCGGTGGTGACCGCGATCGCCGGAACCCCGGACAGGCCGTTCGCCGGATACCGGTCGAGGAACGCCTTCAGCAGCCCGGTGTAGGTCGCCTTGTAGGTGGGCGTCGCGAAGATCGCCAGGTCGCTGGCCGCGACCCGGGAGTTGAGGTCGTCGAACGTCTCGCTCGGCCAGCGGAAGATCTCATCGGTGTGCTCGGCGAGGTCGATGACCTCGACGCGGTGCGGCACGTCCCGCAGCAGCGCTGCGATGAGCTTCTCGGCCACCGTCCGGGTGCGCGAGTTGGCCTTCGGGTTGCCCACCACGAGGGAAACGCTGAGTGTCATGGATGCTCCTTGGTGATCGTCGAGGGGAGACGACGCACGTCGGACGGCCATCGGGCACGCTCTGGCGGGGTTCGACGACGCCGTCTCATTCCGCCGAGATGTTGTGGCCCGGCGATCGCACTGCGAAGTTTCTGTGGCCCCGCAGGGATCGTGACTGATGTCACACTGCGCTCAACGCTAATCGGCGAGTGCCGGGATCACAACATGACGGCGGGATGCCACGCCGGCATCGGCGATCAGCCGACCGCCACCGGATACCGGGGCGACTCCCACGTCGAGCCCGAGTCCGAGCCCGAGTCCGCGTTCGCGTCCGCCGAACGCCACACGGCGTCGACGATCGACTGGATCTTCGCGCCGTGGAGGAGGTTCCCCGACGGGTCGCGTCCGTCTGCCACCGCATCGATGAAGGCCGCCATCATGTTCGCGCTGGCGTCGAGGTAGCCGGTTCCGAGGGACGTGCTGCCGAACCACACCCCCGGCGCGCCGCCCGCGACGGGCGTCGCGACGAATCCCCCCTGGCCGAACTCGTCGTGGCGGCCACGGTAGACCCGCAGCACATCCCGTGCGTTCCAGTCGAACGTGAGTCCGCCCTTCGTCCCGTCGATCTCGAACCGGAAATGCGCGAAGTTGCCCCACGACTTCTGGCTGAACGAGAACACGCCGAGCGCGCCGCCGGCGAACCGGGCGAGGAACGCCCCGCCATCGTCGACGTCGTGGTCGTCCTCAGGGCCGCTCGCGGTGGTGGTCAGCTGCGCGTTCACCGAGATGATGTCTCCGACGATGAAGTCGGCCATGTCGATGACGTGCGAGCCGATGTCGCTCGACGCGCCGGATCCACCGCTCGCCTTGTGGCGACGCCAGCCCATGTCGCCGAACGCGTCGTCCTGGTGGTACTCGAACCTCGCCTGCAGGACCTCGCCGATCTCACCGCTCGCGACGAGGTGCGCCGCGTACTGGATCGCGGCGTTGTGACGATAGTTGAAGCCGATCGCGGTGCGACCCGACGATGTGCGGGCCGCGTCGAGCATGCGCTCGACGTCGGCGCTCGTGTTCGCGAGCGGCTTCTCGCACAGCACGTGCTTGCCGCGCTCGAGGGCGTAGCAGACGATCTCCGCGTGCAGCTGCGGAGGCGTCACGACGTCGACGATGTGGATGTCGTCGCGGTCGATGACGCGCTTCCAGTCGTCGGCGGCCTCGTCCCAGTCGTACTGGCCCGCGAGCTCCTCGGCGATGCCCAGGTCGCGCTCGACGAGGACCGCCTTGCGGATCCGCGATCCGCTGGTGTTCTGCTGGGATGCCAGCGACCAGGCGAGACTGTGCGCCCGTCCCATGAAGCCGCCGCCGCCGATGATCGCGACGTTCAGCGCGTGGGGAGTTGCCATCTGTGAATGCTCTTTTCTGTGGTGGGGGGTCGTTCGATCAGGCGATCTGCTGCGTGTACGGCGCGAGATTCGCCGCGATCCATGCGCCCGCGCTGCGGGTGGCCTCGTCCGGATGGTCCTTCGCGAACGAGGACTCGTCCTCGAAGGCGATCCACCCGTCGAACCCGGTCTCGTGGAGGTGGCGCACGGTGCCGACGAGGTCGACGACGCCCTCGCCCGTACGGGCCCAGGATCCGTCGGCGGCCATGTCCTTCGCATGCACGTGGACGATGCGCGAGCGGAACCTGCGGACGGTCTCGAGCACGTCCATCCCGCCGCGCGCGACGTGTCCCAGGTCGGGCGTCAAGCCGACCTCGTCCGGAAGGATCTCCTCCAGACGGTCGTAGTCGTGCGCATCACGGAAGAGCGAGGTGTCGACCGAGTTCGGGTGCAGGCTCACCGACACGCCGTACTCGGTCGCCCGCGCGGCGACACCGCGCAGCCGCTCCATGAGCGTCGCTTGGCGCGCGTGCAGGTCGTCGCGTCCGGTGCTGGCCTGAACGAGAACCAGATGCTCCGCCCCGAGGCCGCGGGCCAGCGTGAGCGCCTCCTCGAGTCGCTCACGCTCCTCGGCGCTCTCCTGCGGACTCGACCACTCCTCGGCGAGCACGAGCGAGGGGATCGTGATCCCGTACGGAGCGACCGCAGCGCTGACGCCGTCCACCGATCGGTCGTCGCCGAGGATGACCATCTCGGGTTCGATGGCGTCGAAGCCGGCCGCCCTGGCCACCTCGGCGATGTGCGCGAGCCGGCCCTGGTACGCCTCGAGCCTCATCTGCCAGCTGTACGTCTGGCATGCGATCTTGATCCCGGTCATCCGAGCCACTCCAATACCCTCTTGTTGAACACGTCGAGCTCCTCCCAGTGGTGGACATGGCCGGTCTCGAAGGCGATCGCCTCGGCACCGGGGATGAGCTCCGCGGTGCGCTGCGACAGCTGCGGCCGGATGAGGAGGTCGGTCTTGCCGTAGGTGACCAGCGTCGGAACGGTGACCCCGCTCAGCCGGTCGGACACGTCGAACGCCGCGCAGGCCTCCGCCTGACGTTCGAGCGTCGAGAAGGGGATCGGCGCGGGATCGTCGATCATCCGCTCGGCCTCGTCCGCGTGCGCGTCGTTCCACTCGGGAGTCCAGGTGAACTGCTGCAGCAGGAGACGGAGCAGTTGCGGATCGCGATGCCCGGCGATCCCGGCGACGCTCCGGAAGAAATACCCGAGGCTCGGCGGTGTGGCCGACCAGGTCGCGACGAGCACGGCCTTCGACACCAGCTCGGGCCGGTCGATCATGAGCTGCTGCGCGATGGCCGACCCCATCGAGATCCCGGCCACGCGGACGGGGCCGAGATCGAGGGCATCGACGACGCGGGCGACGTCGGCGGCCATGAGCTCGACGCTGAGCGGACCGCCGTCGTCCACGGTTCCGCCGAAGCCACGGTTGTCGATCGCGATGCACCGGAAGCGCTCCGACCACGCGTCGATGTGCGGAGCCCACTTCTCGCCCGCGGCGCCGAGCCCCATGAGCAGGACGAGGGGTTCACCCGTCCCCGTCTGCGTGAAGCTCGGAAGTCCGGCCACGTTCCCTGACTGAGCACCCATGACGCTATCCCTTCACCGCGCCGGCGGCGAGGCCGGCGACGACGTATCGCTGGAAGATCGCGAAGACGACGATCACGGGCAGGCAGCCGAGGATGCTCATCGCCATGATCTCGTTCCATTCGTAGGCGTGCTGGCCCATCAGCAGGTCGATGCCGATGGGCACCGTGCGCATGTCGATCGTCCGCGTCAGCGAGAGCGCGAACAGGTACTCGTTCCACGCGATGATGAACGCGTAGACGCCGACCGACACGAGGCCCGGGCCGGAGACCGGGATGATCACACGCCAGAGCGCCGTGAATGCGTTGCCGCCGTCGACCTTCACCGATTCGTCGAGCTCACGAGGGACGCCGTTGAAGTAGGCGGTGAGCATGATCGTGCAGTAGGGCAGCGTGAACACGATGTACACGAGGATGAGCCCGGCGTAGCTGTTGAACAGGCCCGCGAGCACGATCAGGCCGAGGAAGGGGATCAGCAGCGTGATGGGCGGGACCGCCTGCGTGGCGATGACGCACACGTTGATGATGCGCTTGCCGGGGAACTCGAACCGCGAGAACGCATATGCGGCGTGGACGGCGAGCAGCAGCGTGAGAATCACGGTGCAGGTCGCCACGAGATAGCTGTTCCCGAAGATGCGCAGCTTCTCGGGGTCGAAGAGCACGTTGGCGAAGGCCTGCAGCGTGGGATTCTCGGCGATGAGCCGCGGCGGGGACGCGAACACCTCGCTGTTGGGTTTGAAGGCCGTGCTCACCATCCACACGATCGGCCCGAGCGGGAAGGCGAGGAGCAGGACGCCGACCGTGCTCATGATCCACGTCTTGCGGCGATCGTCGCGCTCGCGCCGGCTGCGGCGGATGCGGCCGCGGTCTCCCGGTGCGCCGGTGCCGCGGGGGGACGAAGCGCTGACCTGCGCGTCGGTGTCTGCCGACCGGATCTCGCCGACGGTGCTCATCAGGCCACCTCACGATTCATGCGGTTGATCTTGCGGACGTAGAGGGCGACCAGGACCAGCGAGATCAGCAGGATGACCACGGCCGCGGCGGATGCCTCGGCGAACTCGTATCGGCTGAAGGCGGTCTTGTAGATGTAGGTCGGGACGACCTCGGTCGCCGTCACGGGACCGCCCCCGGTGAGCAGCCAGACGAGCGGGAACTGCTGGGAGGTCCAGATGGCGTCGAGAAGTGCGAGAGAGATGATCGTGGGCCACAGCTGCGGGACCGTCACATTGAAGAACTGCGAGATCTTCCCGGCGCGGTCGATCGACGCCGCCTCGTACAGCTCGGGCGAGATGCTCTGCAGCCCGGCGAGCAGGCTGATCATGAACAGGGGGTAGCCGGCCCAGATGTTCACCGCGATCAGGGTCGGCATCGCCAGCTGCATGTCCGCGAGCCATTCGGTGCCCTCCGCCGGAATGCCGATGGCGCTGAGCACCTGGTTGAGCACGCCGTTCGGCTGGAGGATGAGCCGCCAGAGCACCGCGGTGGCCGCGATCGTGAACAGCCACGGGACGATGAACAGGGCACGCAGGAGCGTGCGCAGCACCGGGCGGATGTACCGGGAGTTGAGGATGAGCGCGAAGGCGAGGCCCAGGATGAGGTGGGCGACGACCGAACCGATCGTGAACACCGCGGTGTGCAGCAGCGCCTCATGGAAGCGCGGATCGGTGAGCACCGCGAGGTAGTTGTCCACGCCGACGAACGTGAAGTCGGGGTTCGTGACGGCCCGCTCGATCAGCGAATAGGTGACGACGAGGATGATCGGGATGCCGAGGAGGCACAGGAGCACCAGGACCGACGGCGCGACGAAGAAGTACGGCGCACCGGCCTGAGCGAATCGGGCGAACGATCGTCGCCGCGCGGGAGCGGGCTGAGGGACGCTGGTCTCGGATTTCGTTGACGTTGACACGACAGGACTCGCAGTTCATCCGTTGGACTGGGATCGGTGCGGTGGGGCGGAAGATCGTCGCTCTCCCGCCCCACCGAGGGCGTACCGGAGGGGTCAGCCGGCTCCGATGATCCCGTCCCACTCCTCCTGCGCGGCCTCGAGGCCTGCGGCCGCGTCCACGTCGCCGGTCAGGATCCGCTGCGTCTGCTCGATCAGCGTGCGCTGGAGCTCGTCGGCGGAAGGAAGGCCGAGGAACTCGTCGACGGGCGTGCCCGACTTCCAGATCTCGTAGGCGGCGGCGCCGTTCTCATCCATCGACGTGACGTCGAGCTCGGAGTCCGGGTTGGCCGGGTACAGGTTCGCGGCGCCCGCGAGGTCGGCGTTCTGCGCTGCGCTCAGCACGAACTCGACGAACTTCCATGCGGCAGCCTTGTTCGGGGAGGACTCGGCGACGCCCACGGCCCATGACCCGTAGGTGGCACCGGGCGTTCCGTCGAAGCCTTCGGGAGTCGGGATCGGCGCGACGGTGAAGTCCACCTGGCCGGAGTCGCGCACCAGGTTGATGTGCGGCGTCGCCGACACCATCATGGCCGTCTGGCCGTTGCTGAACGCCTCGACCTTGTCCTGCTCCTTCATGTTGGCGATGCCCGGAGCGATGAGGCCGGCCGCGTTGAGGTCCGCGAAATAGGTCATGACCTCTTCGAGCTCGGGCGTGACGAGGTCGGCCCCGGCACCGTCCCGGAAGGTCCCCTCCTCGGCCCAGAACCACGACAGCAGGTCGTTCTTGATGCCGACCGGTGACTCCAGCGACAGCGGGAGCACCGTGGGCGAGACGTCCGGGGCGGCGGCCTTGATGGCCTCGGCGGTGGCGCGGAACTGCTCCCAGGTGGCGGGCACCTCGGCTCCGGCCTGACCGAGCACCTCGGTGTTCACGAACAGCACGTACGTCGCGTACGCGACGTTCAGCGCCCGCGTCGCGTCGTCGACGACGACGCCCTCGATCGAGTCGACCAGCCCGGAGCCGGCCTCCTCGTCGAGCGCATCCAGGTCGGCGAGCACGCCCTGCTTCGTGAGGTCGTAGACCCAGTTCGGGTCGAGTCCGAGGATGTCGGGGAGGCTGCCCGACGCCGCACCCGTGACGTACTGGTCCTTCGTCGTGCCGTACGGACCGGTCTGGAGCTCGATCGTGATGTCGGGGTTCTCCTCCTCGAACGCCGCGACCACCTCTTCGAGCATGCCGCCCGCTTCCGGCTGCCACCACTGCGAGAGGGTGAGCGTCACCGGCCCGTCGCCGGCGTCGCCGCCCGTCGAGTCGCCGGCACACGCGCTGAGTACCAGAGCACCCGCCGCCGCGATCGCGACGGCCGTGCCGAGCTTGAAGTGCTTGCGCTTCATTTCTGTCCCATCTGCTCTGATCGGATTGGTGCATCGAGCACGCGCGTGACCGCGTGCCGCCGGGCGCACGACGAGGAGCCCCTCCTGCGGTGAGCGGCTGTGGTTCCGGCGGCCGCGAGGCCGCCGGGCCGTGGGGTGCCGGCTGTGATGGCGGGCATCGCCCGCTATGTGGATTGCAGACACTCTCCGCGCCGTGGGTGCTGGCCGGATCGCGTCGTGTTCACGTTATCACGAATTCGCGTTCACGTTAACACTCGGTCGGCAACACGCTGTCGGCAACACGCTGTCGGCAACACGCTGTCGGCGCCAGCCGCCTGATCCGCTCACCGGCCCGGCGGCGGTGCCGTGGAATCGCGCACGATCAACTCGGTCTTCAATCGCGGCCGCTCACTCTCGTACCGACCCTCGACCGCGAGGAGCAGATCATCGGCCGCAGCCGCGCCGAGGAGCTGGAAGTCCTGCCGGACGGTCGTGAGCGCCGGGAGGTAGTGCCGCGACTCGGGAATGTCGTCGAAGCCGACGATGCTCATGTCCTGTGGAACACGGATGCCGCGCTCGTGGAGCGCGTGGATCGCCCCCATGGCCATGTGGTCGTTGCTCACGAAGATCGCCGTCGCGTCCCCGAGGTCGTAGTCGCGTGCGGACGTGTACCCGGAGTCCGGCGACCAGTCCCCCGCGAGGGGCTCTCGGACGCTCAGTCCAGCACGCTCGAGCGCCGCTCGCCACGCGAGGGATCGTATGAGCGAATCGTAGGAGTCCGGCGCGCCCGAGAGGTGCAAGATGGTGCGGTGCCCGAGCCCGATCAGATGCTCGACCGCACTCGTCGCTCCCGCGGACTGGTCGAACGAGACGATCACCATGCCCTCGTCGGTCTCGTCCTTGATGACGAGCACGGGGAGCCCGACGGCGAATTTCCGGATGCGCTCGAGAAGGGAAGGGCGGGGAGCGATGACGCAGAGTCCATCGACTCCCTGAAGCACGAGTTCGAGGACGTCTGCGTGGATGTCCTTTCCGGGCTCCAGCGAGAGTGCGTTGACCGAATAGCCGCGGGTCTGCGCGACACGCTCGAACGCGCGGAGCGTGTTGTTCGGCCCATGCTGCCATGGCCCGTCGATGAGCACGCCGAGCCGCATGGAACGGTTGGTCCGCATCGCGCGAGCGATCGAGCTGCGGATGTACCCGGTCTCTTCCACGGCCTTGAGCACACGCGCGCGCGTCTCGTCCCGGATCCTCGGGTGGCCGTTCAGCACCCGGGAGACGGTCATGTGCGAGACTCCCGCGCGTGCGGCGACGTCGTGCATGCTCGCGCGGACACCAACGCGCCGGACGTCGGGCGCGCTGCCGCCGTCAGCGGGCACCGCAGTGCTCCGTCGCAGCGGGAAACGACTCGACTGGCGGCGCCCAGGTCTGCATAGACGGCCTCCTCCTTGAACAGCCGGACACGGCGGTGATTTCCCGCGCAGAACAGCCGAACCGAGGGCAGACTCCGTCGCCGCCCTGCATCGCACAGCCGATGTTAACGGTATCACTCGGGGTTGGGCGCGTCGTCTCCGCCGCCGAGGATCCGCGCGAACTCCGCCTCCGACGCCGACTGGACCGCCGAACGTGCGGCGCTGAGGTACCGCCGAGGGTCGACGATCGCGGCGTCGGACAACCGCTCGCGCACCGCGCCCGTGAACGCGCTGTTGAGCGCCGTGCCGATGTTGACCTTGCGGATGCCGGCAGCGATCGCCGCCCGGATCGTCGGATGCGGAACTCCGGAGGAGCCATGCAGGACGAGCGGGACGTCCAGGCGAGCCGCCAGCTCGCCGATGAGGTCGAGATCCAGCGTCGCACCCCTGGTCGCCATCGCGTGCTGGGAGCCGACCGCGACGGCGAGCCCGTCGACGCCGGTTCGCCCGACGAAATCGGCCGCCTCCTCTGGATCCGTTCGCACGCCCGGCGTGTGCGCATCGCCCTTGCCGCCGATCTCGCCGAGCTCGCCCTCGACCCAGAGGCCCGCGCCCGCGACCGCGTGCAGGTGGGCGGCCACCTCGGCCGTGCGCGCGACGTTCTCCTCGTACGGCAGGGTGGACGCGTCGAACATCACGGAACCGAAGCCGATCTCGGGCGCGCGAACGGCGATCTCGCGCTCGGTGATGTGGTCCAGGTGCAGCGCGACCTCGACCGTGCTCCGCTCGGCGAGCACGACCATCGCCGCCGCGATCGCCGCCAGATCGCCGTGATACCGGATGGCGTTCTGGCTGAGCTGCAGGATGACGGCCTGCTCCGCCGCCTCCGCCCCGCGGAGCACGCCCTGAGCGTGCTCGAGCGTGATCACGTTGAAGGCGAGCACACCCGGGCGACGGTCGTCGCCGATCAACCGAGCTGTGGGAACCCTCATCCGAACCACTCCATTTCGCAACGTTCTACAAGTGATTCCAAATCTACACAGAATCGCAGCTATTCTGAGCGCATGATCCTGACCGTCACGCCATCCCCCGCCGTCGACTGGACCGTGCACGTCCCCGGATTCGCACTCGGCGACGTCAACCGCGCCGAATCCACCGAGCGGGAGGCGAGCGGGAAGGGGATCAACGTGGCCACGGCGGTCGCTCGCCATGGGTACCAGGCCCACGCGGTGTTCGCCGGATCCG
Source organism: Agromyces aerolatus (assembly GCF_031432255.1). Lineage (NCBI taxonomy): Bacteria > Bacillati > Actinomycetota > Actinomycetes > Micrococcales > Microbacteriaceae > Agromyces > Agromyces aerolatus. The sequence continues at coordinate 53,603 of NZ_JAVKGQ010000011.1, read as the reverse complement.
GCACTGGCGCGACGTACATCCTCGACGCACTCGGCCGTGACCGGGTCGGCGCGACCGTCACGCACGGCGGACCCGTCCGAACGAACATCACGCTCGTCACCGACACCGAGGACACCAAGATCAACACGGCGAACGAGACCCTCGACGCGTCGGCGGCGGCCGAGCTGCTGCGAGTCGTGGAGCAGCTCGCCGACGAGGCATCCGTCGTCGTCTCAGCCGGGAGCCTGCCCCCCGGAACCGCCGACGACCTGCACGCGCGCATCGTCGAGACGACGTACCGGCACGGGGTCCGCTGCGCCGTGGACACATCTGGAGCGGCGCTCGCCGCCGCGATCGAGGCACGCCCCTGGCTCGTCAAACCCAATGCCGCCGAGCTCGCTGAGCTGCTCGGCGCGGAGCCGCTTACGTTCGGCGACGTCGTCGACGGCGCGAACGACCTCCGTCGCCGGGGTGTCGGCGCGGTCCTCGTGAGCCTCGGAGCCCAGGGCGCGCTCCTGGTGGATGGCGGCGTGCCGCTCTGGGCTCATGCCCGGCCGCACGCCGTGCGCAACGCGGTCGGCGCCGGCGACGCCCTCCTCGCCGGGTTCGTGGCGGACCCCTCGGATCGTGTCGCCGCGCTGACCCGTGCGGTCGTGTGGGCGACCTCGGCGGTCGAGCATCCGACGACGCTGTTCACCGCGCGGCCTGCCGCCGAGGTGCCGGTCACGCTCGTCGCCGATCCCGACCGCGGCCAACGCCTCGGCGCGAGGTGATCGGGGCCGGTCACCCGGCCGCCTGGACCACCTCGCATCGCACTCCTGACCGATCCAGGGCCCGCTGCAGTTCCGCAGGCGGCTCCCGGTCGGTGATGAGGACGTCGAGATCGTCGAGTGTCGCGTGCTGCATCCCGCTGACGACGCCGAACTTGCTGTGGTCGCAGAGCAGCACCCGTTCGCGGGCCGACGACAGCACGGCACGCTTGACGGAGGCCTCCTCGGGATCCGGGGTCGTCAGCCCGCGCGTCGCGCTGATCCCGTTCGTGCCGAGGAAGGCGACATCGACGTTGACCTCCGCGAGCGCGTGCTCCGTCGCCGAGCCGACATTGGCCAGCGTCGTGCGGCGCAGGCGGCCGCCCAGCAGGTACACCTCGAGCCGAGGGTGGTCGATCACCGCGTTGGCGACCGAGAGCGCGTGCGTGTAGACCGTGAGCTCGCGCTGTGGCGGGATGCGGCTCGCGAAGCGCTCCGTCGTCGATCCGGCATCGATGTAGATCGCGCCGGCGACCGGGATGCGGTCGAGCGCCGCGACCGCGATCCGGGACTTCTCGTGACTGAACTCGAGACGCAGCGACACCTCCGCCTCGTAGCTGATCGACTCGGGGAGCGCGGCGCCGCCGCGAACGCGCCGGAGCCGCCCCAGTGACTCCAGCCGGATGAGATCTTTGCGCACCGTCTCGCCGGTCACCCCGAGCTGTCGCGCCATCTCCTCCGAGTCGACTCGCCCCGCCTCTCGGAGGGTCGTCAGGATGGCGCGGTGCCGTTCGTCCGGGTGCTTCGAGCGGGCCGGCGCTCCGTCGTCAGGGCTCACCGGACCGCTCCGATCGGGACGAAGGACGAGGTCTCGACCGAACTCCACAGCCCACCTGCGACCCCGGCGAACAGCGCGGCGCCGCGCGAGCCCGCCTCGGTGTCGGGAACCATCAGCACGTCACCCCAGCGTCGGCGCTTGGCGTCCATGAGCGTCGCGCTCGCGGTCCACCCCCCGGCGGCGACGACCCGGCGGTTGGGGCCGACGACCTCGGTCATGCATCGTGCGAGGCGATCGGCGTCGTCGGTCACCGCCTCCACCGCGGCCCGCCAGAGCGCCGCCGGGGAGGCATCGTCGCCCAGCCCGGCGATGGCCGCGCGACCGCCTCCGTCGAACTCGATGCTCAGCGAGCCGGAGGACGCCCTCGCCGCCTCGTCGAGCCCGTCTCGGAGGTCGTCGACGCCGAGAATACGGAGCACGCGACCGAGCTGCAGGCCACCCTCGGTGCCACCGAGCACGCACAGCCGCCCCGGCAGGGCGTGCGGGCCGACGGTCATGCCCGCGTCGGTGAGCCGGAGCAGGTCGTCCCGGCCGAGGCCGCGCGACGCGGTGCGCACCAACGCCTCGGCGGTGCCGCACGAGTCGAAGACGTCGCCGTCGCTCCACATCTCGAGTCCCGCTGCCGCCGCCTGATGATCATGGCCCGCGACGGTGAGGGCCGCACCCCGAAGCCGCGGATGAACGCCGGCTCCCGCTTCGCCGAGCCGTTCCCCGCATTCGGCGAGCGGCGGGAACACGTCGGCGCGAAGTCCTGCGAACGCGACGCCCTCGGCCCACCACGCGTTCGCCTCCACGTCGAACCATCCGGTGCGTGCGGAGAGCGACGGTTCTGACGTGGCGCGCCCGCCCAGCGAGTGGACGATCCACTCGGCGATGTTCATCCGGGTCACCGCGCGCCTGGAGCCCGGCACGTGTCGATCGATCCACCTGCTCTTCGTGATCGACCACTGCTGGCGGAACGGGAGCCCGGTCCGACCGCTGAACTCCCGGGCGCCGAGGTCGCGGTCCAGGTCTTCCAGCTCCAGGCGGTCGCGTTTGTCATGCCACGCGATCACCGGGGCGACCGACTCGCCGTCTCGGTCGAGGTAGACGCCCGACTCGGCGATGCTCGCGACGCCGACCGCCCGGATGGTGCCCGCCGGCGCCGACTCGGCCGCCGCCGCCAATGCCCGGAACGCACTGTCCCGGATGTCCGTCGCCTCGGCCTCGACGCCCCGGGCATGCGTGCCCCAGGGGGTCGCGGCCCGACCCTCCGCGACTTTGGTCCCATCGACGGCGTAGACCGACGCCTTGGCGGTGGTCGTCCCGAGATCGAGTCCGATGAGCAGATCGCTCGGCATCAGGGATCCTCCCGCATGTCTTCGGTGCGCCTGGGACGGTGTCGAAGAAAGATCCGTCCAAGCCTTTCCAAAGAATGCCAGATCCCCGGCGTCCGTGCACGCCGCGGGCTCAGCCGTTACGCGACCCCGAGCGCGCGCGCGATCACGAGCAGCTGCACCTCGGTCGTGCCCTCGCCGATCTCGAGGATCTTCGAGTCGCGGTAGTGCCGGGCCACCGGGAACTCGTTCATGAACCCGTTCCCGCCGAACACCTGGGTCGCGTCGCGCGCGTTGCTCATGGCCGCGTCGCTCGAGGTGACCTTCGCCATCGCGGCCTCGGTCTTGAACGGCTTGCCCGCGTCGCGCAGCCGGGCCGCGTGATGCCAGGCCAGGCGCGCGTTGTGCACGCGCATCTGCATGCGCGCGAGCAGGAACTGCATGCTCTGACGGCTGGCGAGCGGCTCACCGAAGACGGTGCGCTGCCTCGCGTAGTCGACGGCGGCCTCGAGACATCCCTCGGCCGCCCCCGTCGCGAGCGCCGCGATCGCGATCCGCCCCTCGTCGAGGATGTGGAGGAAGTTGGCGAAGCCTCGCCCCTGCTCCCCGATCAGGTTCTCGCGAGGCACGCGCACGTCCTGGAACGTGAGCGGGTGCGTGTCGGACGCATGCCAGCCGACCTTGTCGTAGGCGGGCTCGACCGTGAACCCCGGCGTCCCGTTGGGCACCATGATCGTCGAGATCTCCTTGCGGCCGTCCTGTTCGCCGGTCACCGCGGTCACCGTGACGAACCGCGTGATCGGCGTGCCCGAGTTCGTGATGAACTGCTTGGTGCCGTTGATCACCCACTCGTCGCCGTCGAGCACCGCGGTCGTGCGGGTCGCGCCGGCGTCGGACCCCGCCTCCGGTTCCGTCAGACCGAACCCGGCGAGCGCGCGCCCGGCCAGCAGGTCGGGAAGCAGGTCGCGCTTCTGCTGCTCGGTGCCGAAGCGGTACACCGGCATCGCGCCCAGGCTGACGCCGGCCTCGAGCGTGATCGCGATGGACTGGTCGACCCGGGCGAGCGCCTCGATCGCCAGCCCCAGCGCGAAGTAGTCTCCGCCCTGGCCGCCGACCTCCTCGGGGAAGGGCAGACCGAACAGGCCCATCTCGCCCATCTGCCCGACGACGTCCATCGACAGGGTGTGGTCCCGGTCGGCCTGATAGGCCTGCGGTGCGACCACCTCATCGGCGAACTCCCGCACCATGGCGGCAAGCTCTCGCTCGTCCTCGGTGAGATCGAACGACGCGGTCTCGGTGCTCACGATGGGTCTCCTCGAACGACGATGGGTACGCGGGCGACGGTGCGCCGGAACTCAGTTAGTGGTGACTAACTCAAACTAAGTTACTGTGCACTAACTGAAATGTCCACATGCGGCAGCAGAGGCTCAGGCGCCCCTACGCCCGGAGCGCCGCCCGCAGGACGCTCGCCGCGTCGTCGAGCGATCGGCGTAGGTGCCGGCCGTCGACGGCGGCGATGCGCACCATCACCCCGGCCCCGTTCGGGAGGACCGTGGACGCGAGGTACCGCTGCGAGTCGTTCCAGTCCCGGCCGATCGACGGGAGCTCGCCGTCCGCGACCGCGACGAGGTGACCGAACGCGAGGAAGTCCCCGATGCGCCCGGGCATCGAGCCCCACCCGCCGGTCGAGCTCGCGTCGTCGACGAGCAGCGCGTCGTCTCGGAAGATGCGCAACGCGGCTTCGTAACGACTGAACGTGGCACCGGACTCGCCGCGGAGCGCGACGATGCCCTCGCCGAACAGGATCCGCCCAGCGCCCTGTACGTGGAGATCCGTGGTCTGCTCGTAGTGGGACCCGGGGAACAGGATGCGCGGCTCGGCGACGAGCTCCGCGAGCCCACCCTCCGCCACCCGGACCTCGGTGTGCTCGACCGCCTTCCCGCCGGCACGCGAGCGATGGACCGAGGGAGCACCCTGCGAACGCAGCACGGCGTGCGCGTCGCTCTCGACGACGACGGTCGTCGCGGTCTCGTCGCCGGCGTTCAACGTCCCGGAGGCACTCTGAAGGGTGACGACGGAGGCGGTCGGCGCATCGGGCGAGCGCAGCTGCCGACCCACGAAGAACGGCCAGCCGAACCGCCGGCGGACGAGCTCGGTCCGGCCCCCGAGGGTCGAGAACTCCAGGTGGACGTGCTGCCGCATCTCAGCGGAACAGCACGTTCTCGCAGAGGTGGTCGGCGATCTGCTCGATCCCGAGCGACTCTCGGCAGGACGTCACGATGACGGGCTTGCCACGACGCACCTCACGCGCCTCGCGCTCCATCTGCTCCAGATCGACGCCGACGTGCGGGGCGAGATCCGCCTTGTTGACGACGAGGAGATCGCACCGCTGCACACCCGGCCCGCGCTTGCGGGGGATGTCTCCTCCCCCGGCGACGTCGATCACGAAGAGCCAGAAGTCCACGAGGTCGGCCGAGAAGGTCGAGGCGAGGTTGTCTCCGCCGCTCTCCAAGAGCACGATCTCGGTGTCGGGGAACTGCTCGGTGAGCCGGTCCATCGCGGCCATGTTGAGGGTCGGGTCCTCGCGGATCACGGTGTGCGGACACGCGCCGGCCTCGACCGCGACGACCCGCTCCGGGTCGATCAGGCCCGACGCGCGGACTCGCCGCGCGTCCTCATCGGTGACCAGGTCGTTGGTCACGACCGAGACCGAGAGGCCGCGGCTCGTGAGCACCGGGATCAATCCCTCGACGAGCGCCGTCTTCCCAGAGCCCACCGGTCCCCCGATGCCGACTCTCGCTGCGGGCAGCTGATTCATCTCTCTCCTCCTATCGCAACAGGTGACGTCGTGCGAGCGGGACCTCGTGCACGGGCGTCGGCGGGATCTCCTCGCCGTCGACCCGCACCAGGAAGCTCCGTGGATCCACCTCGATCTCGGGCAAGGCATCGTTGTGCACCATGTCGTGCTTCGTCAGCGCCCTCGTGGACCGGATGGGCAGCACCGGCTTGTCGGTCTGCAGCCGTTCGACGACCCCGTCGTCGAACGCGACCTGGGACGCGAAGATCGCACCCAGCCGAGCCGCGGCGTCACCGAATGCACCGAAGTTCGGCCGCTGGACGACCGGCTCGGAGAGCGGCAAGCTCCCGTTCGCGTCGCCCAGCGCGGCCCACGCGACGAATCCGCGCTTCATCACCGCGATGGGCTTGATCCCGAACGACGCGCGCGGCCAGAGGACGAGGTCGGCGAACTTGCCCGGTTCGATCGAACCCACGTAGTCCTGGATCCCCGCCGCGATGGCCGGATTGATGGTGAGCTTCGCGACGTAGCGCTTGATCCGCTCGTTGTCGCCCGCCCCCCGCTCCTCCGGCAGGCGCCCGTGCCGATCTTTCATCACGCTCGCGAGCTGCCAGCACTTCGCGACGTTCTCGGCCAGCCGGCCCATGCCCTGCGTGTCCGTCGCGAAGATCGAGATCGCGCCGATGTCGTGCAGATAGTCCTCCGCCGCCATCGACTGCGCACGGATCCTGGCCTCGCCGAACGCGAGGTCGACCGCCGAGTCGAAGCGCAGGTTGTGGCCGAGCATGGCCATGGGCAGGCCCTCATCGAGTGTGGCCGGGGTGTAGGGGTTCGTCGGGTTCGTCGAGGAAGGGATGACGTTCGGGTACGAGCACACGCGGAGGAGGTCGGGCGCATGGCCGCCGCCCGCGCCCTCCACGTGGTACATGTGGATGGTCCGCCCGGCGATGGCGTCCATGGTGTCCTCGGCGAAGCCGAACTCGTTGATCGAGTCGGTGTGCAAGTGGACCGAGAAGTCGTGAGCGTCGGCCGCGCGCAGCGAGCCGTCGATGACCGCGGGGGAAGCGCCGAAGTCTTCGTGCACCTTGACCGACAGGGCGCCTCCTGCGACGGAGGCCACGACCGCTCGCGGGTCGGAGCTCCCGCGTCCGAGCACGCCGAAGTTGACGGGCGTGCCGCTCGTGGAACGCAGGAACATCGCCATGTTCGGCACCGTTCCGCTACCGGTGTCCAGGACATAGGCGGGTGAGCCCGAGCCGATCAGGGTCGTCATGCCGCCCGACATGGCCTGGGCGGCCTGCTCCTGCGACTGGATGTGCGCATGCGCCTCGATGGCCCCCGCCGTCACGATGACGCCGTCACCAGCGATGATCGAGGTGGCGTTGCCGATGACGAGTCGCGGGTCCACGCCCGGCATCACGCGGGGGTTGCCCGCGCGGCCGACCCCGACGATGAGCCCGTCCCGGATGCCGATGTCGCCCTTGACGACGCCGAGGACGGCGTCGATCACGGTCGCGCCCGCGATGACCGCATCGAGGCATCCGTCGTCGTAGGTGGACTCGCCCGCGATCCCCTCGCCATCGCGGAGCGTCTTCCCCCCGCCGAGGATGATCTCGTCGCCGCGCGCCGAGTAGTCATGCTCGATCTCCGCGAACAACGACGTGTCCGCCAGACGGATGAGGTCCCCCTTGGTGGGGCCGTACATCGAGATGTACTGCGCGGAATCAATCGAAGTCATTGGTCTGCTCCGTCCTCAGGTATCCGCGCGCCTCCGCGCGGGCCATCGCCTCGCGGGCGACGGCGGGATCGTCCACCGACCCGTTGGTGAGGTCCGCGAACCCGCGCACGTCGCGGGTGCCGCGGATCTCGATGAGCGAGACCCGCTTCGGCACGCCCGGCTCGAAGCGGACTCCGGAGCCGGCCGGCAGGGCGAGCCGGCGCCCGAAGGCGGCGCTGCGGTCGAATGAGAGCGCCCGGTTGACCTCGAAGAAATGGGTGTGGCTGCGCACCTGGATGTCCCGATCCCCGAGGTTGGTCACCTCGAGCTCGACCGCCGGCTCCTCGCCGACGACCTCGACGTCGGGGGCGTGCGGGATCACCTCGCCCGGCCGCATCCCGTCGTCCTCGGCGGTCGGCAGGATGGGGTCGAACAGCGCGAGGAGCTTCGTCCCCTCGGCCATGGGCAGTTCGATGAGCACCTTCGTGACCATCGACCGAACACCGCTGAGCACGTCGTCGTCAGTCAGGAGTGCGTGGGCGCGATCTCGGATCTCGTCGTAGGTGAGGCCCTGCCGTGCCATCGTCATGGCCTCGTCGGTGAGGAGCGCGACGGCCTCGGGATGGCTCAGCCGGATGCCGAGGCTTCGGTTGCGGCGTGCGAACTCGGCCGCGGAGAAGAGGATGAGCCGGTCGATCTCTGTGGGTGTCAGATTCACTGCGTGTCCTAGGAGGCGAAGAGTCGGGAGTTGCGCAGGGCGTGGCGTTCCATGGCCACGTCCTGCAGGACGGCCCACGACGTCGGCCGTGGGGGGACGGGGGTGTCGAGCAGAGCGGCCAGGACGTCGAGCGTCCGGCTCAGCGCCAGCTGCGAGGCGAGCGCGCCCACGCGGCCCATCCGGACGGCCGCGGAGGCGAGGCTGCTGACGCACGTCCAGCCGCTCACCGCCGACGCGAGATCCTGATCCATGCCGCTTTCGGCATAGACCAGCCCTTGCACGACCGGGAGGTTCCCATCGGCCGCGCCCGAACGGATCCGGCGGCTGAACTCCTCGGCCGGCGGCATCCCCATCCGCGACCACGAGAGCAACATCGCCCGTCCGGCGCTCACTCCGCTCATGCGCGCCGCGGCCGCCGTGCTCGCTGCCGTGCAGCGGCGGTCCAGCGCGACCCGCTCATCGGCCGAGGCGAGACAGCTGTGGTGCACGAAGTAGCGGTCGAACGGGGCCCAGCGCGTCGTCAGGTACCACTCCAGGATGGACTCGAACGGCACGTCCTCGCCGATGAGCTCGTCTTCGTACAGTTCCTCGAGCCCCCACGAGAACGCGAAGGAGCCGGACGGCAGCGCACTGTCGGAGTGCAGGAGGGCGGCGAGCAGCGGAGTGCGCATCGGGCGTCATCCGTCCGCGTCGGCGGGTGCGTTCACCACCGCGATCTGCCCCGACTCCAGGAACGGCGCGATCCGGGCGAGATACTCCTCGCGCTCACCGTCCAGCAGGACCACCATGACCTCGCCGTCGAAGCGCACGCGCCAGTGCAGGTGGCCGGCGTGCCAGCCGAGCTGCACTCCTCCAGCGATGTCGGTGGCCCGCAGCGTCAGGGTGTCGGGCTCGCCCTGGTAGAGCACGACCGCGCGATCCGCTTCGAGGATGAGCACCCGCCCCTCGATCTGGGCGGGATCGACGTCGAGGATGATGCCGTACTCGTTGCCGCGATCGCCCGTCGCCCGGAACCGTCGCCGGCCGATGAGCGTCTCACCGAGGTAGATCCGTTCGACGAGACCGTCGTGGTCCAGACGGTGCAGCTCCTTCGCGAGCGCCTCGTCGCTCTCGTGGCCGACCGAGCTCGAGATCGTCTCCATCGTTTCTCCTTGTGTCCAGGTCGTGGGTCAGGCCGCTGGGCGCGTGGATTCCCGGATCTGCAGCGTCACGGGGACGTGCACCGTGCGGGCTTGGCTCCCCAGGCCGTCGATCCGTTCGGCCAGCGCGGTGACGGCGGCCTTCGCCATGAGGTCGAGTGGTGTGCGGATCGTCGTGAGCGCCACGTGACGCGACTCGGGGATGTCGTCGAAACCGACGATCGACAGGTCCTCGGGCACGGACATCCCCAGGCTCCGCACCGCGCTCAACGCCCCGAGCGCGATGATGTCGCTCGCAGCGAACACGGCGGTCGTGCGCGTCGGCGACGAGAAGATGCGGGAGATCGCCGCGGCGCCGAACTCCTCGGTGAACGATCCCAACAGCGTGATCTGCTCACCTGGGTCGACGTCGAATCGACGGAGGGCGTCCTCGAATGCGCGCTTGCGCTCTTGCGTCGACCGAAGACTCGCTGGCCCGCCGACGAAGGCGATGTCGCGGTGGCCCTGCGCGCACAGGTAGGTCGTCGCTTGGAAGGCGCCGGCATAGTCGTCCACCAGCACGGCGTCGACCGGCGGAAGCCCGCTGACCTCCTCGTCGACCACGACGACGGGGATCCCCTGCTCGATGACCTCGGCGAGCGCGGTGTTCGTCCGGTAGTTTCCCGCGTACAGGATGCCCTTCACCTGCGCCGCCTCGAGGAGGTAGACGTAGTCGAGCTGCTTGAGCGGGTTGTCCAGGGTGCTCGTGACGACGGCGGCATAGTTCTGGTCCTCGGCCGCGCGGACGAGGCCCTGAGCCAGGCGGCCGTAGTACGAGTTCCCGAGGTGGGGGACGACGATGCCGACGGTCTGCCGTTCATCCGGAGCCGGCTTCGCCGGAGGGTCGGGGATGAACCCGGTCTCCTCGATCGCGGCCCGCACCCGCGCTTCCGTATCGGGTCGCAGCCGCATGTGTCCGTTCAGATAGCGCGAGATCGTCGAGACGGAGACCCCGGCGGCGGCCGCGATCGTGTGATAGCTCACGCGTCCTCTGGGTGCCTCTCGTGACGCCATTGAGTCCTCCGGATCTCTTCGTCTCAGGTGCTGGGGATGCGGTTGTCGCGCGGGTTCACGTGAGCGATGGCGGACCGCACACCCGACTCTAGAAGACGGCCGACGCCGGACTGCGCCGGGAACCCGCCCACGTCACCGCCCCCGGACGACGGCGTGGAGCCGCTCTGCGACGTCGAGGAGGTGGAGGTCGTTGGCCTCCTCCACCTGCGAGACGAGATCGTCCGGGACACCGCCCCGGCCCGTCAGCGCACCCGAGATCGACGCGGCCATGCAGCCGATCGTGTCCGAGTCGCCGCCGGCGTTGGCCGCCAGGACGGCCGTCACGAACGGATCGCCCTGTGCGGCGACGAAGAAGCCGATGGCGGCGGGACACGCCTCGGCGGCCGGCAGACCCGTGCCCACGAGGTCCGAGATCTTCTGCACGGCGTCGTCGACGTCGCGCGAACGGATCGCAAGCGAGACGGCGAGGTCGATGCGCTCCGACACCGACGGCCCGGGCACGAGCCGTCCCTCGCGCGCACCGAGCTCTTCGCCGAGCTCCGCGCCGTGCCGCGCAGCGCGGACGACGTCGAGCACCGTCACGCCGTCGACGCAGGCCCAGGCCACCGCTGCGGCGATCGCCGCAGCCCCCGCGACGCCGATGCTGGTGTTGTGGCTCGGCACGCACGTGAGCTGCGCGGCACGCACAGCCCCCTCGACGTCGCCGGGGTGGACGAGTCCGGCCGGCGCCACCCGCATGGCCCCGCCGTTGCTCGCGCCGACGCTCATCGTCGCGCCCTCCTTGCCCACGATCCACGGATCGTCGCCGGCCTTCAACCGGTCGATCGCGGCGCGTGTCGTGGGGCCGGCGAAGTGCGGGTAATAGTCGGGATTCCCCGACCAGCGGATGAGCAGCTCGGCCATCGTCTCGGGGCTCACCTCGCCGTCGTTGGCGGCGAACGCCTCGGCGAGCATGAGCATCTGGCTGGAGTCGTCGGTGATCTGCGCCGCCGACCGCCCCTTCGCATACGGGGCCGTGGGCAGCGGTGCGTGGAAGCTCTCGACCCGGCCGCCGAACAGCCGCGGGATCTCGGCGATCGACCACTCCTCCGTGGGTGCGCCGAGGGCGTCGGCGACACAGGCGGCCGCGAGGCTTCCATGGATCTTGTCAAGCAGTGTCATCACTGGCCTCCTGTGAGAGTCGGACGCCCTCCAGGCGTCGGATATGGATGGGACTGTCCGCGGGGACCGAGGGTGCATAGGATCGCGCTCCGACGTGCTCCACGCACAGGGACGAGACCGCCACCCCGGCGCGCAGGCTCGAGGGCAGGTCGGCGCCCCGGATCCACGAGCCGATGAAGGCACCGGCGAGGGCATCCCCGGCTCCGGTGGTGTCGGCGACCGTCTCCACCCGTGTGCTCGCCGACCACGAGCCGTCCGACGTGGAGCAGGTCGCGCCGCGACGGCCATCGGTCAGCACGACGATGCGCGCGCCGAAGCGGCGGAACGTCTCGGCGGCGCGTTCGAAGTCACCGCCCGCCACCCGCTCGATCGTCGCACGATTGGCGAACACGACCTCGGTGAGGCCGAGCAGTGCCTCGAGGTCGCGCCAGTCCCCGTCGACGGTCGAGGGTTCGAGGTCGACCGCGACGAGCGCGCCGGCCTCGCGGGCGCGGCGGGCGAGGTCGAGCGCCCACGGGACGTCGTCCGCGAGCGGGACCACGACCCTCGACGAGCGCAGGGCGTCGTCGTGGACCTCGGCGGCCCGCGGGATCTTCACGTCGGTCTCCACGCCCACGAGGGCCTTCTCACCCGTGGCATCGAGCTGGACGACGCAGAACCAGCCCTCGGCGTCCGGGAGCCCGATGCTCTGGGACGTGTCCACGCCGAGCGACTGGAGCTCCTCGATCTGCCTGGCCCCTCGATCGTCGGAGCCGTAGGCCGTGATCAGGCCGGTTCTCGCTCCGCAGTACGCCGCGGCGACCGCGAGGTTCGCGCTCATCCCGCCGCCATGCACGCCGAGCAGGCGCCCGATCGCCTTGTCGTCAGCGCGGGCGATGTGCGGGACCTGCACGAAGTAGTCCACGCTGGCGTCGCCCACGCTGAGCACGTCGAGGGTCCGCCGATCACTCCGCATGGCCCGGCCTCGCTCGTGCACCCTTCCGCCACGGGCGGAACCCGGTCACGCCGGACAGCAGGGCGGAGATCACGAGCAGCGCCCCGAGCACGCCGGCCTGGACCGTCTGCGAGAAGCCCGCGAGCTGCAGCCCGGAGTTCAGCACCACGACCAGGAGCACGGCCAAGGCCACGCCGCCGAGGTTCCCCCGTCCGCCGAAGATGTGGATGCCCCCGAGCACCGCGATCGTGACGGCCTGCAGCTCGAGGTTGAGCCCGGCCGACGGACGCGCGGTGAGCAGCCACGAGTTGCTCACGATCGCGGCGATCGCCGCGAGCACGCCGCTCCAGCAGTAGAGCGAGAACCGCAGGAGCGTGACGTTCGTGCCGACGAGCGCCGCGGCCAGCTCGTTGTTGCCGACCTGGTAGATCCGGCGGCCGTACCGAGTCCACGCGAAGATCGCGCCGACGATGAGATAGCACGGAACGACCACGAGCAGCACCTGCGTCGGGATGCCCAGGACCGTGCTGTTCCCGAGGAATCGGAAGCCGTCCCGGTCCATTCCGCCGGTCTGGCCTCCGCCCGTGAGGACGAGTGCGACCGAGCTGTACAGGAAGAGCGTGCCCAGGGTGGCGATGAGGGCCGGGATCCGGATCACCGTCACGAGGAACCCGTTCACGACGCCGAGGACGAGCCCGGCGGCCAGCGCGACGAGCGCGGCGATCCAGGGGCTCACGCCCGTGTTCTGCGCGACGAGTCCCATGAGCACCCCGGACAGGCTCATGGTCGAGCCGACCGACAGGTCGATCCCGCCCGCGCCGCCGAGGATCACCATGGCCTGCCCCAGCGCGAGGAGGCCCACGACCGCGCCGAACTGCGTCATCGAGAGCAGGTTGTCGATGCGGAGGAAGTACGGCGACATCAGGCTCATCACGGCCCCGACGATCACCAGCAGCAGGGCCAGGACGACCCGCCGATCCGACCAGGAGACCTTCTGCAGCTTGGAGGTGAGCGTGGCTGACGTCGTCATAGTGAGTTCCTTCGCTTCGCGTCCAGCACTCGCCGGGTGAGGACGTCCGTGGCAACCGCGATGATGAGGGCCGAGCCGACCATCACGCCGCTGAGCAGCGACGGCACGCCCAGCAGCACGATGCCGTTCTGCAGCACGACGATGAAGGCGAGACCCGTGAGGGTCTTGAGCACGCCGCCCGAGCCGCCGAGGATGCTCGTCCCCCCGAGCAGCACGGCCGCGATCGCCGGCAGGGTGAGGTCGTTGCCGGCATTGGACTGGATGACGCCGAGCCGCCCCGAGTACACGATCGCGGCCAACGCCACGAGCACCCCGACGATGACGTAGGCGATGAGGATCGTCCTGGCGACCGGGACGCCGAGGAGTCGTGCGCTCTCCGGGTCGTTGCCGATCGCGTAGAGCCGCCGGCCGAACACGGTGTACCGGAGCATCCAGGCGAGCGCGAGGAAGACCGTGAGCGTCAGCAGCGCGACGTTCGGGACGGGACCGACTCGCGACAGCGGGCCGAGCCAGTCGATGAGCGGGCCCGTGAAGAGATCGGTCTTGTCCCACAGGAGGAACAGCACCATCCGGTAGATGGCCGCCATGCCGAGTGTCGCGATGATCGCGGGGACCTTGCCGATCGCGACGAGCCATCCGTTGATGGCGCCGAGGAAGGCGCCGAGGAGGAGGGCCGCCGGCACGACGACGACGAGCGGCATCCCGCTCGTGGTGAGACTCACGGCGACCCACGCGACGACGCCGACCATGTTGCCGACCGATACGTCGATCCCGCCGACCAGCACGACGAGCGTGACCCCCGCCGCGACGAGGCCGATGTCGGCCGCGTTGACGAGGATGTTCGCGAGGTTGGACGGCGCGACGAATCCGGGCGCAGCGACCGCGAAGAAGATGACCTCCGCGAGCAGGAGGATCGGCACGAGCCCCTGCCGGAGGAAGCGGGTGAGCGCGAGGCCGGTGGTGGACGGCCCACGCTTCACCGCCAGCATGGTCTGCTCGGATGTCATGATGCCACTCCCACTGCGGCACGCAGCACGCGTTCCTCCGTCATGTCGTCTCCGGTCAGATGGGCGACCACCCGCCCCTCGCGCATCACCTGGATACGGTCGGAGACGGCGAGCAGCTCGGGCAGCTCGCTCGAGATCACGAGCACGCCCATCCCCCCGCGAGCGAGGTCGATGATCATGCGCTGGACGTCGACCTTCGTGGCGACGTCGATGCCCCGGGTCGGCTCGTCCAGGATCAGCAGCGTGGGCTCGACCGACAGCTGCCGCGCGAGGAGGACCTTCTGCTGATGCCCGCCCGAGAGCGAGGTGATCGGGGCGGACGGACGCGCGGCCTTGATCCGCAGCCGATCGATCCACCCGCGCACGAGCTCCCGCTCGCCCTTACGCCGCACGAGGTCGAACAGCGTCGTGAGACGCGGAAGGATCGAGGCGCTGAGATTCGTCGCGACGCTCATGAACGGGAAGATGCCCTGGGTCTTGCGGTCTTCCGGCAGGTACGCGATGCCGTTGGCGATCGCGTGCGCCGGCGACTTCGGGGTGAACGCGGCTCCGTTCAGCTGCACGGTTCCTCCCGACGACGGGAGCTGTCCGAGCAGGCCCATCGCCAGCTCGGACCGCCCCGCCCCGACGAGGCCGTAGAGGCCCACGGTCTCGCCCTTTCGCACGTGCAGGTCGACGTCGCGGACGACGTCGCTCACGGAGTACCCGTGCACGCTGAGCACCTCGTCCCCCGGATCGGCAGGGGACCGCTCCACGGAGCTGTCGATCGCCCTGCCCATCAT
Source organism: Agromyces aerolatus (assembly GCF_031432255.1). NCBI lineage: Bacteria > Bacillati > Actinomycetota > Actinomycetes > Micrococcales > Microbacteriaceae > Agromyces > Agromyces aerolatus. Next base: position 38,383 of record NZ_JAVKGQ010000011.1, on the reverse strand, counting down.
GAGGGTCACGATCTCGTCGTGATGCGCGGACACCGGCAGCTCACCGACGAAGCGGCCGTCTCGGAGGACGATGAGCCGGTCGGCGACCTGAGGAAGCTCATCGAACCGGTGCGTGATGTAGAGGACGCTCACGCCCTGATCCGCGAGGGTCCGGACGACCTCGAAGAGCCGCAGCGCCTCCGAGTTGGTCAGGATCGAGGTGGGCTCGTCGAGGATGAGGACCTTCGCCTCGACATCCACCGCGCGCGCGATCAGGACGAGCTGCTGCTCCGCGAGCCGCAGCTCGCCCATCTCGCGATCCAGGAGGTCGATCGAGAATCCCAGCCGCTCGAACAGCTGCTCGGCACGGTTGCGCACCTGCCGCCAGCTGAGCACGCCGAGCGAGTTGGACAGCTCCCGGCCGACGAAGAGGTTCTCCAGGACGCTCAGTCTCGGGAAGAACGACGGCTCCTGATAGACGATGCTCACCCCCGACGCGAGCGCTTCCGCGGGCGACTTCGGCGCGTAATCCGCGCCGTTCAGCCGGAAGCTGCCGACGTCCGGCGCGTGCACACCGGCGATCGCCTTGATGAGGGTGGACTTCCCTGCACCGTTCTCACCGAGTACGGCCAGACGCTCGCCCGCCTTCAGGGTGAAGGAGACGCCGTCCAGAGCGGTGGTCACGCCGAAGCGCTTGGAGATGTCCTGGACCTCCAGACGAATGGGGGTCATTCTCGTCCTCCGGTTTTCGATCCTGGGTTGCCGACTCGGACTTCAGCGGATGCTAGAAGTCGTAGTCGTCCATGTTCTCGGTCGTGAACACCTTCGCCTCACCGAGGAAGAGCTCGCCGGTCTCGGCGTCGTAGGTGACGGGGTTCTCGAGGCCGGGAACCGTCTGCTCGGCTTCGAAGGTCCGCCCCTCGACGAGCTCGTTCATGGCCCACACCGTGAGGGCGCCGAGGTCGAGCATGTCCCAGAGCACGGTCGAGTAGACGGTTCCGCTCTCGAGGAACTTTCGGGCCGTCGCCGGGCTGGTGGAGGCCACGACCTGCACGACACCGGACTTCCCGGATGTCTCGACCGCCTGAGCCACGCCCGGGAGCGCACTCGACGGGATCGAGAACACCCCGTTCAGGTCCGGGAACGCCGTGAGCAGGTCCTGGGTCTCCTTGAGCGCGGTCGCGGTGTCGGACGTGTACCGGACCCCGCCGACCAGCTCGAGGCCGGGGTAGGCCTCCGCGCTGTAGGCCTCGATCGCGTCGATCCAGCCGTTCATGTTGGGCGAGTCGGGTGCGCCCGAGATGATCGCGTAGGTGCCCTCCTCGGCTCCGATCGCCTCGACCATCTGGTCGACGAGCGCCTTCGCGACCTGATCGAAGCTCGCCGGCTGCACCATGACCTGACGTTCGCTGCTGGGGGCGTCGCTGTCGGAGGTGATGACGACGGTGCCCTTCGCACGCGCGGCCGAGATCGCCGGGTCGAGCGAGGCCGGGTCGAGCGCCGAGACGGAGACCGCGTCGTAGCCCTGCTGCACGAAGCTGTCGAAGATCCTCAGCTGCTCGGTCGCGTCGACCGTTGCCGGGCCGCCCTGCGTGTAGGTGATGCCCAGCCGCTCGGCCTCGGCGGTCGCGCCGCGGTTGAAGGCGTCGAAGACCGGGATGCCCTCGATCTGCGAGACGAACGCCACGCGCGTGCCCTCGCCGTCGGCCGGCGCGCTCGCGTCACCGCCGCCCTCGGGCGTCGTCGCCGAACAGGCCGCGAGGCCCGCGACGAGCGCGACGGCGATCGGGACGAGCGCCAGCCCGCGGGACCTCCGCCGCCTCTTGCCGGCCGGGAGAACAGAGGTGGGACGGTGCGGTGTCGCGTTCATTGGTTCCTCCATTGCATGTGGTGATCAGGTGACGGATTGCAGGTGGTGCAGGTTCGGTGGTGCAGGTCTCGGTCGGTGCAGGTTTCGGTCGGTACAGGTCGTGATGGCGCGACGGGCGATCCTACGCCGTGAGGGCGCGGGATCGGTCGAGCGCGTAGGGCGCGTGCCAGAGGGGGGTGTTGCTGAGCAGCAATACGGAGGGATCCACCTCGATGCCGATGACCTGGCGCACGTAGTCGCGGCGCTGTTCCATGCGCGCACGCGCTTCCGGGTAGAGCTCCGCGAGCTGCTGCTGCAGCGCATCGTCCGCGAGCGCGATGCCGTCCTCGACGTTCACGCCGATGTGCGGGCCCTTCGCAGCGGGGATGATGTCCCCCTGCAGCAGGAGGCCGCTGCGCAGCGTGTCGGTGTTGCCCTCGTCGAAGGGCGAGTTCAGCCACTCTTCGAACCCGAGCGTGTGGCCGGGGTTGAGCGCGAAGTCGAAGAGCTCGCCGTCGCGGGCACGGTCGGCAGCGGCGAACACCGCGCCACCCGTGGTGCCGATCCGGACCGCGCCGTACCAGGCGAGCATCGTGTCGAAGTAGTTCTGCACGACCGCCTCGTAGAACGGGCCGATGTCGGCGGGCAGGTCCGCGCGCGAGCGCGCGATCATGCCCGAGCGGCAGGTCAGCGAGCCGCGCAGCCCCTGGGCGACCTGGTACGCGTCACCGAGTTCGGCCCGCTGGTCCGAGGGAGAGGAGAGGCCGCGAGCCGTCTTCAGGCCGAAGTTGACCATGAAGTGCACCGAGTGCGCGATCCCTCCGTCGAACAGCGCGGCGGCGAGCTCGTCCGCGCGAACCCCGACCGCGAGCCCCTTCGTCACGGCGTTGACGCTTGCGCTGTTGAAGCTCGACGCGTACTCGGCGTCGGCGATCTCGTGCACCGTGTTGATGCTCCGGAGCCCCGTCTCGGGGTGGACGAACAGCTCTTGCGCGTTGACGACGTGCTCCTCGCCGAGGAGCGCCCGGAGCGTGTCGATGAGGTAGGACGGCACACCGAACGCCTTCGCCGGGTCGGCGATGAAACCCGACCGGAGCGTCTTCCCGCCGGCGACGCCGGCCTTCACACCGCGCTCGAGCCCCGCCGACTGCAGCAGCACGTCGAGCTGGACCGGGTTGTGCCGGAACTGCCCCTGCGGGCTCAGCTCCTGGTAGAGCTCGACACGAATGCCGAGATCCGGGTGCGGCGCGTAGCCGAGGTTCTCGTTGCCGAGCAGGATCGTGGCGTCGCCGCCGCGGGTGAGGACGTAGACGCCCTCTTCGAAACGCGGGTCGACACCCGTGAGGTAGTGCAGATCTCCGCCGCGCTCCCGGTCACCGTAGACGACGAGCGCATCGAGGCCGGCGCGCGCCATCGCCTCGATGGCGGCCGAGTTGCGCTCGATGAACCGAGCGATCGGCACCTCGGGTCGGGTGGTGGGCAGGGCGATGTTCGGCTCGGGGATCTCTGCGATGTGGGCCATGTTCTCTTCCTTCGGTGCTGAGTACGCACTGACTGTAGGGGGCGTTGCGCAACACAGTCAATACGTTGCGCAGAAATCGGTCGCAAATCTCCGTCGGTCGTACGACGTGCGACTCCAGCGCTTCGCGACACCGGGTCAAAGCCGCCACATCCACACGCGCCACCATCGATGCTGTATGTTCTGCAATGTTGCGTAAATGTTTCATCCAGTGGAGGCAACAATGGCGTTCCCACGCATCATCGTGGACCACGATGTTCCGGTCCCCATGCGGGACGGCGTGATTCTGGCTGCCGACGTCTACCGCCCCGACGCCCCCGGCCCGCATCCCGTGCTGCTGTCGCGGCTGCCCTATGGGAAGCACCGCAGCTATGAGCTCTCGATGTTGATGCCGACGTACTTCGCCCGGCAAGGCGATCGCGCCGATGTTCACCACCGAGACGCTCTTCCCGCCTGAGACCGTCCCGACCCACCACTGGTCGCCGTGGGATCTCGGGCAGGGCATCGAAGAGCTGCGCCGACGCCATGAGGATGACCCGCGGGTGCTGCACCGCACCCTGTCGGCGCTGGTCGACGATCTCAGCGACCTGCATACCGAGCTCTACCCAGAGGACGCCGATGGGCGCCCGAGTGCGCTCGAGCGTCATGCGCTGCCTCCGCGTCGCTCGCTGCAGCTCAACTCGGCTCCGGTCACGCCGGCGCTGAACATCGGCGGCTGGTTCGACCTCTTCATCGACGGCACACTCGAGTCGTTCGTCGATCAACGGGCCAGAGGAGTCCCGTCGAAGCTGCTGGTCGGGCCGTGGACGCACGTGAACCAGTCGCCGCACGTCGGCGACGTGTCGTTCGGCGTCGCCGCCGACATGTACCGGTTGGGCTTGGCGACCGACATCTGGGAGCTCCAACGCGACTGGTTCCGGTCGCATCTCCCGGAGGCCGGCGACCGCCGGGAACCCGACGACCGCAGCGTGTTCCTGGATGCGCCGGTCATGCTCTTCATCATGGGCGACAACGTCTGGCGCGCCGAACACGAGTGGCCGCTCGCTCGGGCGACCTCGATGACCCTCCACGTCGCCGCAGGCGGGTCGCTGACCGCCGCCGCGCCATCGGTCGGTGAGGAGCACTTCATCCACGACCCGTCGCGGCCCGTTCCCACGCTCGGCGGCGCGACGCTGATGGACGCCTACGCCGCGGGCCCCCTGCGTCAGAACCGCATCGAGGAACGACCGGACGTGCTGACGTACACGACCGAGGTGCTCGACGAGGACGTCGAGGTCACGGGGCATCCGTCAGTCGTGCTCGACGCGCGGTCCGACGCGTCATCGGCCGACTGGATCGTCCGCCTCTGCGATGTCGACGGCCAGGGGAACTCGGTGCTGGTGACCGACGGCATCGTCCGGGCTCCCGGGGCACCGGCGCAGCATGAGATCGAGTTGTTGCCGACGGCCTGGGTCTTCAAGGCCGGCCATCGCATCCGCCTGCAGGTGTCCTCGAGCTCGTTCCCCCGCTGGCTTCCGAATCGCGGCGGTTCCGACGGGTCCGATGCCGGCGGGCCCGGCGCCGACGGTCCCGAACCCGCCGCGCACGCCCGATTCATCCATCGTGTCGCATTCGGGGCCTCACGCGTGACCCTGCCGGTCATCCCGCGACCGGCACGGGAGCCGTGATCACCACCCGCCATCACACCCGGTAGTACACCGCGAGCCGCCGCCCGCGATGCTCGATCACCTCGACGGGCGTCTCGAAGACCTCGCTCAGCACCTCGGGTCGCATGATCTCCTCGGGCGTGCCGGCCGCGGCGATCCGGCCGCCCGAGAGCGCGACGATGCGGTCGGCGTAGGCCGCGGCGAAGTTCAGGTCGTGCACGACGAGCACGATGGTGCGGCCGAGCGAGTCGGCGGCGTCGCGCAGCCGCTGCATCATGGCCGACGCGTGCCGCATGTCGAGGCTCGCGAGCGGTTCGTCGAGCAGCACGTAGTCGGTGTCCTGGGCGAGCACCATCGCGACGAACGCGCGCTGCCGCTGCCCGCCCGAGAGCTCGTCGAGGAAGCGCTCCTCGAGACCGCCGAGGTCGAGGAACCCGATCGCGCGCTCGACCGCGTCGTGATCCTCGGCGGTGAGCCGCCCCCGCGAGTGCGGGAACCGCCCGAACCCCACGAGCTGCCGCACGGTGAGCCGGGCGACGAAGTGGTTCTCCTGCTTGAGGATCGACACGACCTTCGCGAGCTCGCGCGGCCGGCTCGTGACGACGTCGAAGTCGCCGATCCGCACGGTACCGCTGTCGGCGCCGAGGAGGCGCCCGATGATGGTGAGCATCGTGGACTTGCCCGCGCCGTTGGGTCCGACGAGCGCGGTGATGCCGCCGGGCGCGATCTCGAGGTCGATCGGCCCGAGCGCGTCGGTCGAGCCGTACTTCTTGGCGACCTGGTGCAGTGTGATCATCGGAGCCCCTTCTTCAGGATGACGACGAGGAAGGCGAGGCCGCCGACGAACTCGATGATGATCGTCACGAGACCGGCCGCGTAGAAGAGGTGCTGCAGCACGAAGTACGCGCCGAGCAGTGTCGCCATCGCGACGAGCACGGCCAGCGGAAGGGTCCGGCCGTGGTCGTCGACGCGGACGAACTGATAGGTCATGGTCGCGACGAGGAATCCGAAGAAGGTCATCGGACCGACCATCGTCGTCGAGATCGAGATGAGCGCGGCCACGACGACGAGGAGCGCGACGACCTCGCGCCGGTAGCGCAGCCCCAGGTCGGTCGCGGCGTCGCGGCCGAGGGCCAGCACGTCGAGGCTGCGACGTCGCGTCCAGGCGAGGGCCGCGAGGCCCGCCACGATCAGGCCCGCCCACGGCAGCACGTCGGGGTTGCCGCGCCCGATGCTGCCGAACAGGCGCGCGGCGAGGATGTCGAACTCGCTCGGGGTCAGCATGCGCTGCAGGAACGTCGACACCGAGGCGAACCCGACGCCGAGCACGACGCCGACCAGCAGCAGCACGTGCAGGTTCTGCCGCCTGCCGGAGAACAGCCAGCCGTACAGCACGCTCGCGAACGCGATCATCGCGAGGCTCTGCACGACGATCTTGCCCACGCCCTCGACCTGCGTCGCGGCCACGCCGAAGACGAAGACGAGCGCGGTCTGCATGAGCGTGTACAGCGCATCGAAGCCGAGGATCGACGGTGTCAGGATGCGGTTGCCGGTCGCGGTGTGGAACAGCACGGTCGCGAGCGCCTGACAGGTCGCGACGAGCGCGATCGTGGCGACCGCGGTCGCCCGCGACTGCACGATGATCCAGAACCCGGGCTCGCCGACGGGTAGCGGGTTCGCCCAGGTGAGCAGCAGCACGGCGAACACGATCGCGAGGCCGCCGGCGATGAGTAGCGGGATCACCAGAGTGCGGCCGGGTCGCGTCGGCCTCGCGCCCCGCGGGCCGGGACGGATGCCTCGGCCCGGGCGGATGCCTCGGCCCGGGCGGATGCCTCGGCCGGGGCGGATGCCTCGGCCCGCACCCTGCTCGGTCTGCTCCGCCCGCACCGTCGCCTCAGCCACGGCGGCGCACCAGAAGCGTGACGAAGACCACGCTGCCGACGATGCCGAGCACCATCGACACGGGCACCTCGAACGGCCAGCGCACGGTGCGCCCGATGAGATCGCAGACGGTCACGAGCAGCACACCGCCCAGGCACACCCACGGCAGGTTGCTGCGCAGGTCGTCGCCGCGGATCATCGACACGATGTTGGGCACGACGAGGCCGAGGAACGGCAGAAAGCCGACGACCACGGTCGTGACACCCGTCGCGACCGCGACGAGTGCGGTGCCCGTGAAGAGCACGGCCTCGTATAGCAGGCCGACCGCTGTCGCGACGTCGCGCCCGAGTCCGGCGACCGTGAACCGGTCGGCGGCGAGGAAGACCAGGAAGGTCACGATCGCGACGACCCAGAGCACCTCGTAGCGGCCGCGCACGACGCTCGTGAAGCTGCCCATGAACCAGGTGCCGAGCATCTGCAGCGAGTTCGTCGACGCCGCGAGGAACGTCGTGAACGCACTGACCACGGCGCCCAGCATGAGGCCGATGAGCGGCACGACCAGCGTGGTCCGCACGGCGACGCGGCGGAGGACCGCCATGAAGACGAGCGTGCCGGCGAACGCCGCGAGGCTCGCGAGGACCATCTGTGTCGTGAGCCCGGCGCCCGGCACGATGAGCACCGTCAGCAGCAGCCCGAGCGCCGCCCATTCCGTGGTGCCTGCCGTCGTGGCATCCACGAATCGATTCTGGGTGAGCATCTGCATGACGAGGCCGCTGACCGCCATCGCACACCCGGCCAGCACCAGCGCGATGGTGCGCGGGACGCGCGTGATCGCGAACATCTCGCCGCCCTGCTCACCGCCCACGACGTCGTAGACCCCGACGAACAGGGACACGGTGAGCACACCGGCCGTGAGCAGGAACGCCGCGGGCAGCGCGAACCGCCCGAGGCGCGCACGGACGGGCGTGCGCACCTCGGGCCCCACGGCGGATGCCGTTCGCGAGCCGGTCACGAGCTCAGGCGCCGAACGCCTCGGCGATCTGCTCGTAGAGCGCCGTGTACGACTGGATGTCCTCGGTGAGGTAGAAGTCCGGATCGACGTAGACGATCTGCCCGTCCTTCACCGCGGGGACGTTCGCGAGCGCCTCGGAACCCTCGATGAGCTCCTTCGCGGGCACGTACCCTTCGGCGTTGGTGAGGGCGCCGTCGCGGTCCATCACGATGAGCCAGTCGGGGTTCGCGGCCGCGATCGCCTCGACGCTGATGTCGTCGCCGTGCGAGGTGTCTTCGGCGGCCTGCTCGATGGCGGGCACGAGGTCGAGCGTCGGGTACAGCACGCCCAGGCTGCGACCGGTGACCGGCGCGACGTACGCGATCTCGCCGCCGGAGGTGAGCAGCGTCGTGACCGTCGACTCGCCGTCGTAGGCCGCCTTCGCGTCGTCGATCGCCGCCTCGAACGCCGCGGCGAGGTCGGCCGCGTCGTCTTCGCGATCGAAGATCTGGCCGAGGATCTCGATCTGCCGGATGAGCTCGCCGCCCGGGTCCTCGCCCTCGCGCGGGGCGATCTCGATGACGGCGGCTTCGGGGTTCTGCTCGACGATCGCGTCGTACGACTCCGCGAACCGGTAGCCGGCGATGATGAGGTCGGGCTGAGCGGCGACGATCGACTCGAGCTTCGGCTCGAAGTGGGCGCCCGCGTCGAGCACGGCGTCGTCGTCGGTGTACTCCGGCCAGATCGTGCCCATGATCTGCTTGGGTGCTGCGACGAGCGGCACGTCCCAGGCGGACAGCGTCTCGAACACGTGGTTGTCGAGCGCGACGACCCGCTCGGGGTTCACCGGCACCTCGACCTCGCCGTGGTTGTCCTCGATCGTGATGGTTCCCGCCTCCGCGGTCGCGGCGCCGGTCTCCTCGGATTCGCCCGCGGAGGCGGCGCATCCGGTGAGTGCGAGCGAGACGGCGGCGAGCGCGGCGAGCGCCATGACGTGACGGCGTCTGGGCATGGTGGAGGTACTCCGTTCCTTCGCTGGATCTCGGTGCAGAAACGCACCAACTTAGGAAAGGCTAACCTAATCTTGCGCGGACCCCGGAGGATTTCAGGAGGTGAGGATAAGTCCCTTCGACTCCCGGTCGACGGTGCGGCTGATGATGAGCCGCTGGATCTGGTTGGTCCCCTCGAAGATCTGCATGACCTTCGCCTCGCGCATGTAGCGCTCGACCGGGAACTCCTTGGTGTAGCCGGCACCGCCGAGCACCTGCACCGCGTCGGTTGTCACCTTCATCGCGTTGTCGGTCGCGACGAGCTTCGCGATGGATGCCTCGCGGCGATAGTCCAGGCCGAGATCCTTGAGCCGTCCCGCCGCCAGCGTGGTGCACCGTGCGGTGTGGACCGCGGTCTCCATGTCGGCGAGCACGAACGCCAGCCCTTGATGCTCGATGATCCGCCGGCCGAACGTCTCCCGCTGCCTGGAGTACGCGATCGCTGCGTCGGTCGCGCCCTGCGCGAGCCCGGTGGCGACCGCCGCGATGCCCAGGCGTCCGGCGTCGAGCGCCGAGAGCGCGATCGAGAGCCCGTCGCCCTCGGCGCCGATGCGGTGCGTCGCCGGGACGACGACGTCGTCGAAGAAGAGCGCGGTGGTGGCCGACGCGGTCAGTCCCATCTTGCGCTCGGGCGGCCCCGCGGTGAGCCCGGGGGTGTCCGCGGGCACGAGGAAGCAGGAGATGCCGTGGCGGTCGCCGGGCGCGCCGGAGGTCCGGGCCATGACCGTGTAGAAGTCGGCCTGGCCGCCGTGCGTGACCCACGCCTTCGCGCCGCGCAGCACGTACGCCTCGCCCTCGCGGTGTGCGAACGTGCGCATGGCCGCGGGGTCGGAGCCGGCATCGGACTCGGAGAGGCTGTAGGCCCCGAGGTACGTGCCGTCCAACATCCGCGGCAGCCATTCGGCTTTCAGCTCGTCGCTGCCGTGGGCGGCGAGCGCGAAGCAGGACAGCGTGTGCACGGAGAGCCCGACCGCGACCGACGCCCAGACGGCGCCGAGCTCCTCGAGCACCTGGAGGTACACCTCGTACGGCAGCCCGCCGCCACCGTGCGCCTCGGCGTAGGGGAGCCCGAGCAGGCCCAGCTCGCCGAGGAGCGCGAACGTCTCACGCGGGAATCGCGACTCCTCCTCGGCCGCCGCGGCCCGCGCGGCCAGCTCGTTCGTGGCGACCGAGCGCACGAGCGCGATCAGCTCGGCGTGCTCCTCGACGGCGATGATGCGGCGTGCAGGCATGCGGTTCTCGCTCACTCCCACTTCTCTGTGTGGCGACAGCATCGCAATTCCGTGGCGCCGCGCCAAGATATACGCATGGTGTCGGCTTCATCTGCGCTGATCGAGCGCGTTCGTCGCAGATTCCGGCATGATGTGAGCGAGTGACGCGCGAACCGTGCGCGAGGGGAGCTGACCCGATGGACGAGATCGACCGCCGGATCCTGGAGTGCCTGCGCCGTGACGCGCGGATGCCCGTGTCGGAGATCGCGCGGGCCGTCGGGCTGACCTCGGCGCCCGTGGGCCGCCGCATCGACCGGCTCGAGCGCGAGGGCATCATCCGCGGCTATGTGGCCGTGATCGAGGACGCCGCCTCGGGCGACCTCGAGGCGTTCACCGAGGTGACCTTGAGCGCCGGCGTCGACACGGCGGAGATCGCCGAGATCGCGCGGCGCGTCCCCGAGGTGCAGGAATACCACACGATCGCCGGGATGCCGGACGCGTTGCTGCGCTTCCGCGTGCGATCGGTCGACCATCTCCAGCAGGTCGTCAACGCGATCCGTACGACGGGGATCGTCACGACCACCCGAACCATGATCGTGATGGCCTCGTGGGACCGTCACCACGCCGGCGCGCACGGCGACGGCGACGGCAACGCCGACGGCGCGCGCCCGGGTGGGCGCGCCTGACCGCCCCGCGTCAAACGCCGGCCGCGGAGCCTGCGGCGTATCGGGTGGCGGCTTCGACGACGCGGTGGTTGTAGTCGAGCGAGTCGTTGTACGAGGCGATCGCGGCGATCCAGGAGTCGGGGTCGGTCAGGTTCCCCGTGTGGCACAGGTACCTGGCGGCAGAGTAGGCCGCGTCGTCGATGTGGTGGGGGTCGGCGATGCCGTCCCCGTCGCCGTCGGATCCCCAGTCCGCCCAGGTGGATGGGATGAACTGCATCGGGCCGACCGCGCGATCCCAGACGACGTCGCCGTCGAGCGCACCGCCGTCGGTGTCCGGGATGGCGTCCGAGCGGGTGCCGTCGAGCGGGATTCCGATGATCTCCGGTCGGGCGATGCCGTCGGGCTCGATACGGGATCCGCCGATCGTGCCGTGCCCGGACTCGACGAACCCGATGCCCGCGAGCGTGTTCCATCCGAGGCGGCATCCGGGCTGCTCGGTGCGCATGCGGTGCGCGGCTTCGGCATACGCGGCGAGCGCGGCCTCCGGGATCGCGGTCCGTTCGGCCGTGCGCGCGAGCCATCCGGTATCGACCCGGTCGCCCGACTCGGCCGATGCCGCCCGCGACGGCGCAACCGGCCACGTCGCAGCCGGCGCAGTCGCAGCCGGCGCCGCGGACCGCGCCCCCTGATCAAACGGCACGACGAGCCACGCACCGAGGACGCCCGCGGTCCCGAGGAGGACGCAGCCGATCGACGCGGCGAGCATCCACGGACTCCGGCGCGGCGATCTCCGCGCGTCCTCCGCGAGCTCGTCGTCCACCGGCTGCTCACCGAGCAGGTCGTCGAACGTCTCCACACGGGGATCGCTCATGACTGCCGGTCCGGCTGCACGCCCGCGGGCTCGCGCAGGCGCCGGAGGGTCCACCAGGTCCCGCCCGCGAGCCCGAGGATCACCAGGACTCCGCCGCCGACGATCGCGGCCAGCACCGGCTGGCCGGTCGTGCCCGCGCGGCGTTCGCCGTCGTCAGCCGCGTCGACGGTCACCCGCGTCCGGGCCTTCCGGGAAGGCTCCGCGCCGAGCTCGGGATTCGCGGCCTGGTCGGCGGCGATGGCCTCGGCGGCCGCGCGGTCGACCGCGGCGTTCACCGCTGCGGCGTCCGCGACGCCACGTGTGGTCATGCGGCAGAACACGTCCCCGAGGGGGACGTCGCCGACCTGGAACACGTAGGTATGGGCCGCCGTGGTCAGGGTGGCGCCGGTCTGCGGATGGGTCGCGGTGGCATGCGCGGTGAGCTGGTAGATGCCCGGCTCGCTGAAGACCCACTGGGCGTGGGTGTGCGCGGGTGCGGGCTCGCGGATGCTGCCGGGCAGGCTGGTCGCACCACCCTGCAAGAGCGGGCGGATGTCTCCGAAGGACCCTTGGCTGTACAGGTGCACCCGCCCGGGTCCGTCGACGGCCGTGACGTGGATGGTGACGTCGGAGTGCCCGCCGGCTGCGGTGCGGTTCGTGTCCCATCCCGGCCAGATCAGGTCCGGCGCCTGCGTGAGCGGGAGGACGTAGCCGGCCGGCGCACCGGGCGTCCCAGGCGGGATGTCCGTGCGGTACGCGTGTTCCGCGACGCGCAGCAGCACGGTCTCCGCCTCGTGGACCACGCGGAGCCCCGTGACGTCCTCGACGAGCTGGAGGACGGCTTTCCCGTCGGCCGCCGACACGAAGAACAGGTCGATATGACCTCGGTCGAGCACGAGCGAGGGAGCGCACTCCTGGGGGGCCGCCTGCACGGGCGGCACCGGGGCCGGGTTCGGGTCGACCGGCGGCTCGGCCGGAGGGGGTGTGCCGCCGCCGCTCCCGCCGTCTGCGGCGACCACCGTGAACCGGTCCCAGCCGATGAGCGCGCCGTCGAGGTCCTTCAGCACGAGGGAGGCGTCGCCCGCCTTCGCGTCGGCGGGGAGGTCGATGCTGAAGGCGCCCGCGAGGTCGGTCTGCACCCAGCCGTACCAGTCCGGGCCGGGGGCGTGCAGCCACGCCGAGACCCACTTCCCGCCGTGCGCTTCGGCGGACTTGGCGGTGAGGGTCGCGCCGGCGACGATCCGCTTCTGGGGAGTGGTGACCGCGACGGTGGTCCCGGCGAGGGCCGGATCGAGCCGGTCGCCCGGCACGGGTTCGGTGTCGTCGAACCCGGGTCTGGGCTGCACGACGCCGGACACCGTGACGTCGAGCGGCGCGGAGGTCGAGGGCGTGGCGTCGTCCGCGTACGTGGGCACGAACTCCGCCTGGATCCGGTGCGGCCCGGGCGCGAGGGCGTCCGCCCGGAACGTCGCAATCCCCTGGTCGACCGGCGCGTGCCCGAGCACGGCATTGGCGGTGAGGTCGCGGTACTGGACGGCGCCGGCGACCGCTGGGCTGACCTCGGCCGTGAACGTGATCGGCTCGCCGGCTGCTGCGGCGCTCCGGTCCCCGGTCAGCTCGGTGGTCGTCGCCCTGGTGTGCGCGGCGAGGTCGCCGACCACGAACGTGTACCGGTTGCTGGCGGACTGCTGCCGGCCGGCGACGACTCCGCTCATCTCGAACTCGAGCTCGTAGGTTCCCGCCTGGGTGAACGCCCAGTTCATGTGCGTGTGCTGCGGCACGCCGGTCTGCCAGCCGGGCAGGTCGGCGGTCGAACTGAACACGCGGCGGACGTTCCCGCCGTCCTGAAGGAAGATCTCGACCTCGCCTGGCCCGGTCGCGCTGAGCATGCGCACGGAGAGCTGACGCTGATCGACCTGACCGCTGAGGGCGGGGTCCTCTGTGCTGAATCCGGGCCAGATCAGGCTGTGGTCTTGAATCTGCGGAGCGAGCCAGATCGGCGCACCGGATGCCCCGAGGAAGCGGTAGTCCGCGGATTCGGGGACTGCAGCGCGACCGTGCTCGGCGAGGTGGAACAGGACGTCCGCGGGATCGAGTCGTGTGCCGACCTCGGCGACGCCGTCGCCGTCCACATCGAGGTCGGCGCGGCTGGCCAGGACGAGGCTCCCCGAGTCGAGGTACGCGGAGACGGTGTCGGTGTGCACGGCGCCCACGACCTGCTTGCTGATGCTGGGCGGTGCGGGCTGGTCGGATTGGGCGGATTGCGCGGGCGTCCCGACGGCCGATCCGGGAACGCCGAACACCCCGGCGACCAGCGCCAGCACCGCTCCGGTCGCCACGCGGCGACGCACCGCCCAGCTCATGAGCTCACGCTCCCGCGTGCGCGACGCCGCCTGGTCTTGGCGATCAGGCCGTGCCGCGGCGCGAAGCACCACGCGAGGAGGAAGACCGCCGTGGCGACCAGGACGATCATGCCGCCGACCGGGAAGTCGAAGCTCCACGAGACGTACAGCCCGATGAGCGCCGAGACTCCCCCGATGACCGGGGCGAGCAGCATCATGACGCCGAGCCGGTCGGTGAGCAGCCGCGCCGAGGCGGCCGGGGTGATGAGCAGCGCCAGCACGAGGATGTTCCCGATCGTCTGAATGGAGATGACGATCGCGATCGCCACCATCACGTACAGCACCAGGTCGAGCGTGAACACCGGGATCCCGGTGGAGCGGGCCATTTCGCGGTCGAGGGTGACCGAGACGAACTCCTTGTGGAACAGGAACGCCACGAGCATGAGCACGAGCCCCGTGACGGCGACGACGAAGAGGTCTTCGTCGGGGATCCCGGTGATCGATCCGAACAGGAACTGCTGCAGGGACCCCGCGTAGCCGGGCGCCTGCGAGATGATCACGATCCCGAGCGCGAACGCGGCGACGAAGAAGACCCCGATGATGCTGTCCTCTTTGATCCGGCGGTTCTGCGAGAACACCGCGACGAGGATCGCGGTGAGCACGCCGGCGACCGCCCCGCCGAGCACGAGATTGCCCTGGATCACGAACGCGACGGCGAGCCCGGGGAACACGGCGTGCGCCACGGCATCGCCGATGAACGCCATGCCGCGCAGCACCACGTAGCATCCGATGACGCCGCAGACGACGCTGGACATCATCGCGATGACGAGCGCCTTCGGCAGGAACCGCAGGTCGGGGTTGAGCAGGTCGGTGATGAAGTCGATCGGGGAGAGCATCAGGCGGTCACCCCCAGCGAGGCGAGCAGCGGGTTGCCGGGTGCGACGTCGAACGTGCGGATCCACACCTCGGGGCTCTTCAGGTCACTGGGCGGGCCGTCCGCGATCACCGTCCGGTTGACCAGGCACAGCCGCGAGCACTCGTGCATCGCACCGATCAGGTCGTGGGTCGTCATGAGCACCGCCCGGTCCTCGGCCGCGAGGCCGCGGAACAGCTCGATCAGCAGCTCCTGCGTGGGCATGTCGAGCCCGGTGAACGGCTCGTCCAGCAGGAGCAGCCTGGGCTCGAGCGCGAGCGCGCGCGCGACGAGCACGCGCTGCCGTTGCCCGCCGGACAGCTCGCCGACCGGTCGGGCCGCGAGGTGCGACATGTGGACGCGGTCGAGCGCGTCGGCGACCGCCTCGAAGTCGCGCTGACCCGGCCTCCGGAGCCAGCCGATCCGGCGGACGCGACCGGTCATGACGGTGTCTTCGACGCTGATCGGGAAGTCCCAGGCGAACTCGTGCCGTTGCGGAACGTAGCCGATCGCACTCCGAGCGCGCGCGGGCGGGTGTCCGTCGACCCGCACCGATCCGCGTTCCGGGCGGATCATGCCGAGGATGGTGCGCAGCAGGGTGGTCTTGCCCGCACCGTTCGGTCCGATGAGCCCCACGAACTCGCCCGTGCGCACGGCCAGCTCGACGTTCCGGAGCACGCGCCGGCCACCGAGCTGGACGCTGAGGCCGCTGACGTCGAGTGCGATCATCGGTCTGTGCTCGCTGACCCCGCGCTGCGGGCTCTGGCCCGGGCCTTCGCCCGGCGTGTGGCGGCCATGACGACGACGACCGCGGCGACCAGCGCCGCCGCGACCGCGGCGAGCACGATGGCCATGACGGTACCGAGTTCGAGATCATCCGGTGTACTGGGTTCGGCGGCTGGTTCCGGAGACGAATCGATGCGAGATGCCGTCGACTCGCCGGCGTAGACCGCCGCGAACGCCGCCTCGGCGTCGGTCTCGTCGCCGACCGCGTAGCGGAGCACATCGCGTGCGGAGACCGTGCTGCCGTCGATCAGATCGGCTTCGAACTCGATCTCGACGAGGTAGACGCCCGGCTCCGTGAAGACCCAGTTGGCGTGCGTGTGCGTGTTCACCTCGATCCACGTCTCCTGCGGGAACGCGTCGAACGTGGACCAGAGCGGCTGCGGGTCGCCGAAGTTCCCGCTCTGCAGGAACACCGACACGTCGCCCGGCCCGTCGACGCCGTGGATCCGCAGGGTCGTCCCGAGGTTGAGCGACTCGAGCACCGTCGGCTCCTGCGTGTTCCACCCGGTCCAGACGACGTCCGCGTTCCTGGTCTGCGGGACCACCCAGACCTCGGTGCCCGGGGCCTGGTGCAGGAAGGCGTAGGCCTCGCCCTCCGGCACCGTGAGCGTGCCGGCATCGCCGACCTTCATGACCACGTCCTCCGGGTTCCGCCAGTACTTCGGCGTCCCGGTGTCGTCGTGGATCTGGACGATCCATTCGCCGGTGCTCAGCGTCGGCCCGAAGTCGACGTGCCCGCGGTCGACGACGACCTGGCCGGTGCCCTGCGCCTGGTCGGGGTCGATCGTCTGCAGCAGCTGCTCGTCAGCGGTCTCGGCGGCCGACGGGGCGGCCGGGAGCACGCCGGCGCCGGCGAGGAGCAGGGCGGTGAGCGAGGCGGTCAGCGCGGCGGCTCGCCGGACTGGGCGGGTGGAGGTCATCGGTCTTCCTCGGGTTCGGAAAGGCAGTCGTGGAGGGAGTGGGCGTTGAAGCGCATCATGTCGACGTAGGACGTGACCTCTTCGGTGAAGGCGTCGCCGTAGATCGGGCACACCGCGACGTGCTGCTCGGTGGCCACCTCGACGAGCGTCGAGGACCGCGCGGCGAGGTTCGGCTCGAGGAACACGGCGGGCACGTCGAGGTTCCGGATCGTCTGGGTGAGTCGCTTCCGTTCAGCCAGCGACGGTTCGACGGCGGGGTTCGGCGTGACGAACCCCGCGATGGTGACGTCGTACGCCTGCCCGAGGTATCCGAACGCGTCGTGGGTCGTGACCAGCGTGCGACGCTCCCGGGGGATCCGGCCGATCGTGTCGCGGATCTCGGCGTCGAGCGCAGCGAGCTCGGCGAGATACGCGGCGGCGTTCCGGGAGTACTCGACGGCGCCCTCAGGGTCGGTCTCGATCAGGGTGTCCCGCATGATCTCGACGTAGGCCATCGCGTTCCGGACGTTCTGCCAGAGGTGCGGGTCGATCTCACCGTGCACGTGCTTGCCGAGCACGGCCTGCGGCAGCTGGTAGACGGGCTCCCCTGGCCGGCCGAGGAACCGGTACGCCGGGTCTCCCGGGATCTCGTGCAGTGCCTTGTTCGGCACCTCGACGACGACGTCGTCGAGGTCGAACGTCTCCTGGTGCACGTCGCCCGAGCCGTGCTCGTGGTCGAGCAGCAGCTCGAACCGTTCGGTGTCGAGGTCGAGCGTGAGGTCGGAGTGGCCGGCGTCGAGGACGGTCGCCCCGGCCCGGCCGGGGGCGTCGTACGGGTCGACGCCGACGGCGAAGACGACCTCGTCCGCGGCGATGTCGATCGGGCGCTGGTCGGCGGCGACCTGGAGCTTCGCCTGCAGGTCGAGCGTGTAGTAGCCGGGTTCGGTGAACGCCCAGCTGAGGTGCGTGTGCGCGTCGGGCGGCAGGGTGACGGTGTCGTCGCGGAACCCGGTCGACGGGTCGAACCCGTCGCTCGAGTCGAAGTACCGGTCGACGTCGCCGAAGCTGCCGGTCAGGTAGGCGACGAGGTTCCCGGGCCCGTCCACCCCGGTGGCCGAGAACCTCACGTCGGCGGTGCGGTCGGCGCCGTGCGCAGCCCCGTCGCCCTGCACCCGCAGCCCGAGCCAGATCGTGTCGAGCGACAGGTCCTCGACGAGCGGGATGATCTCGGCGGCGTACTTGACGGCCTCCTCGGCGAGCGAGATGTTCGGGACGCCGGGCGGCAGGTTGGTGTCGAGGGCCTTGATCAGGTTCTGCTCCTCGAGCATCAGATAGTTGGAGAACGCGACGTCGGCGTAGACGACATTGCGGATGTCTCTGAGAGACGGTTCGTAGCTGTGCGGGTCGCCGCCCTCCGGGACGAGCGAGATCACGTCGGCCCGGTCGCCGGCCACGTTCGCGGCCAGGTCGGCGAGGACCGCGGTGGTCGTCACGACGTTGACGGTGCCGGGGTCGGCTGCGGCCGTCGGTGCAGCGGCGGCGCATCCGCTCAGCACGGCGAGCGGCACCATGGCTGCGACCGCGGTGCGGAGGGCGAGTCGGTTCACTGGGGGTCTCCAGGCTCGGCCGGGTGGCCGCCGCAACGTGCTGCGGCGGCCACCCGGCTGCGGTCGGTCAGTCCTGCGCAGCCCCGCGACGCCGGGCCGCGAGCACGGATGCGGCGCCGAGCAGCAGGAGCAACGCCCCGCCGACGACGATCCCGCTGATCTCGGCACCCGTCGAGGCGAGCGCGGTGCTGCCCGCTCGGGAGCCGTCGCCCGCGGGCGCTGCCGCGCCGTCACCGGCCGGGGGCGTCTCGCCGTCGCCACCCGGGGCCGGCGTGGGCTCGAGCTGTGCGGGATCGCCCGGGTCCGGCGTGGTCCCGGCCGCCGTCACCGACAGCGTGTGCGGCAACGACTCGGCGATCACGGCGTGGGTCTCGTCGAAGAGGCGGAGCACGAGCTGGGCGCCGTCGTCCTCGAGGGTGACCGGGTACGCCAGGTCGGCGTCCCGCGACTGGTCGACCCACACGAAGTCGGAGGCTCCGGCCCGCTTGACGTACCAGTGGTAGTGGTGGATGCCGCTGTCCGGGTTCTGCGTGGACGTGAGGTGCGCGGTCTCGCCGGCCACGTAGGACGGCTGGTCGGCCTCGACGAGCAGCTCGGTGACCACCGGCCGCTGCTGCGCCGTGATCGTGACCGGCTCGGATGCGGCGTGCACCTCACCGTCGTGGAGGAGCTCGACCTTCACCTGCACGCCGCTGTTCTCGAGCGTCGGCTTGAACGAGTACTCCGCGGCCGTCAGCCCGTCCACGACCGTGAACGTGTCGGCGCCGGGCTGCTTGACCGACCAGCGGTGCTCGGTGAGCCCCGTCGGGGTGGACTGCGTCGCGGTCAGCCTCGCGGTCTGTCCGACCCAGTAGTCGTCGGCGGCACGGTCGGTGCCGATGGCGAGGTCGGTGTCGGGGATGACGTGGCCGTGGTCGTCGAGGTGCACGATGGCGGGTGCCGATTCGGCGTACGGGCGGCCGTCGTCGTAGGTGAGCCTGGCGACGATCGCGGCACCCGCGAGCTCCTCGGTGGCCTCGAACTCGTAGGCCGGGTCGTGTTCGCCCGCGATGAGCCGGGGTTCGGTCTCGCCCTGCGGCTGCACGGTCCACTCGAACCGGCCGAGCACGGAGGCCGGGTCGACGGCCGCGGTCAGCGACACGGTGTCGCCGGAGTGGTAGTGGCCGGCGAGCCCGGTGATGGAGACCTTCTGGAGGGGCGCGGCGCCGTGGTCGTCGACGTCGATGGTCACCGGGTCGGACTCGGCCAGGACGTTGGCGTCGGCGTCGAGCACGGCGACGCGAACGGATGCCTCGGTGAGGGCCTGTTCAGCGGTGAGCCGCGCGGTCGCACCCGTCTCTGCGAGCGCGACCGGCGCCGTCTGGTCGGTGCGCTGCACCGTCCACCGGTACGTCGCGTCGGCGAGCTCGGGCTCGGTGTTCGCGATCAGGTCGATCGGCGATCCGCTGTGGTAGTGGTGGGCGAGCGGCGCGATGCTGACGGTCGGCTCGGCGGGCTCGGTGGCTGCGCTGATGGTGACGGGCGGGGATTCGACGACGAACGGGCTGCTCGCCGAGACATCCTGCCCGCCCGAGACCGTCGCGCGGACCTGCGCGCCGTCGGCGGCGGTGATGGTCAACTCGCTCCCGCTGGCGCCGGTGATCCGCTGCCATTCGGCGTCCGTGTTCGCGCGGGTGTACCAGGCGAAGTCGCTGAACGTCGCGTCGGCCGGGGTCTGGGCGGCCGTCAGGGTGAGCTCTGCTCCCGGCTCGACCGTCGATGCCGCGCCCTCGATCGTGAGCGCGGTCGGCGCCGGCGCCACGATGAACGTGTAGTCCGCCGAGTTCGTCGTCGACGTGCGCGTGCCGTCTCCGCTCGTGACCGTGGCCTGTGCGGTGAGCTCGTACCTGCCGGCCTCGGTGAACGCCCAGTTGCTGTGCACGTGGGCGGGCGCCGTCTGGGTGATCGTCGCGGGCAGCTTCCACGTGCCGGTCAGGATCTGACGCGGGTCGCCGAACGGCCCCTGCGACCAGAGGAACACCTCGCCGGGCCCGGAGACATCCGTGATCTCGATCTCGATTCTGGCGTTCGAGCCGTACGCCGATGCGATGCCCTGGCTGTCCCACCCGGGCCACAGCAGGTTCGGGTCCTGGGTGAGGGGCAGCTGGTATGCGGCACCCTGGAGGCCGGCCGGCCTGTACTGCGCGGGGACCCCGTCGACGATGGCCTGGCTCTTGACGAAGAGCTCGACGGACTCGGGCGTGCGCTCGACGTGCGAGCCCGTGACGTCCTCCTTCAGGGCGAGCCGGACCGAGCCGTCGTCGTTGAGCGAGAGCGCGAACGCGTCGATGTGCCCATGGTCGAAGCGGATGGGATCGTCGATCGGCTCGGCGGCGAATGCCGGCGACGGGGCGAGCAATGCTCCCGTCACGGCAAGGAGCCCGGCCAGACCGGTAGCGACCCTCGAACGAGTCTTGACGTGCATGACTGCCTTTCCACACGACCCTCGCGGGGCCGTTATTGAAAACGATTATCATGCTCACCATATGGGGACGGAGGACTGACGTGCAATTCGGGTACATCGAGCCGACGGCGCGAGATGTGTTCGCGCAGAGGATCTCGGCTGGGAGTGACCAGCGACGATCAACGAGGCGAGTGCTCGTCGGGCCACGGTCTCGGGCCCCGGCACGTCACTCGACGGCGAAGGTACGCATGAGCGTGGCCAACAGGTCGTAGTAGCCGACGAGCACCACGAGTTCGACCGCGCCCTCCTCCCCGTACGATGCGAGCACCCTGCCGAGGAGCGCATCGGACACCGGGGTGCGCTCGAGCAGGGCGCGGGCGATGGTCACCGCGTCGGCGACGGCCGGGTCCGCCGGGGTCTCTCCGTGTCGCAGCGCGTCGATCATCGCCTCATCGGCCCCGTGTTTCGTGGCCAGGTCGAGGTGTGCTCGCCACTCGAACGGTGACCGACGAGCGGTCGCCACGCACAGGATGACCACCTCCCGGACGAGCGGCGGCAAGGTTCCCCCGTACCGGAGCGCCTCGCCGAGTCGATGAAGCGGCATCCCGACGGCGGGTGCTCTGACCATGGCGTTGAACGGCCCCGGAAGACCCGAATCCGGATCGACCACGCCCATCGAGCGGAAGAAGTCCGCGCGCCGGCCCGTCGCGATCGCCCGGTGCACGGCCGCGCGGATCTCGTCGAGCTCGTCGACCGGCGTGATCTCCAGGCCGCTCATGCCACGCCCTGCCGCCGGGGCGCAGGCGCAGGTTCGGGGAAGTGGCACGCGACGGAGTCCACCTGGTCGTCGAGCCGGGGCTCGACCGACGCGCAGACATCCTGGGCCTTCCAGCACCGGGTCCGGAAGCGGCACCCGCTCGGGGGCTTCATCGGACTGGGGACGTCACCGCGCAGCTCGATCCGCTCGCTGTGCTCCTTCCGGAGCGCGCGCAACGGATTCGGCGTGGCCGAGAGCAGGGCCTTCGTGTAGGGATGGCGCGGAGCGGTGAATATCTGCTCCGCCGGTCCGATCTCCACGATCTTGCCGAGATACATGACGATGACCCGGTCGGCGATCGACCGGATCACGGGCAGGTCGTGCCCGATGAAGAGCATGGTCAGCGAGCGCTCCCGCGTGAGCTCGCGCAGCAGTTCGAGCACCTGCGCCTGCACCGACACGTCGAGACCGGAGGTGGGCTCGTCGCAGACCAGGAGCTCGGGTTGGACGGCGAGCGCACGAGCGATCCCGATGCGTTGGCGCTGGCCGCCCGAGAACTGGTGCGGGAAGCGCTCGAGGGCCGCGACGGGCAGACTGACGGCTTCCATCAACCGCGCGGCGTGCTCGCCCCGCCGTGCGGGCGGGACGACGGAGGGCTGCGCCCGCCAGCCCTCGCCGATGATGCGCCGAACCCGCATGCGCGGATCCAGCGAGGCGAAGGGATCCTGGAAGACCATCTGCACCTTCGCACGGAAGGCCCGGCGCTCCGTCCGACTCATCCGGTCCGTGTCCACGCCGTCGAACTGGATGTTCCCACCAGTCGGGTGCTCGAGCCCGACGAGGGTGCGCGCCAGCGTGCTCTTCCCGCACCCGGACTCCCCCACGATGCCCACGGTCTCGCCCCGTTGGACGGAGAAGCTCACCCCGTCGAGCGCTCCGATCGTCTTCGCACCCGTGCGCATCCGTTCGAGATACGGGAGCGGGAAATGCTTGCGCAGGTCCTGCACCTCGAGGAGCGCGGTCACGACTCCACCCCCGCCGCCTGGAACGCCGGCGAGGCCGCGAGCAGCGTCTTCGTGTACTCGTGCTCGGGTCGCAGGTAGATATCCTCGGTCGCGCCGGCCTCGACGACCGCGCCGTCCTTCAGCACGAGCACCTGGTCGGCCATCTCGGCGACGACCCCGAGGTCGTGACTGATGAGGATGAGCGCCGACCCGGTCTCCTGGTGCACTCGCCTGATGAGGGCGAGGATCTGCGACTGGATCGTCGCATCCAGCGCGGTCGTCGGCTCGTCCGCGATGAGGATCCGCGGCTCGAGCGCCAGGGCGATGGCGATCAGCACTCGTTGACGCATTCCACCGGAGAACTGATGCGGATACTGGCCGGCGCGGCGCGCGGCATCCGGGATGCCGACGCTCTCGAGGGCCTCGACCGCCCGTTTCTTGGCTGCCGACCGCCGAAGGCCCGCTCGCTTGCGGAAGACCTCGGCGATCTGCCAGCCGACCGTGTACGCCGGGTTCAGCGCGGATTGCGCGTCCTGGAAGACCATCGCGATCTCCGTGCCGCGGAGTCGCTGGAACGCGGTCTCGCCGAGTCCGACGAGCTGAGTGCCGTCGTAGACCGCAGATCCGAGTGTCGTGGCGTTGTCGTCGAGGATGCCCATGAGCGCACGCGCGATCGCGGTCTTCCCGGAGCCCGATTCGCCGAGCAACGCGAGCGAGCCGCCGGCGTCGAGCTGGAAGCTCACGCCGCGCACCGCCTCGACCTCCCCGTGGTCGGTGTCGAATCGGACCGCGAGATCCGCCACGTCGAGGAGCGGCCCGGTCGAGGCCACGGCGTTCACGAGGTCGCCTCGCGCGCGATGGCCGCTCCCGCGGCGAAGATGTCGTTCACATCCCAGTGACCGGTGCCCTGAATGCGCGGCTGACCGGTGACCGGAACGACCACGACGGCCGGCCCACGATGCGCGAGCGCCGCCTCGACGGCGCCGTCGAGCTCGTCGGCCGACGTGACCGTCGCCGTCCAGGCGCCGAACGAGGAGGCGAGGGCCGCGTAGTCGATGGAGTACGGATCCCCGTCGTCGTCGATGAAGTCCGTGCCGAGCCGGCGCCCGAAGTGCTTCGACTGGTAGATCGCGATCGAGGCGTAGCCGCCGTTGTCGAGCACGATCCAGGTCAGGTCCTCGTCGGCAGCCACTGCCGTCGGCAGTGCGGCGAGGCACGCGAGGAGCGCGCCATCGCCGATCACCGCGACGACCGGGATGCCGGCCTCGGCCACACCGAGGGGCGCGGCGACCTCCTGCCCCATCGTCCCGAAGCCGCTCGCGACGACGAGCGTGCGCGGGCGCCTGACCGGGAAATGCTGGGCGACGGCGTGACGCACGCCGACGCCGCTGACGAGGACCGTGTCGTCGGAGATGAGCCGGCGAAGCCGGGTGAGCAGGTACGCCGGTTCGAACGGCACGGAGGCGACGGTTCGGGTCTCGGCCAACTCGGCGTGCCATTCCCGCTTCGCCGTGGCGAGGCGGTCCGTCCAGGACCCGGGCACTCGGAAGCCGTCCAGCGCACGTGCGAGGTCCGACACCGCGGGCCCGGCGTCCGCGCACACGCCGACCGTCGCGGGGAACACGCGGTCGATGGTGGCCGGATCGATATCGATGTGCACGAGTCGCGCCGGAGGAAAACCCGCGAAGTACTCGGGCCTCCACGAGCTGGAGTCCATCTCAGGGAACCGCGTGCCGACGGCGATGATGACGTCCGCCTCGCGAATCGCGGCGTTGCCGGTGCGGGTGCCGACGACGCCCGTGGTGCCGAGTGCGAGGTCGTGGTCTTCGTCGATGACCCCCTGGCCCGACATGGTCGTGACCACGGGGATGCCGGTCTCGTTCACGAGCGCGAGCACCGCCTCGGGCGCACCGGGTGCGAGCGCGCCGCCGCCGCAGTACAGCACCGGGCGCGCCGCGTCCCGGACGAGCTCGGCGGCTTCCGAGATCGCCTGAGGATCGGCGTGCGGACTGAACCGCATCCTGCGCGCGGGTGCCGGAGCATGCTCCACCGGCGCGGAGAAATAGTCGAGTGGCACGTGGAGCAGGACGGGGCCCGGGCGCCCGTTGACCGCTTCCGCGTAGGCGCGCGAGAACTCGCGGACCAGATCGCCGGCGCTCCCTACCTCGATCACCCGTTTCGTGAGCGGCCGGAAGATCTCCGCCTGGGTGTTGTCGGCGATGACGGAGAGCGCCTGCAGCGGATCGCGTTGCACGTACTCGGACGGCACGCCGCCCGTGATCACGAGCACAGCGGATGAGTCGAGGAGCGCATCACCGAGCCCGGTCGCGAGGTTCGTGGCGCCGGGGCCGACCGTGGTCACCACGGCCGCGACGCGTCCGCTGGACCGGAAGTACGCGTCGGCGGCGTGGATCGCGACCTGCTCGTGATACGCGCTCACGAACCGCATTCGCGGTTCGCCCGCGATCGCGTCGATCAGCGGAAGATTGCCGTGCCCGACGGTTCCGAAGACCGTCGTGATCCCCTGCTCCAGCATGGCTCGCACGAGTGCTTGCGCGGCCGTCTCGGTTGTCGTGCTCATTGCGGTCTCTCCGTGTCGTCGTGGTGGTGGGTCCCGGTACGGGCGAGGAAATCGGCGTGGACGCTGTCGAGATACCATCGGGTCATCACGCCGCGCCGGAGCCGGAAGTCGAGCAGGACCGGTCGGCCGGGATGGCTCTCGAGATGGCGCTGCGCCGCCTCCAGCCCGGTGTCGTCCTCGATGGTCAGGGCGGACAGGCCCATGGCCTGCGCGATCGGCGCGAAGGCCACTCGCGGGAAGACCGCGAGCTGCTCGTCTTCGCCCCGGTGCTGGAGCTCGTACACCTCCACGCCGTAGGCGTCGTCGTCGTAGACGGCGACGACGACGGGCAGTCCGCTCCTGGCGACGGTCTCGAGCTCCTGCAGGCTCGACATCAGCCCGCCGTCGCCGATCGCGCAGACCGTGGGGAGATCGCGATGAGCGCTGCTCACGCCGATCGCGGTCGCTAGGCCGAGCCCGATCGAGCCGAAGTGGAGCGTGAACGCGTGCCGGTCGGGCGCGCGTACGCCGATGTGGACGGATGGCTCGGACGTGAAGTATCCGAGATCGAGTGCGAGCGCGCGATCGGCGGGCAGCACCCGGTCGAGCCACTGGGAGACGACGCGAAGATCCAGCCCGCTCGGATCGGATTGGTCGTCGATGACGTCGGGCGCAGCGGGTCGCGCGTGCCAGGCGGTCCGATCGCCGCGAAGCCCGTCAGTCAGCGCGCGGGCGGTCACCGCGCTGTCGCCGGTCAGCTCGAGGATGCGCGCCGCGCCGGCGCCGCGCAGGTCGGGCTTCTGCTGCCGCGTGTCGACCCGGATCAGCGTCTTCCCGCGGAGCAGGCGACCGCTCGAGGTGGTGAACTGGTTCAGGCTCGCGCCGAACACGACGATGACATCACTGGCCGCGGCCAGGTCACGTGCGCGCTCGGTCGAGAACCCGCCGATCACCCCGAGCGATGTCGGGTCGCCGTCGAAGTACCCCTTCATCGGCAGCGTCGTTCCGACGAGCGCACCCACGCGTCGCGCGAGCGCGAGAAGCTCAGCGCGGGCTCCGCGGGCCCCGCGACCCGCGAGCAGGAGGGGGCGCTCGGCCGCGGCGAGCGCGGCGATGGCGGCAGCGGATGCATCGGGGTCGGCGCGCGGGCCGCCGGCCGACGTCATCCGGTCCCTGGCATGCACCGATGCCGCCGCGAAGAGCGCACGCGTGTCGGCTGTGACCGGCTGCACCTGCGTCTCGGTGGGGATCTCGAGCACCACCGGCGCCCGCTCGGTCTGCGCGAGCGAGAACGCCTCCGCGATCGTGTCGGCCGCAGAGGCGGCATCGTCGACCCGCCGGTACCGGACGTGTCCGGTGCCCTCCACCAGCTCCCGCTGATCGATCCACTGCGGCTCATTCCTGCGATCGGGCGCGATCCCGCCCGTGAGCAGCACGAGCGGAGTGCCGCCTTTTGCGGCGCCGATCAGCGGATTCAGTGCGTTGGCGAGCGCGGGCCCCTGCGACACGACGGCCACGGCGAGCCGCTCGGTGGCTTGTGCGTAGCCGTCGGCCGCAGCGACGACGCCGTCCTCGCGGCGCATCGCGACCCACGTCACCCCTTCGCGCTCCAGGGCGAGCATGAGGGCGAGGTTCGCTTCGCCGAGAAGGCCGAACACCGTGTCGACGTCATACGCGCGCACGAACCGCGCGACGATCTCGGCCACATCAGGTGAGGGCATCGATCATCTCCTCCTCCGCGCTCAGGAACGCGAGCGAGCGGTCGAGCCATCGTTCGCGCGACCGGCCCGAGCGGAACGGCTCCAGGAGCAGCGGAACCTCGGGCATCTCGGTGCGCAGGGCCTGGACGAGCCCGCGCATGTTGAGCGAGCCCTCGCCCAACGGCACGGTGATGGACCGCCCACGACGGGCCTCGATGAGCGGACGGCACTCCGGGTCGGCGCCGTGCACCTGCTGGACGTGCCTGGTGACGTCCTTCAGGTGCACGGCGGAGATATGCGGCCGCAGCCGCGTGTACGCGTACGGGTACGCGTCCTCTCCGGCGATGGCGAGGTTGGCCGGGTCGAAGGTGAGCGCGACCGTGTGCGGCGGCAACGCACCCATCAGATCCTCGATGTCCTCGACCGACTCGAGATCGACGCCCGCACTGCGGGTGAACACGTTCTCCACGACGAGCTGGACCTCGCAGCGCGCCGCTTGCTCGGCGAGCGCGAGGACCCGCTCGGCGAAGCGCCTCCGCGCCGCTCGGCCCCCGAGATCGCTCGATCCGCCGAACATGAACCCGGCTCGACGGATTCCGAGCTCGCCGGCGAGCCGGATGGAGCGGCTGACCGCCGCGACATGATCGGCCAGGTCGACCTCAGCGCTGCCGAGCTTCGAGAGCGTCGACAGCGCCGTGATCTCCACGTCGCGGCGAGCCGCCCACCGGGCCAGCGAACGCACCTCTGCGTCATCGGACCGGTCGATGTACAGCTCCATGCACCCCAGCCCACGGTCCCGCACCGCCTCCAGGCACTCCTGCGGAGTGGGGTAGTCGAGGGTGATGAGGCCGAGCCGACGCCGGAGAGACATGGGTGCTCAGGACTCCATCGCTCGCCGGAACGAGGAGATCACGAGGTCGACCTGCTCGTCCGTGAGGTGCGGGTAGAGCGGCAGCTGCAGCGAGTTCTCCGCAGACCACTCGGCGATCGGGCTGGTCGGACGATACCCCCGCTTCTGGTACAGGTCGAACAGGTAGCTCGGCCGGTAGAGGCCGGGAACGGTGTGGACCCCGTACTCGTTCAGCAGCGTCCGGTGCAGCTCATGGTTCGTCCGCCCCGCCAGCTCGGGATCGATCATCAGCGCGTAGATGTGGTACGTGTGCACACGGTCCGGTGCCTCGTAGGGCGGCGTCACGCCTGGCAGGTCGGCGAGCGCGTCGCTGAACCGGTGCGCGATCTCCCGACGACGTGCGATGAAGTCGGGCAACTTGTCGAGCTGAGCCCGGCCGACCGCTGCCTGCGCCTCCGTCATCCGCAGGTTCGACGGGATGTAGCCGTCCACGTCGTCGACGCCGTACGGGCGCGGACCGGGGGTGCCGTCGTCGTGCGGATCGCCGGGATAGCGACTCCCCATCGAGCGCAGCCACGGGATCTTCACCGCGAAATCGTCGCGGTTGGTCGTGATCATCCCGCCCTCGCCGAGGGTCGTCATGTTCTTGATGGCGTGGAAGCTGAAACATCCCACGTCGCCGAACGATCCGGCCGACGCGCCCTTGTAGCTCGCTCCCTGCGTGTGCGCGCAGTCCTCGACCACGAGGAGGTCATGCTCGCGAGCGATGGCCATGATCTCGTCCATGTCGCACATCTGCCCGGCGACGTGCGTGACGAAGAGGGCTTTCGTGCGCGGCGTGATCGCCTCCCGTATCTTCGCCGGGTCGATGTTGAACGTGCGCGCGTCGACGTCGACGAAGACGGGGACCGCGCCCTGGGCAAGCACGGCCTGGTTCGTCGAGACGAAGGTGATGGGCGTCGTGACGACCTCGTCACCGGGCTCGAGGCGGCACAGCTGTGCCGCCATGTGCAGCGCAGTGGTGCAGTTGGATGCGGTGTACGCGTAGTCCACCCCGTGCGCCTGCCGCCACTCCTCCTCGAAGAGATGCGTCTCGAGCCCGGTCGTGAGCCAGCCGCTCTCCATGACCCGTTTGACCGCGTCGAGCTCCTCATCGCCGTACGGGGCTCCCAGGAAGCTGTAGGGCACGCGGACCTCGACGTCCTCCGGCGGCGTGTACAGGGTGCGGTAGATGCTGTGCTGAACTCTCGTCATCGATGGTTCCTCCTCATTGGTCTTCGGCTCACTGGTCGTCTGACTGGACGCGGGGAATCGCGGGGTCATGGCAGCACCCGGTAGGGACGCAGCCTTCCCCAGGCGGGCTCCATCCCGAACGCCTCGGCGCGCTCCCGCTGGACCTGGACTCCGCGCGCTCCGCTGAGCGCCTCAGCTGCGACCAGGTGCGCCTCGGCCTCCTCGAAGCACTTGATCGCGGCACGCTTGGCCGCCCAGGCGGAGTCGATGTCGACGTACTCCGGCGTCCCGGAAGCGAATCCGAGCGTCGGATCGGTGTGCAGGATCATCGCCCTCACGGACGCCGCGGAGACTCCCGATGGCGATGGGTAGTTGGGCACGCACGCGCAATACGCCGCGCCGAACACCAGGCGGGAGAGTTCGCGCTCCTTCGCGTGGATCGAGTTGCCCGACGGCGCCAGGATCACGTCCGGTGAGACGCCGCGGATGACGTCCATGAGCGCATCGCGGGCGGCGCGCTCGTCCGCGATGCGCTCGAGCTCGACGGCGTCGTGCAAGCGGACGTCGAGTCCCGCGAACGCCTCGCGCGCGCGTCGGGTGTCCTCCGGGGGAGAGCTCACGTCTCGCACCAGCACCGCGTGCACGTCGTTCCCGGCGTCCGCCCACATCCGCAGCGTCCCGCCCGCGGCGATCACGAGGCCCGCCGCGTCGGCTCCGACCGCAAGCACCTGCATCAGAGTCCCCTTCCCTTGACGAAGTCCAGACCGGCACGGAAACAGTCGTCGATGCGGTCGTCGGGCACGTGGCCCTCGATCGTGATCGGCAGGTCGAGTCCGTCGTCGGCGATCCGGTCGAGCAGCTCACCGTTGGGGGTGATGCCCTGCCCGACGGGGACGAACATGAACGCGCCGTGCACGAGGTCGTGCACGATCCGGCCGTCGTAGTCCGCGTCGGTCACCGGGTCGTACGGCCGCGCATCCTTGACGTGGACGTTCCGGATGTAGGGCTTCAGCGTTCGGTAGGAGTCCTCGAACGGCTGCCCGCCGATGGCGAAGTTGCAGAGGTCGAAGTTCAGCGCGAACGCGGGCGACCCCACCGCGTGGATGAGATCCACGCAGCCCTGGGCGGTGTTCGTCGCCTCGCCCGGCGCATGGCTGAAGTGGTTCTCGATCAGGATGGTCACCCCGAGGTCCTCCGCACGACGGACGCTGCGCTCGACGAGCTTCGCGTAACGCTCGATGCCCTCGTCGATCGGCCGTGTGGGGTGTCCACCGAAGTATGCGATGGCGAACGGTGCGCCGACCGCCTCCGCGGCGGTGAGGCTCTCATCGAGCAACGCGATCATGCGCGCAGTGTCCTCATCCGAGTCGACCGAGTTGGGTTTGCTGAGGCTCGCCACCGACGTGACGGTGAATCCGCGTTCGCGGACCGCTCGGGCGGCCTCCTCGCGCGTGGCCGACGTCAGGTTGTTCGGCACGGCCAGCTCGCACTGGCTCACGCCCAGCGCGGCTGCCCGCTCGAGCGCCTCCCCGATCGGCTGGGCGTACTCGAAGACCGCGATTCCGACGCTCATTTGACCTCCTCCTCGACTCGCTTCATGGGCACGCTCGGCACATCGGCGAACGGCCAGGACACCCCGGGGGTCGCGGGCTGGAAGCCCTCGGCGAGTCCGATTCCCGCCTGGAGACCGCGCCATCCCGCAGCCGTACGGACCATGTAGGGCATGTGCGCGTGCCGGGCGGCCGACATCCAGGTCATCTGCGACCGGTGGCACTCCAGCATCTGTACCTTGAGCTCGAGCGTCTGGGCGATGTCCACGACCTCGGTCGGGGCGAACTCGACCGCGCCGACCGTGTCCATGAACCAGATCGGCGTGTCCGGCGCGACGGCGGCGCCGGCCGCCAGCGCGAGCTCGCCGGTGATCCGGTGATCCGGGTGGTAGTCGTCGGGACGATGCGTGAACACGACATCGGGGGCGTGCGCCCGCCAGAGCGTGCCGAGGCGATCGATCGTCTCCTCGTCCGGATACAGCTCGAGGTCGCCGCAGAAGCGTCCGTCGACGCTCGCTCCGATGAGCGACGCGGATTCGGTGGCCTCGTCGTGGCGGGTGCGCGCGAGCACCTCCGGAGCGTCTTTGCCCCCCTTGTCGCCGTAGGTCATGTGCACCAGGACGACCTCGTGCCCGGCGTGGGCGAGTCGGGCCATGGTGCCGGCGCAGCACAGCTCGACATCGTCGGGGTGTGCCGCGATCACCAGGACCTTCGACGGCGGCCCGTGCCGGGACTCCGCGGTGGTGGACGTACTCATAGGCTGGGCCTCCGTTCGTCGGGGTGCTCGTCAGCGGAGCGTGGGATTGAGGATGGTGTAGAGGATGTCGACGATCAGGTTCACGATCGCGTAGGCGATCGCGATGACGATCACGACGGCCATGAGCGCCGGGAAGTCCTGCCGGAACATCGCGTCCACGGCGTATCTGCCGAGTCCTGGCCAGCTGAAGATGGACTCCGTGAGCACCGCGCCGCCGAGCAGCGCACCGTAGACGATGCCGGCGACGGTGATGGTGGGCAGCAGCGCGTTGCGCACGCCGTGCACGTACAGCACCCGCCGCCGACCGAGCCCCTTGGCCTTCGCCGCACGGATGTACTCCTGCGAGAGCACATCGAGCATTCCCGCCCGCATCACACGGGCGATGGAGCCGGCCCCCATGATGCCGAGCGTGATCGCGGGGAGCGCCAAGTGCATCAGGCCGTCGCCGAACGCTGCCAGGTTGCCCTGCAGCAGGCTGTCCGTCAGGAGGAATCCGGTCCATCGTTCGGGCTGAGGGACCGCGTTGTCGGACCTGCCGCCTCCGGGGAACCACCCGAGCACGCTGTAGAAGACGAGCACGAGCAGCAGTCCGAGCCAGAAGACCGGGACGGAGGCGCCGAAGATCGCGAACAACCGGCCGAACTGGTCGGGGAACCGGCCGCGGTGCACCGCGGCGAGGATGCCGAGCGTGCCGCCGAGCGCCAGCGCGATGATGATGCCGGTGGTGGCGAGCTCGATGGTGGCGGGGAGGAACAGCGCGATCTCGGACGCCACGGCTCGCTGGGAGTAGATCGAGGTGCCCAGGTCGCCGCTCAGCAGTCGGCCGAGATAGTTGAGGTATTGCATCCAGATCGGCTCGTCGAGTCCGAGCCGTTCGCGGATCGCCTCGATCGCCTCGTCCGACGCCGTGTCACCGGCCAGCGCGACCGCCGGGTCGGACGGGATCACCTGCGTGAGCAGGAAGGTCACCAGCGTCACGCCCAGCAGGATCGGCACCATGAGCAGCACCCGGCGAACGATCATCTGCGCCACGTACATTCCGCTCACCTCCTTTCAGGTCGGTCTCGTCGACCCGGCGGACGACGCCGGGCGGTGAGCTCAGGACAGGTCGAACACCCAGATGGGCGTCCAGCTGAACCCTTCGACGCCCTCGGTCGTGACGACCGTCGCGACCGGGCGGAACATGAAGGCGTACGGGCCGTCCGCACTGAGCCGCTGACCGATCTCCTCGTAGAGCGCCCCGCGGGCATCGCCGTCGGCGAGCGTTCGGGCTTCGAGGATCATGGCGGTCAGCTCGTCGTCCTGGTACCCGAGCCGAGTCGTCGCCTGGGTGTTCCAGTCGCCGTGGGCGCTGACGATCTGGTCGGCGTCGGGGATCGTCGACCCGAAGTACCAGAGCAGAGCCGGAAGGTTGCCCTCGCGATATGCCGTGAACAGCGTGGAGAGGTCCTGGGCGACCACGTTCACGCTGATGCCGACCTCAGCGAGGTCCGCCTGGATCTTCTCCGCGACCGTCGAGAGCGGGACGCCGAGGCCACGCACCGTGTCGCCCGACACGTAGTACAGGTCGAAGGTGAATCCGTCCGGGTAGCCGGCCTCGGCGAGCAGCTCACGCGCGCGGTCCGGGTCGAACTCGTAGTCGGAGGCGAGGGAGGCGTCATGACCGGCGAGTCCCTCTGGGACCACGCCGCCCACCTTCTCGGCTTTGCCGTTGAGCAGCCCGCCGACGATGTCGTCGTAATTGATGGCGTACTTGACGGCTTCACGCACCTGCGGCTGATCGAATGGCGCGATGGCGAAGTTCATGCCGACGTAGTAGGTCGACAGGTCGACGCCCTCGAGTACCTCGAACCCGTCGCCCAGGGTCTGGACCTGCTGCGGAAGCAGGTCCAGCGCGACGTTGATGTCGCCCTGCTGGAGCGCGGCGAGCTGCTGCGAGGATTCGGCGATCACCTCGATCTCGACGGTCCGGTACATCGGCTCATCAGCCCACGGGTGCTCGTTGGCACCCAACATGACGTAGCTGTTCGGCACCCACTCGGTCACTTGATAGAGCCCCGATCCAGCCGTGTTCTCGTTGAGCCACGCCCGCTGCGCCTCGACGTCGTCGCCCGCGGCCGCGGTGACCTGCGCCTCGGAGATGATGCTCGCCGTCGTGCCGCTCAGCGAGGGCAGGAAGCTCGCGCTGGGCGTCGCGAGCACGATCTCGACGGTGTGCTCGTCGGGTGCGGACATCGTCGCGGTGCTCAGCGCGGGGCGGATCTGTGCGCCCTGTACCGCCTCCTCCCAGTCGATCACCCGCTGGAAGGAGTACAGGACGTCGGCCGAGGTCACCGGGTCCCCGGTTGCGAAGGTGGCATCCTCGGCGAGTTCGAAGGTGTACGTGAGGCCGTCCTCGGACACCGTCCAGTCCGTGGCCAGCTCGCCGGTGAGCTCGGCCGTCTCGAAGTCGTAGCTGACGAGCGTCTCGTAGACGTTGTGCAGGACGGCGATGCCCGCGGAGGCCGACTCGTTCGGCGGGTCCAGCGTCAGCACCTGGGCCGACCATCCGATCGTGAGCGTCGTCGGCGCGTCGGGTTCGGGCGATGAAGGCTGGACACAGGACGTGAGCCCGACGGACACAACCGCGATCGCTGCGATCGCTGCTGCTTTAGATGCGCTTCGTTGATGCATGTCGCGTTCTCCTTCTCTTGGTGTGCTGCCGTGGATCGAGGGCATCGCGGAGCGACTCGCCCGCGAGGTTGAATGCGAAGCCGGTGATGAGGATGGCCAGGCTCGGGTAGGTCGCGATCCACCACGCGGACTGCATGTAGATCCGGCCTTCGGAGATCATCACGCCCCATTCGGGCGTCGGCGGCTGGACTCCCAGTCCGATGAAGCTGAGGCCCGCGACGTAGACGATGGCGATGCCGACGTCCATCGTCGCCTTCACCAGCAGCGGCGGAACGGCCGCCGGGAAGACGTGCGACCCGAGGATCGGGCCGGTCCGCATGCCGAGGACGCGGGCCGCGTCGACGTACTGGACCTTGCGCTCGACCATGCCCACGCTTCGAGCAAGGCGCGCGTACTCTGGCCACCACGTCACGCTGACCGCGATCAGCACGTTCATCAGGCTGGGCCCGAGCGCCGCCGAGACCGCCATGGCGAGGATGAGCGCCGGAAATGCGAGGAAGAGGTCGGTGATCCGCATGATCGTCGTGTCCACCCAACCGCCGAGGAAGCCGGCGAGCAGCCCGAGCAGGGTGCCCAGAGCGACGGCGATGATCACGGCGGCCAACCCGATGAACAATGAGATGCGCGCTCCCGCGAGCACCCGCGAGAACACGTCCCGGCCGAGTTGGTCCGTGCCGAACAGGTGCTCGAGCGAGGGTGGCGCCAGCAGCACGGAGAAGTTCTGGGCGATCGGATCGTATGGCGCGATCAGTGGTCCGATGGCGGCGAGCAGCAACAACAGGCCGACCACGATGAAGCTCGCGATGCCCGCCCCGGGCAGCTTCGCGATCGGGCCGAAGAACGCGGAGAGTGCGAACCGGGACGTCCTCGCACGGATGTCCTCCTGCGTATCGCCTACCCGCGGCTCATCGAAGCCGCCCACGTCCACCCGGCTCATGAGCGGATGTCCCCCAGAAGCCGACGCAGATTGTCCCCGGCGATCAGGCGCTTGTCGGCGTCGGCGACGCGGGCGTACCGGGTCGCGACCAGGGACGGCCCAGGTGGGCCCCACGGGAGTCCGCTCCCGAAGAGGAGCCGGTCGGCCCCGAGCTCCCGGACGAGTGTCTCGACCCCGTGGTGCGCGGTGAAGAAGGAGAGCTCGGCGAACACGTTCGGACACGCACGCATGAGTGGGACGAGCACCCGCAGCGCCGAGAAGTTCACCCGCAGGATGATCAGCGGGATGCCGGGGAAGGAGGTCGCCATGTCGAAGATGTTGCGCGCGCTGAACCCGAGAGCTGGGCCGTCCGGGTAGCGTCCGAGATCGGATCCCGCGAGCAGGACCGGCATGCGCACGGCGTCGAATCGGCTCCAGATCGGCCCGAGGGCCCACGGGTCGACCGTGTAGCCGTTGTAGCGTGAGGCCGGTACCCGCACCGCGCCGACGTCGTCGGCGAGCATCTGCGAGATCGCTGCATCCGGGTCGGGGAAGTCGAGCGTGCTGTGCTCGGGGACGACCCACGCCGGCCGAAGCCCGGGGTGAGCGCGGACGAGGTCGAGCACCTCAACGTTGTCCTCGTGCGAGCGTTCGAGTGCGTGCGCATGCGTGACGAGAGCCTCGGTGATGTCGTGTCGAGCCAGCTCGCTCACGATCTCCTCCGGCTCGCACCGCATCGTCGGCGACGGACGGCTGACCCGCCCCACGACGACGTTCGCGTCGAAGAATTCGAGGTCGGTCATGCCGGCACCCGCGATTCGTTCATGAGCGACTGCATGGTGCCGCCGAAGATCCGCTCCTTCGACGAGTCGGGCAGCCGGGCGAACGCGACGTGCGCGATCTCGGCGGTCCAGTCGTGGAAAGGCGCGTCGGTTCCGAAGACGACCTTCTCGTCATCGAGTCGGTCGACGATGTACTCGACGATGCCCGGGTATCGTCCCATGGCGCAGAGTTCGAGGAAGACGTTGTCATGGCGCCTGGCCGTGTCGATCGCCTCCTCGAGCATGTCCCACGAGTCGTACCCGCCGGCGTGCCCGATGAGCACGTTCATGCCGGGATGAGCGGCCGCAACCTTGCCGAGATCGGCCGGCCTGCAGCGGTCGAGCTCGCTCGTCGGCCCGGCGTGGATGAGCACCGGCAGCCGGCGTTGTTCCGCGAACTCCCACGCCGGCACATAGTTCGGCCCGGTCACGGGATAGTCGTGGCTGTAGGAGGTCGGATGCACCTCGCCGATTCCGCGAACCGCCGGATGCCGGAAGCACGTCTCCAGCACGTCGACCATGTCACCCGGGTACCGAGGGTTGATGAGGACGAAGCCCGCGAACCGCTCGGGGTGCTCCTCGACCACGTCGAGCATGAGACCGTTCTGGTCGCCCGCGCCCAGGATGCTCAGGCACGCGACGTCGATGCCGAGCGCGTCCATCGAGTCGAGCATGCCTTCGGCGTCGGCGGCGGGAACGTATGCGTTCGCCGACGAGGCGGTCATGAGATGTGCGTGCGCGTCGATGACCAGACAGTCCATGGGCTCACCCGCGAGGGCGCGTTCATGAAGCCGAGTGCGTTCGTACGTCATGGCGGACTCCTTCCTGCGTTCCTATGGGGCCGGCGGCGGCTCAGTCGAGGGTGCGTCCGCCGTCGACGTACAA
Source organism: Agromyces aerolatus (assembly GCF_031432255.1). Lineage (NCBI taxonomy): Bacteria > Bacillati > Actinomycetota > Actinomycetes > Micrococcales > Microbacteriaceae > Agromyces > Agromyces aerolatus. The sequence goes on along the minus strand of NZ_JAVKGQ010000011.1, from coordinate 2,047 downwards.
CACCTGGCCGGTGACATATCCGGCACGTTCCGAGGCCAGGAGCAGCACCGGCCCCACGATGTCCTCAGGGGTGCCGAGGCGCCCCATCGGCACGGCACGGACGAGCTCCTCCATTCGGCCGGGCACCGAGACGTACTGCGCCGTCAGCGGGGTGACCGTATAGGCGGGGGCCACCGCGTTGACGGCGATCCGCTCGCTCGCCCATTCGACCGCCATGACGCGCACGAGCTGATTGATCGCTCCCTTGCCTGCGGCGTAGGAGCCGTGATGGGGATGTGCGAGAGATCCGGACACCGAGGACAGGACGACGATCCGGCTGCCCTCCGGAAGGTGCGGTTTGGCCGCCTGCGCGAGCCAGAGCAGACTTGCCGTGTTGACGTCCTGCGTGAGCTGCCAGCTCTCCTCTGAGATGTCGACGATCGCCTCCCGCCGGTTGATGCCCACGGCGTGAACCAGCACGTCGATGCCACCGAGGTGGTCGAGCGCGGCCTCGACGGCGCGCTCAGAACCCTCGCGAGTCGAGACATCCGCGATGGAGCCTTCGCACGACCCTCCCGCGGTCGCCAGCGCCTGCTCGACCACGGCGCTCGCCTTGTCGACGACGAACACCTGCGCTCCGACGTCGACGAAGCCCGCGGAGATCGCCGCCCCCAGCCCGCCACCGCCCGCGACCAGTACTCGCTTTCCGCTCAATCGCAACCAGTCGTTCATTCGCCGGTACCCCCGATGCCGTCTCGCACGTGCGTGTCGCCCTTCTCTTCCGTGGTGTGCTGCCCGCCCACGCGGCTGCGAAGCAGCGTGTCGTGGTCGATGGGGCCGTTGTAGCCGACGTCGCGGGATATCTGAGCGCCGCACTCGAGCAGCCTCGAGAGGAAGCGCTCGGCGAGCTCGTCGATCGTCCAGCGGGCCGCCGGCACCGCGACGTTGATGGCCGCGATCACCTTGCCGTGGTGGTTCAGGACGGGCGCGGCGATGGATCGGAGGCCGTACTCGAGCTCCTCATCCTGATACGCCCAGCCGCGCTCGCGGATCCGTTGGAGTTCGACCAGCAGGTCGGCGCCGCTTCGGATCGCCTTCCGTCCGCGCGCGGTCTCGAAGTCCAGCCGCGCGAGCCGATCCTGGAGGTCCGACTCATCGAGGTAGGCGAGCAGCAGCTTGCCCATCGAGGTGCTGGCGGAGGGGAGCAACGACCCGACGCGGATGTCGGCCGTGACGAGGTCCGCGTTCCGGACCCGGATGAGGTAGCGGACATCGGCGCGATCGAGCACGCCCAGGTTCACGGTCTCCATCGTCGCGTCGGCGAGCGCCCGCAACCGCGGGTCAGCGAACCGGACGAGATCCATCGAATCGAGCGTCGCGAAACCCAGACGCAGCAGCGCGAGGCTTGGGCGGTATGCGCCCGAGTCGAGCCGGTCGAGAATCCCCTCCGACTCCAACGCCCGGACGAACCGGAACGCCGTGGGCAGGGGAAAGCCGGTCATCTCCGCGATCGCGGTGACGGTGAGCGGCTTCCGGGCCTGGTCGAAGCAACGTAAGACGTCGAAGGCCCGCGTGACCGACTGGTTCGCGTAACGACGTTCCGGCACTTTCACTCCTTGAAAGTCACTTGCTGTGTATGAAAGAGAGGCTATGGCAGCGCGAAGGATTAAGCCAGGAAAAGTTCGAAAGACCCCGTTTCCGGGCACCACGAAGGCCGCCGCGGGGCGGGCCTGAGCCACCCCGCGACGGCCTTCCGTCGTGCGTTCCGGTTACGCGACCGGCTGCGTCTCGTCGCCGCGAATGCCGAGCCGGGCGTACGAGATCTCGAACTCCTGGTCCGCGTACGGGTCCTCGGGCGGCCCCGCGCCCTGGCCGCCCTCCGGGAGACCCTGGTAGTCGAACAGCATCGAGTACACCTTGCGGTCGGCGACCCGTCCCCGTCGTCTTCGAACGTGTCGGCGCGTGGCCGCGTCGTGGTGGTGACCCGACAGCACCATCTTCACGTTCGGGTTGGGCGCGACGACCTCGTCCTGGATCCGCTGCGGAACCGGGCCGAGCCCACCGCTCG
>NZ_JAVKGQ010000010.1:0-138548 GCF_031432255.1 Agromyces aerolatus | reverse complement strand
GATCAGGCCACCAGTTAGCCACCGAAACTGGAACCCTTTTCGTGGGGCAGGTCAAGTTGTCACCGATTCGTTCCTCACGCCCCGGTGGGTGATCAGACGGATGCCAACTCTGAACGCGTTCGCGATCACGTTCGCCGGACGACTCGAGCGCACCGCGCGATGAAAACCGCCGGACCTCACCCGCCGTTTATCGGACAGAACCTTCCCAGCGCGACGAATCTGTCCCGGAGCAACGCAACGCGCCGAGGGACGAGTGCGCCTGCGCGGACTGGTTGCGCTCGAGAGTATCCCCGCGCAACGCACTCATCCGCGCGTGGTCAGCGGCGTTACATGAGCTTCGTGGACTGCAACATCGCTTCCATCTTCTCGTTGAAGCCGATGAGCGGTTTGCGTAGCGCCAGACCCAGCAGCAACATCGGCACGAGGAACGCGAGCAGCCACGCAATCGAAATCCAGTAGTCGGCTTGGTAGATGCCGGCCAGGGCCGCCCGGAACGCATCAATCGAATGGGTGGCAGGAAGGAACGGACTGACGTTCTGGAACCAGTCTGGAAGCAGCACGAGCGGGTAGGCACCGCCCGCGCCGGCCACTTGGATGACGAGCAGGAACACCGCGAGCGCCTTCCCTGCGTCACTGAAGGACACCACGAGCGTGTAGATGATGAACGTGAAGACGAGCGATGAGACCCACCCTGTGAGTAGGAGCAGGAATGGGTGCACCGGCTGCAGCCCCACGAGGAAGATGTTTCCGAGCATGACCAGAGTGCTCTGGGCAAGACCCATCAGGGCGAAGACCGCGTAGCGTCCCAAGAACTGCTGGTTGACGGTGAGCCGGGGCCCCTCCGCGAAAGCCCTGGACGGCGGATCGACGCGAAGGGTCACCGCCAGCAGCAATGCACCCACCCAGAGCGACAGGATGGAGTACAGCGGAGCCATTCCTGCTCCGAAGCTCACGACCGGATACACCGGGATGCGCTGCAGACCGATCGGTTGCGCGATCGCCGCGGCGAGAACAGACGGATTTGCCCCGATGATCGTGCCGATCTCGCCCAGGTCGCCAGATCCGATCGCCGTCGAAAGTGCGTCAGCCACACCGGCGACCTCATCGGCCGCCGTCGACAGTGCCTCCGCGAGAGCGGTGTTGTCCTGTGCGGCAGCCTCGAGCAGCGACACGATGTCGCCGGAGGATGAACTGGCGCCCGTCACGTCCTCCGTCACCGCGTTGAGAGCCGCACCAACCGCGACGAGCGTCCGGCCGAGCTCCTGGAGCACGGGCTGCAGGTCGTTCGCATAGATCGTGCTCGCGTTGGTCAGGGATTCCTGGGCTGCAGCGACGCGTGTTTCAATCTGCCCACGGAATTGCTGAAGGTGCTGATTTCCCTCGGCGATTCCACCGGACATACGTTCGAGGTCGGCGGCGAGAGCGCGCTCCTGCTCGATCGCCGTATCGAGCCCGTCGATGACCAGGGTCAGCGCGGGTCGCTGGTCCTCGGGGACACTCGTCTCGACGGCGCGCAGGCTATCGCGCAGGGCCTCGTGATCGGCGATCAACTCGTCGAGCTCGGTGGTCATCTCTCTGAGCTTCGCCGTGGTGGCGGCGGCGTCCTCGTCGACACCGGAGAAGATGCTGTCGACTTCCGATCCGAAGCGGTCCAGTTGGGCGCTGCTCGCGCTGAAGGCCGTCGAGAGCGCTTCAGCTGCACGCCCGACGGCCCCCTCGGCGCGTTCGGCAGCCGTGATCCCCTCGCGAACGGTGCCCGCGGCTGATGAGAACTCCGCCTCGACCTCGCTCAAGAGATCGGAAGCGCTCTCGATGAGCGGAATGCTCGCCTCGATCAGCGCGGTGAACATACTGGCCGTGCCGGATGCCGCGCGCATTTGCACGGCAACGTCGCCCACGTGAGCCTCGATGCGCACGAGTGCGGCCTCGGCCCCGGGGTCGCCGAGCGAGGAGGTCAGTGCCGAGACCAGGCTCAGGGCGACGTTGCTGAGCTCCTTCGTGAACTCCGCATTGATCATCGCGGTCAGATCATCGGCTCCCTCGCTCGTGATGAGTGGGGCCAACGGGTTCGACTTGTCATTGGTGTAATAGTCGACCTGGGTGCGCTGCGACCCCGCCGTGTAGAACGTGAGCATCCGCTCGCTGAAGTCCTCGGGGAGCACCATCGCCGCGTAATACTCACCCGAGGTGGTCCCTGCGATCGCTTCGTCCTCGGAGGTGATCACCCAGTCGAGCTGATCGTTGGCGCGCAGGGCGGACTCGACGACGCTGCCGATGTTGACGTGGACGGGAATGAGCGGGCTGGTGTATCCCTTGTCCACGCTGGCCACTGCCACCTTCAGGTTCTTGGTGTTGCCGAATGGGTCCCAGCTGCCGATCACGTTGAACCAGGTGAAGGCAGAGGGGATCACGACCAGTCCACACAGCACGATGACGGCCATCACGCTGCGGGTCGCGCGGCGCAGGTCGCTCGTGAAGAGCTGCCAGATGCCGCTCACCGGTCTGCCTCGAGCTGCTGGAGTTGCCGATGCAGTTCTTTGTCCGGCATATCGCCCACTTCTGTCGACAGCCGGAGGCTGTAGCGGATGTACTCGAGAACCACCAGCGCTGCGAACACGGCTACGAGCCAGAGAATCCACGAACCGACGAACTCGGTCTTGTGATCGGGATAGATGATCGCGAGGGCGGCGATCACGAGGATGCCGGCGCCGCCGACGGCGATGATCGCGGTGCGGACCCGCTTGTACGATCGGGCGAACGGAAGCGCGCGCTTCGCAAGTCGCCGCTGGTAGCTCGCGCGGTTCGCGAGCGCGCGCAACACATGTCCCAGCCGGTAGCCCGCGCCTGCGGGGGCTCCGCTCTCGGCGGTGAACAGCTCAGTGTCGGCGACCTCCTGCGTGAACAGTCGGGTGAGATTCGCAACGTGCGGTCGCAAGACGAGACCGATGAAGAACGCGACGGCGACGAACAGCAGAAGCATGCCGATGTAGCGCCAGTATGCGAGTCCCGCAAACCCGCTGATCACCTCCCGCATGGCGTCGATCCCGTAGGTGAAGGGAAACCAGGGATACAGCGACTGGAAGAACTCCGGCATGAGCTGGATCGGGTAGATGCCCGACGCACCGGGAATCTGCATGATCACGAGGATGACTACGAGCCCCTTACCGATGTATCCGAACGTGACGGAAAGGGCGTAGATGATGCTCAGGTAGCTCAGTCCGATCAGGATCGGCGTAAGCGTGAACACGAAGGCGTTCACATGCTGGACGCCGATGATGAGGTTGCCGATGCTCAACGTGATCGCCTGCGCCACGGCGATCATCGCGAATAGCAGCCATCGCCCGAGGTACCCTTGTCGTTCGGTCAGATTCGGGATGTCCTCTCTGTCGACATTGAGCCTGAGGATCACGACCAGCACGAAGGCGCCGATCCACAGGGACAGATTGATGAACAGCGCGGCCATCTGCGAGCCGTACGTGGCCGTCGGGAAGATCGTGTGCTGCTCAACCTCGACGGGCGTCGACATGAACTGTCCGATCTGTTCGGCGTTCAGCGAGGTGAGTGACTCGAGGCCCTGCCATAGGGCGGCACCGCCCAACGAGCGCAGATCAGTCACGGCCACGCTCAGATCCGATTCGAGCGTCGCCAGGCCGTTGTCCAGGCTCACCAGGGCGGTCACGGTCTGCGCGAGCTGCTGATCGAACCCGCCCAGCAGGCCTTCGGCTCCGGCCAAGAGTGAGCGCTGTGCATCCACAGCCGCCGAGAGCGAGCTGGTCGCGGCGCTGACCTGTCCGATGCCTGCCAGCGCCGCGGCCGCCGCTTCGGCGACCTCGGCTGATCCGATCACGTGTCCGGTCGATCCTTCACCGGCGAGCCGCAGGAGGTCGGCTTGAGCGCGATCCGTGAGATTCTGCGCGTCACCGAGAGTGACCTGTGTGTCCGCCAGGGCGACATCGATCGTGCCGAGGGTGGAGACATCGACGCGCAGGCCTTCACCGGCTGCGGTGAGATCGGTCTGCAGCACACCCAGCTGAGCCCGGGCTTCTCCGACGACCTGCATCGCCCGCTCGAGGTCGGCGACGAACGAGGCCTCCGTGTCGAGCAGGTCCTGCTCGATGGCCGAGCCGCCGCTCTGGATAGCCGTCGCCACGGCATCGGCCACCTGTTCGGTGAACGCGTCGGTCATCTGTGTCTGGACGGTCGTCGCCCCGGTGTCGGTGATCTCCGGCGCCACCCCGTTCAACTTCTCGTTGACGTAGTACTCGAGCTTCGGCTGTGTGAAGTCACCCGAGGTGAGACTGAGGAGATCCTGGCTGAACGTCGCGGGTACGACGAACGCCGCGTAGCTCTCGCCGCTCTTGATCGAGTCCATCGCCTCGGCCTCGGAGAGGAAATGCCAACCGAGGTCGTCGTTGTCCTTCAGCTGTGCGACCAACTGATCGCCGACGTTGACGTCGCCCGTGAGCGACGTCGAGGCGCCCTCGTCGAGATTGACCACGGCGATGCTGAGGTTCTTGGTGTTGTCGAACGGGTCCCAGAACGCGGAGATGTTGAACCACGCGTAGAGCGAAGGCGTGATGAGAGCGCCGCCGATGATGACCCATGCGAGTGGCACCCTGCCGAGACGCTTGAGGTCACGGACGAACACACGCCAGATATTGCCCATCTCGTGTCCTCGTCTCGGCTTTCATGGTCGGTGCCGCCCGAGCCGTCATCCAGACGTGCGGGACGCGCACGTGGGCGCGTTCCGCGCGCACCCATGTGTCCAGGATGCAGATGGCTGCGCGAGGGATGACTCGCGCTCTCGGACTTTCACCCTCTGGGGCATCCGCTGCATCACCACAGCCTCACCCGCGGATCGCCTGATCAGGGGATCGCAGACCGGTCACGTTCGTTGTCCAGCGCTGTTTCGGCCGCTCGGCGGCCTTCGGCGATGAGCCGCTGAATGTCGGTCATCCTCCACTGCGCCATCCGCTGCATCTCGGGCTGGATGAGCACGACGGATGGATCGGCGGTGAGATCGCCGGTCGCCGCGACCGTTCGCATCATCCGGACGTTCTCCCATTTCGCGTGGAGTCGTACAACGATGAGCCGCGACGCTCCGAGCGTCCGTGCCGACACCACGGGCACGTTGTCGGTCAGTCCACCGTCGGCCAGCAGCAGGTTTCCATGCCGCACCGGCGGCAGGAGGCCGGGGATCGCGATAGTTGCGCGGAGCGCCATGCTCAGTGGGCCTCGATCGATGGTGACGCCCGTTCGGGTCCTGAGGTCCGTCGTGTACGCCGCGAAGCGCCGCGGAAGGTCTTCGATGAGCGGGTCTTCGCCGAGCACCTCTCGGACGGTGTCGGACACGATGCGCGTGTCGAGCAGGCCCCACCGCGGCGCCAGACTCATCCGAGCGATGCGTGCCCACCGGAATGCGGATGCGGCGCGCGTGATCACATCGGGCTCGGCACCAGACGCGTACGCCGCGGCGACGAGTGCACCTGACGAAGCCCCGACCGCGATGGCGGGTCGGATGCCCCGCGCTGCGAGGACCTGCAGGACGCCGATGTGCGCGGCGCCGAACGCGCCGCCGCCGCTCAGCACAAGGCCGAGTTCTGGGTCGTCGGCGGTCGGTTCCATGACCTCAGGCTACGGTCGTGGCCGCCCGGGCGAGACATCCGAACGGGTGAAACGGGGATGAGCGCGAGGACGATTTCGCCCGGGTGATGGTCGGGTGAGGGCGCGACCAGGCGTCGACGATACGGCGGGTGAAACCACTCCGGCATCCCTGAGCCCGAGTCCGACGTGTGCCTAGTGTGAAGCGATTACCCGGGAGGTCGGATGTTGGAGGTCGTTGCCACGATCCTGCTCGGAGCGGTGCTCAGCGTCTCCGCCGCATGGGTCGCGCAGCATGTGCTGGGGACGGCGATCGGCTGGGTTCGAGCGATCGTCTTCGTCGCGATCGTCTATGCCCTCACCGTGCCGATCGTGTGCCTGGCGTTGGAGGCAGGCGACGTCATGGTGGACGGGCAATTGGTCGTCGCGAGCCCGATCGGCGTGGTCTTCATCGCCGTCGCGCTCGGGTGGCAGTTCGTCTTCGCGGTGACGATCATCCTGATCTCCGAGCTGTTCTGGCCGTCAGGACGCGGCTGGCACCCCGTGCGAACGGTCAGGGGGGCGTTTCGCCGCCGGAAGCGCATGCATCGCTATTTCGAGATCCTGCGCATCGCGTCCGCGCACGGCCTCAGCCTGTACGGGAGCCACCGTCGTGGCGAGGAACAGGACATCTCCGGTGCCATCGTCGCCGCCATGAACGAGGCCGGCGTGACGTTCGTGAAGATCGGCCAAGTGCTTTCCACGAGAGACGATATTCTGCCTCCCGAGTTCACCACGGCGTTCGCGACGCTCCAGATGCAGACGACGCCGCTTCAGTGGGAGGACGTTCGGTCGGCCATCGAGATCGAGCTCGGCGGCCCCCTCAAAGAGTGGTTCGAATGGGTGGACGAGACGCCGCTGGCCGCGGCATCCCTGGCCCAGGTGCACGCGGCGCGGATCAGACCCGCGGACGGTGAAGCGAAGGGCGCCGAGGTCGTGATCAAGATCCAGCGACCGGACGCCCGTGAGTCGGTGCTGATCGATTCGGACATCATCGTTCGACTCGCCGCCAAAGCCGAACGGCGAGCTGAATGGGCGCGATCGTACGGACTCAGCGCACTCGTCGGTGAGTTCGTCCGATCATTGAAGGAAGAACTGGATTATCGCATCGAGCTGGAGAACACCGAGCTGCTACGGGATACCCTCCACCGGTCCAGCGTCTCGACGATTCATGTGCCAGTCGTATATGCGCGGTTATGCACCCCGAGGATGATGGTGCAGGAGCGCGTCGTGGGGACGCCGTTCTCGAAGCTCAACGGGGCGCTGCCGCCAGAGATGACGGCCGCCGCCGCAGAGACGTGGGGCGTGGACACGGCGGAGATGTCCGCCGGCCCCCTCGCAGGTGCGATCTCGGTACTCCGACCCGCGTCGCTGCCGACTGCACGCGACATCGCGGACTCGCTCGTCGACACCGTGTTCGAGCAGATCGCGGTCCGCGGTGTCTTCCACGCGGACCTCCACCCGGGCAACCTCATCCTTCGCGCCGACGGTGAGATCACCCTCATCGACTTCGGCTCCGTCGGCATCGTCGAACGAAGCCTCCGTCGCGTCCTCGTCGCGATGATGTCGGCGATGGGCACTGAGGACGACATCGCACTAACCGACCTGCTCTTGATGATCACCGCGCCCGCTGACCCGGAAGCCGAGATCGACCGCAACGTCCTCCAGCACGAGGTCGGCGTCATCCTGACCCGAGTCCACAGCGGCCGAACCGACAGCTCGATCTTCACCGACGTCATCGATGTGCTGCGACGGCATCAGCTTTCATTGCCACCCGCACTGGTGCTCGTATTCCGCACGATCGCATCCCTGGAGGGAACCCTGCGGCGGGTCGTGCCCGAATACGACATGGTGGAGCAGGCGCTCTCGCGGACTCGGCATTTCGCGCGACTCGTCACCGAGTCCCACGGGTTCGCAGCTGACGCTCACGTTCAGCTGCAGGTTGTGGCGGAGCAGTTGCGACGTCTGCCGCGTCGTGTGGAAGTGATCGGCTCGCAGCTCGAGAACGGGACGTTCGGGCTGAACCTGCAGATGTTCCGAGATCCGCGGGAGCGCAAGTGGATCAGCTCGCTCGTGGGGCAGGTCGTGACCACGCTCATCGGCGTCTCGTTGCTCGTCATCGCCGTGTTCCTCGTGGTGTCGGGCGACGGTCCGCAGCTCACTGAGGATGTCACCCTGTACCCGTTCCTCGGCACGATCGTCGGACTCGGCGGGATGCTCCTCGTCCTCCGCTCGCTGCGCAGCTCGCTGACCCGCGCCCCTCGATGACCACCGGCTGGGTGGCGAGAGGGTGAAAGGGCGGCGTAGTGGGCGGGTGATAACTGGCGTTCGTCGCATCGACCGATCCACGTGCATGGGTACTGTTCAACACGACTGGCCGGCCCGCCCGGCATACGGGAACGTGATCTTCGAAAGGTCTCGAGAGATGTGCACCTCACTGCAATACACCGACCTCAACGGGTTGCCCTACTTCGGCCGGACGCTGGAGCTCGACATCGACGAGCCGTGGGTGCTTGCCTACGTGCCGCCGGGTGTTCCGTTCGAGAGTGAAGCACCCGGCGGTGAACCGGTGAAGTACGCCGGCAAGTACGGATTCATCGCCGTGACGGCGCCGGCGCGGATGCCTTCGAAGGAAGCGCCGCTCACACAGAACGACCTCAAGGTCATCGAGGGCCTGAACTCAGAGGGCGTCACGTTCAGCCTGCTGGCGTACCCCTCGTCCGGGGCTCCCGGTACCGCGGCCGACAACACGATCGCTGCGCTCCAGGCGTGGGACCTCGGGTCCTGGGTGCTCAGCCAGAGCGCAACGGTGGAGGAGGTCAAAGCCGCTCTCAAGGAGCAGGCCGTCTTCCTTACCCGCATCGCGCTCGTCGGCAACGCCGTCTTCCCGTTCCACCTCGTGGTGCACGACGCCACCGGCGCGTCAATCGTCATCGAGTGGCACGACGGCATCGAGAACGTCTACGACAACCCCGTCGGCGTCATGACCAACGGCCCGACGTTCCCGTGGCACCTCACGAATCTCGGCAACTGGACCCACCTCTCGAACGTCGATGCATCATCCGCCACGTTCGGCACGCTCGACGTTCACCAGCCGGATTCGGGGATCGCGACTGTTGCGCTCCCGAGCTCGAACACCTCGGTCGACCGGTTCATTCGGGCCGTGTACTACTCGAACTTCGTCGAGAAGGTCGAGGATGCCGACACGGCGCTGCTGACCCTCTCCCGCATCATGGACAACTTCGACCGCCCGCGCGGGGCGACCACGAGCCCACCGCAGGGCGCCGGCGGTGAAGGTGTCAAGTTCCAGGGCATCGACGGCGGGAAGTCCGGCCCGCCCACGGAGTACACCGTGTGGACCAACATGTCCGATCTCAAGCGGAAGAAGTTCTTCTTCCGTTCGTACGACGCCTTCAATTGGACCTCCTTCGACCTCGATGCGCTCGCCGAGGCGAAGCAGCCGCGGGTGGTGATGACGCACCAGCTGAGTGCGCTCGGGGGCGACGGAACGCAGGCCCTGCTCGAGGGGGCGGGCGTCTGAGAGAATCGCTCCCATGATTGAAAGGACGTGAACGGGAGAGCGGTGCGCGAGGGTCGCCCTCCCGTTCAGGTCGTGCCGAGCTGGCTTCGGATGTCATCGGAACGCAGTAGTGTCGGACTCGTTGTGTCGCTTCCAGCCAGCCTCGAGGTCGAATGTCATCTTCGCGCAGCGCCCGTGCTCTCATCTCGCCCGCCGTTATCGGTATCGCCGTCCTCGTGCTCGCGGGGTGCGGTGCGACTGCCGATCAGTCGGCTGCGGATCATGACGCCGTCTACCGGATTCCGATCACGGATCCGGGTACCGAGATCGATCCGCTGCTCGCGTCGGCCGCCAGCGCATTGGCGATCACGGGACTCGTCACCGAGCCGCTCGTGAGCCTTGATCGGGACGGCGCCGTGAACCCGCGCCTGGCGGACGACTGGTGGCCCTCCGAAGACGGGCTCACCTGGACCGTCGTGCTGCGCCAGGGAACGACGTTCAACGACGGGCGACCCGTCACCGGAGATGACGTCGTCGCGACATTCGACTCGATCATCGCCGAGGATAGCCTCTCGCCCGCTCGCAGCACGTTTGCCGGCATCCTCGCGTCGGCGACCGCACGTAACGCCCAAACGGTCGAGTTCGCACTTCAACGGCCGTTCTCAGACTTCCCCGTCCTGCTCACCGGCACGAACACGGGCATTCTCCCCGCTGGATACGAGGTGGGCACGTGGCTCGAGAATCCAGTCGGCGCCGGACAATTCCTCCTCGACGAGTACATCATCGGCGTCGGCGCCAGCTACACCAGGAATCCCGACTACTGGAACGCTGAAGCGATCGAACTCGACGGTGTCGAGCTGCGGATCTACGACGATACCCAGGCGTCGATCCTTGCCTTCCAAGCCGGCGAGATCGACCGTATTGGCCTCACCGCGGAGGTGGCTGCCGCCGTCGAAGTGTCGGAGTACGACGCGATCTCCTCCGGCTACAACCGGTTCGACGGCATCGCCCTCGACGTGACCACACCACCGTTCGACGACCGGGCCGCGCGTGAGGCGCTCGCCTGGGCGGTCGATCGCGCCGCAATCGTCGACGCCGTCTATGAGGGGAACGCTGACGTCGCGAATGACACGACGTTCTTCCCCGACTACCGTCCTCAACCCCAGGGTCTCGAGCAGCGCGAACGGGATCTCGATCGCGTCGCGGATCTGCTCGGCGACCGCCGGCTCTCTTTCACCATTACGACGTCGTACCAGCTCCTCGGTGAAGTGCTGCAGCAGCAGCTCAACGAGGTCCCGGGGTTCGAGGTCGATCTGAACGTCATGAGCTCGGAGGCGTACTACGCAGACGGGGCCGAAACACCGTGGCTCACCGCGCCGGTCACCGTGACCAACTGGGCGAAGCGCGTGCCGTCGGAGTACCTCTCCCTCGTCTACGCGGCGGGCTCCCCGTGGAATGCGTCCGAGTTCGCGGCCCCCGACCTCGACGCGCTCGCCGTCGAGTTCGACGCGACGACGGACGAAGCCGGACGGCAGGCCCTGGTCGATCGGATCGGGCGTCTCCAATGGGAAGAGGTGCCGGTGATCATTCCCGCCTACTCGAAGTCGCAGGCGCTGCAGAACCCGCGCGTCGAGGGCGAGTTCGTTGGAGCGATCGACTTCTACACGGGTTACAACTTCGCGGGGATCTCGAAGACGCAGTGATCCCGGATCGGCGCAGCGATGCAATGCGGCTGGTCGGGCAGCGACTCGTCCAGCTGCCTCTGGTGCTGCTCATCGTGTCGGCGCTCGTCTTCGCCCTCCTCCGCTCAGCGCCCGGCAACCCTGGTCGAAACGCGCTGGGGCCGTATGCCACGCCCGAGCAGGTCGCAGCGTGGAACACCGCTCATGACGTGGGCGGCGGCCTGTTCGCGGAATACGCGGGATGGCTGGGCGGATTCGTGACCGGCGACTGGGGGATGAGCCTGGTGTACGGCGTCCCGGTCCGTGCACTCGTCCTCGAACGGTTCGTCAACTCGGTACTGCTGGGTCTGCTCGCCTTCGCCATTCTCGTTCCCGTCTCGATCGGCATCGCGTCGGTCCAGGCGCGCGTCGAAGGTGCGCGAGTCGATCGCGCGCTCACGGTCGTCATCATGGCGATCGCGGCCGTGCCCGAGTTCGTCGTCGGGGTCCTGCTCCTCATCGCGCTTGCGGTCGTGCTGCCGGTCCTCCCGGTCCGAGCAGCCGACGGGTTCGGGGAAGGTGTGCTGCCGCAGTTCGGAGCCATGCTCCTGCCCGCCGTCACGCTCGCGCTCGCTTGGCTCGCGATCGTCACGCGTGTGGCCCGCAACGGGGTGATCGAAGCATCCGACTCCCCGTTCCACCGCACCGCCGTGGTGAAGGGGCTGAGGCCCGGTGCGGTGTTTCGGCGTCACATCGCACGCAGCGCGCTCATTCCGACGGTCGCCGTACTGGGAATCGCGCTCGGCACGCTCCTGGGCGGGAGCGCGGTCGTCGAGACGCTGTTCGGGTACCCGGGGCTCGGAGAACTGCTCGTCACCGCCACGCAGCGCAAGGACACGGCCGTGCTGGCGGCTGGTGTCATGGTCACCGGGGGAACCGCGTTGCTGGCCGTGCTCGCCGCCGATCTCGTCGTCGCGATGCTCGATCCACGCGTGCGGCTCCGCGGGGCGCGGTGAACACCGTGAGCGCGGAGGGTGTCCGTCTGGCGGCGCCGAGCTTCGTCATCTCATGCGCGGTCCTCGCCTTCTGGCTCGTCGTCGCGGGCACCTGGCGCTGGTTCGGTCTCGATCCGTTCGAGAACACCGGCGTGCGGCTTGCGCCGCCGAGCGCCGAGCACTGGTTCGGCACCGACCGGATCGGACGCGACGTGTTCGCCCGTGTGCTCGCGGGGGCCGAGCCCGTCATCCTGGGGGGCCTGGTCGGCGCGGTCATCGCGACGGGGCTCGGCTCCTGCCTGGGCATGATCGCGGGCTACCGGCGTGGCTGGGTCGAGCAGGTGCTCATGCGGGTCTTCGACGTCTTCCTCGCGCTGCCCGCGATGGTGCTGCTGCTGGTCGTCGTCGCGGCGTTCGGTGCGAGCCCGTTCGTGCTCTCGATCGCGATCGGTGTCCTGTTCGCTCCGGGTATCGCCCGCGTGCTCCGCGCTGAGACCCTCGCCGAGACGGCGAAGGACTACGTCACGAGCGCCCGCGCTCAGGGCGAGCGAAGCCTTCGCATCATGACGCATGAGCTCCTCCCCAACGTGTGGCCGCAGATCTTGGTGCAGGCGACGCTGACCCTCGCCGGTGCGGTGTTCGTGTCGACTTCGCTGTCGTTCCTCGGCCTAGCGTCGACCCCGCCCTCGCCGGACTGGGGTCTCGCGGTGAGTGAGAACCGCGCGTATCTCCAGGGGGCGTGGTGGACGCTGGCGTTCCCTGCGCTCGCCATCGTGTCGCTCGTCGTTGCCGTCGTGCTCGTCGGCGACCATCTCAAGGAGGTGGTGCGCCGGTGAGCGGGTTCGTACAGATCCGCGGCCTCCGGCTCGCGCTTCCATACCGGGGGGTGCTGCGGCCGACACTCGACGGCGTCGACCTTGACATCGACCACGGAGAGGTGGTCGGCCTCATGGGGCCCTCCGGGTCGGGCAAGACCAGCCTCGCGCACGTCCTCACGGGCTACCTCCCGCGCCGCGCGGTCGTGCGGGCGGATCGATTGGTCGTGGGCGGCCGTGACCTGCAGAGGATCGAGGCGCGCGGCCTGCGGGCGCATCGGCGTGAGAACGTCGGAATCGTCTACCAGGATCCGGCCAGCGCGCTCACTCCGACGGCGAAGATCGGCGCGCAGATCGCGGAGGTGCACGCGCTCCATGGCCTCGATCGCGGCAACGCCCGGAGCGCGGCCATCGCGTCGATCGATGACGTCGGTCTGTCCGGGGCCGAACTTGCTCACCGGTACCCGCATGAGCTGTCGGGTGGTGAGCGACAGCGTGTGATGATCGCCATGGCCCTCGCCGGGCATCCGCCGTTGTTGATCCTCGATGAGCCGACGACGGGCCTCGATCCCGTGTCGAGGGCGGAGATCTTGGATCTCATCGCGGCGCTTCGTCGGGAACGAGACTTCGCGATGCTCGTGATCACCCATGACTCGGGCCTCGCCGCAGCGCGGTGCTCGCGGGTCGTCACCATGGAGGCGGGGCGGATCATGCACCGGCCGCCCGCTCTGGTCCGGCCGCCGACGCGCTCGGGCGCGGGTGTTCGGACCGCTCGTGCGTCAGCCATCGCTGCACCCCGCGACTCGGAGATCGTGCTCGCCGCGACCGGGATCCGGGTGCGGAGAGGTACGCGCACCGTTGTCGACGACGTGCATGTGGAGCTCCGCCGCGGTGAGACGCTCGGCCTCGTCGGCCGGACCGGCAGCGGCAAGACCAGCCTCGCGCTGGCCCTCGCCGGGCTCATCCCACACGACGGTGACGTCCGCGTGGCTGCGCCGAGAGCGCGGGGGGCGGTGCAGTTGGTGTTCCAGAGCCCCGAGGCATCCCTCAATCCGCGCCGGAACGTGCGGAAGACGCTCAAGCGGGCCATCGAGCTTCTCGGTGGTGACGCGACCCCTGACCTGCTCGCCGAGCGCGCGGGCTTCGACCTCGATCTGCTCGACCGCGTGCCCTCCGCGCTGTCCGGGGGTCAGCAGCAGCGCGTCGCGATCGCCCGCGCATTCGCGGGTACGGCACCGGTGGTCGTGTGCGACGAGCCGACATCGGCGCTCGATGCCGAACTCGGTGGTCGCATCCTCGACCTCGTGATTGCGCTTCAGGAGCAGACCGGCGTCGCCTGCCTGTTCATCTCGCACGACCTGCTGGCTGTCCGGCGCATCTCGCACCGGGTCGCGGTCATGGAGCACGGGCGGATCATCGAGATGGACCCGACCGACACCGCGTTCGACTCGCCTACCCGCGCCGGTACGCGAGAACTCATTGCGGCGGGAGTATGGAGCCATGAATCTGAATGATTCGGTCCGTGCGCGGAGCGAACTCGAGCAGGCGATCGCCACCGGGCAACCGACCGAGATCGCGCGCGCGGCGATGTTCCATCTGTGGCCGCTGCTCGCCGACCACACGGAACTGCTGATCACGACCGTGACGAAACTCGAACTCAGTCATCTCGAACGCTTCCCCGTGCTGCGGCTCATCCATCCGCGCACAGCGGTGCTCGCTCGTGCCTCGCAGCCGTTCAAGCCGCTGCTCCTCGCCGATGAGGCGCGCCGGCTCGGCCCGGATGAGATCGACTTCCTCATCGCGACGCAGATGATCGCATTTCGCACGAGCGGCGACATCGATGCCGCGGTCGTCTATGCACGGCGGTTGGAGGGACGACTCGCGACGGTCCGCGTCGAAGCGCGCGACCGCCTCGACGGCCCGCTGTGGTACTTCCATCACCAGATCGGTTCGACCCTGCTGACCGCGGGAGACTCGGCGGGTGCGCTCCTCTCCTTCGCGACGGCGCGCCAGCTCGGCCGGCTTTCGGCACAACCCGACGCGGAGCGCACTGCGCTGGGCCGCATCGCCCTGGCCCACGCGCTCCGCGGGTCGCTGGTGGAGGCCGAACGAGCGCTCGCGGAGGCGCGCGGCATGGTGGCGCCGACTTCCGCGAACGTGACGGCGTCGATCAGCACGGAGCACACGACGGCTGCGCTCATCGCTGTGGCGCGCTTGGATTCGGATCTCGATGCGCGCCTCGAGGCGCTCAGCCCGTATGACTCGATCGACCTCACCTGGCCATTCGTATTGCTGTGCCGTGTCCGCGCATTTCTCGCTCAGAACCGACCAGACGACGCGCTCGAGCTCATCCGACTCACGCGTGACGCGCATCCGGTGCACTCGTCAACGTCGTATGCGCAGGACGTCATCGTGTCGACGACGATAGACACCCTTGCGGGAGTCGGCAGCGTCGGCGCAGCGCGTCGTTTCGCAGCAGAGCACACCCGAGCAGGGGGCAGCCCAGGCATGCTCGCGCGTCTTGCCATCGCACGGCTCATGCTGCGCGACGCGAAGTGGGATGCGGCTGCTGCCGAGCTACGATTGATGTCGGCAGATCCAGACCCGGCCCAACGCGCGGAGAGCACAATCCTCCTCGGCTGGTTCGAGGTCGCCGTCGGGGCGGGGCTCTCGCGGGACACGGCGATACTCGTGCACCGCGTCCTGCGTCGCCGCGACTACCGCCGCCTGGTCACGATCGCCCCGCGGGCACTCTTGCGACAGGTCCGGGAGTTGATACCGGCCGAAGCGGTGACTGATTTCGATGCGGCGATATCGGGTCTGCCGCAGGCCGAAATCATCGGCCGGCCGCGTCTCACGCCCGGCGAGACCCGGGTGCTGCACGCGCTGGCCGACCACCGCTCAACCAAAGACATGGCGACCGCCTTCGGGGTCTCATCGAACACGATCAAGACCCAGCTGCGTTCCCTGTTCCGCAAGCTCGAGAGCGGCACACGCGACGAAGCGCTCCGTGCCGCATGGCGCCACGGATTCATCCGAGCCGGGTCGACCTCCGAAGCGTAGGGTGAACATCGGGTGATGCGGCGGGTGATGTCCGGCGTGGGATATTTCACCCGTCGCGCGTTCTCAGCTAGACAGAGACCCAGGGGGTGATCGTTCGCCGACTCGCCGATTGGGCGGCGTGAACGATCAGCGTTGACAAGGGGGAAGCGTGTGGTGGCGGGAGACGATCCCATCCAGGACGGGAACAGAATCCCGAAGGCCGAGCGCATGAACTTGACCGATCCGCAGCGCGCAGAGGACGAGCTCCGTCGATCCCTGAAGACTGGGAATGGCGAGGCGGTGGCGCGCACCGCGACGATGAACATCTGGCCGCTCTACAGCGCCCATGCCGATCTGCTGACCGAAGCCATCACGAGCCTCCCGTCGAGCGTGCTCGAGCGATACCCGATGCTGCGAGTCCTGCACCCCATGACGCCGGTCCTCGCGAGAACACACCGCTCGTTCAGGCCGCTCATCTCCACGGACGACGCACGGACGATGAGCCCCGAAGAGGTCGATTTCCAGGTGCTCACGCAGATGATCGCGTTTCGCCTGAGTGGAGATCTCCCGGCCGCACTCGGGTATGCGAAACGCCTCGAAGACCGCATCCTGCACACCCGGGTCGAAGCGCGCGACCGGTTGGACGGGCCGCTCTGGTACCTGCATCTTCAGATCGGTTCCACGCTGCTCGCAGCCGGTGATTCCAGTCGCGCGCTGCTGGAGTTCGCCACCGCGCGTCAGCTTGGCGTGTACGCATTGCAGCCGGATGCCGAGCGGGTCGCACTCGGGCGCGTCGCGCTCGCCCACGCCGTCCGTGGCGCCTTGGGAGAGGCCGAACGTGCACTCGAGCACGCGAGCGGAATGCCGTTGCCCACGAGCGCGCACGCCAACGCCAGCCGTACCTCGGAATCGACGGCGGCGGCGCTGATCGCGGTCGATCGGGTCTCAGATGACGTCGATGACGTCCTCGCACTCCTCGAGCCCTACGACTCGGTTGAGTTCACCTGGCCCTTTTCGCTGCTCGCGCGGACCCGCGCGCTCCTCTCGCGTCAGCAACCGGACGATGCGCTGGAAGCCATTCGGCTGGCGGCCGGCACCCATCCGGTCTTCCCGGGATCGTTCGCCGCCGACGTCATTTCCTCGGCTTCCATGGCCGCGCTCATCGCAACGGGTCAGCTCGCCCGCGCTCGCCGCGTCGCGGAGGAGGCAGAATCGTCCGGTGTGCTGACGAAGCTCGCCATGGCCCGACTGGCGTTGCATGACGCCTGGTACGACGAGGCGAGCCACATCTTGGGAGCGCTGTCGCTCGACCCCGCCCTCGGTCCCGCGCAGCGGGCGGAGTGGGCAATCTTGAAGGCGTGGCTCGAGTTGGGGCGTGCCGAGGAGCTCAGTCGCGAGACCGCGATGCAACTGGAACGTATCGCGGTGCGGCGCGAGAGCAGACGGCTGCTCGCCATCATGCCGCGGCAGCTCGTCGAGGAGGTGCGAGGTCACCTCATCGGTGACACGGCCCGGGACTTCGATCGCGTTGCCGGGTCGATGGCCAAGGTGGAGATGTTGAGCCGGCCGGCGCTGACATCCGGGGAGTTGCGTGTGCTGAACGCGCTGCGAACGCACCGGTCGACCGCGTCGATCGCGGCGACGTTCCATGTCTCGCCGAATACCGTGAAGTCACAGCTGCGATCGCTCTACCGAAAGCTCGAGTGCTCGTCGCGCGACGAGGCGATCAGGACGGCGACACGGCTCCGCTTGCTCGGTGCGGCAGACATCGCGTGAACGCGTCGCATGCACGCCGCCGCACACGGTTACGTTTTCGAGTCCTGTCTCGGCACGACGATCCGCTTCCCGATCAGCAGGAGCGACGCGGTCACGGGAATCGCGATCAGGGCGCCAAGGAGGCCGAGTAGGGTCCCTCCGACGAGGGCGCCGATGACGACCAGTGCGCCGGGTACGGAGATCGTCCGGTTCATGACCCGTGGCGTGAGAATGTACGCCTCAATCTGCATGTAGACCAGGTAGGCGAGTGCGAAGATGAGCGCCGCAACCGGGTCCGTGAAGAGCGCGAAAGCGGTCGCGATCGCCCAATACAGGACAGATCCGACCAGTGGGATCAAGGTGATGAAGAACGCCACGACGGCGAGAAGCATCGCGAAGGGCAGCTGCAACACCAGGTGCAGGACCAATGAGACGACTGCGTTGCAGAAGGCCAGGATCACCATGCCGATCAGATATCCGCCGACCGAGTCAGCGATCTCGTCGCTCATCTCGCTCGACTGCGGTCGCGCCCGCGCGGGGAGCAGTCGGAGGAACGCGGATTTCATCGCCGGAAGCGAGGCCAAGAAATAGAGCGTCAGCACGAGCACGACGATCAGCCCGGAAAGACCGGTCGCGATCGTCCCTCCCACCTGGAGTGCGCCTCGCCCGAGGGACGCGATGTTCTCTGGATGTGTGAGGAAAGACTCGAGATCTGAGACGATCGTGTTGACGTCCGTACCGAATGTGGCGGTGAGCCAGACGTAGAAGTCTGACTTCTGGAAACCTGTGACGAGATGGGGGATATCACGCACAAACTGGGTGACCTGCCCAACCACGTTGGGTACGACGAGCAGGACCAACAGCGCGAGCGTGACGGTCAGTCCCGAGCACACGATCACGATCGCCCACGAGCGTGAGATTCCGTGCCGAACGAGCCGGCGCACCACGGGGTTCAAGCCGAGGGCGGCGAACAGTGCGAACCCGACCCAGATGAGCACCGTCGAAAGGTTCGTGAAGGCGACGCCGAGTGCGAACGCCGTCAACCCACCGAGGGTGAGCGCGAACCCCGTCGCAAACGGCCTGCCCACAACCGTCCAGGTAGGCCTGGTGGTGTCGATGGTCATGTCGTGCTCCGATCTTCATTCAGGGTGTTGCGCCAGCCCCGGGCGGCTACTCCGACATCTCGCATAAGCCCGGCACCGAGCATCATGCCGATCGCGATCGCCGTCAGCGATCCGAGGGTGCGAAGGATCGTGCTTCCGCTGCCCGCGGTGCCGTCGGCGGCCTCGCTCAAACCGATGAAGCCCATCGCCCCTGGCACGAGGAGCCAGTAGGCGCAGGTCAGCATCACTGCGGCCGAGGGTGCGGCCCTGATCCGGCCGGCGAACGTGACCGCCGGGACCACGACGAGCGCGCCGACGAGACCGGAGAGTTCGGCGCCGAGTAGGAAGTTGCCGAGCAGCTGACCCACGTATGCGATAACGAGCGCATAGATGATCCAGATGAGGGATCGTCGCGGGGCAACGGAGTACAGGTAGTAGCCGACCGCCACGAGGAGGATGCCCACCCAGGGCGCCCACGCACCGAGCTGGGCGGGTGCCGAGGTGACGCTCGGTGGTTCGCCGGCGACGGAGATTCCGGCGAAGACTCCGAACGCGAGAAGCCCGAGGCGCGCGATCCCGTACACGAGTCGGCTTGCGCCTGCCATGACCTGGCCGGATGTAAGCTCGACGGCCGCGATCGTCAGTGTCAGGCCCGGAAGAAAGCCCACGAGGGCGGGTGCGACGAGGCGCAGTGCGTCGTCATGGACGAGCGGACGTACGAAGAGCGTGATCAGCAGTGTCACGGCGAACGCAGTGGCGACGGGAAGAATGAGCGACAACGTCCGAGTGCGGTTCCCGATCGTGACGATCATCCCGACCATCAGTCCAAGCACGACATACACTGGCAGAGCGGTCACGGTCGGGTTGAGCATGAGCCCGAATCCGACGGTAAGGAGCGCATAGCCCATCGTCGTGAGGATCGAGCCGAAGCGAGGGGGAGTGGCCCTGACCGTCTCTAGCGCGGTGTGCACGTCCGCCGGCGTCATGTTCTCGGTCGCGGCTCGGCGCACGATGCGGTCGACCTCGTCGGCCTGATCGAGACGCAACGCATATTCCCCCGCCGGGAAGAAGGTCGTGTGTGGGGGATCGGTGGTCGGGTCCTCTACGAGCACGAGTGTTGGCAGGACGACGAATCGAAGGTCGGGCCGTCCGAACTGGTGGGCGAGCCTGCTGAGCGTCTGCTGGACGTCACTGGTCGCCTGCGAGGAGTCGAGCAGGGCAGCTCCGAGCTCGCCGAGGATCCCGGGGATATCCGCGGTCCCCGCGATCCGCGCCGGGGCGGAGTCCGATCGCAGCGCACGAAACGCCCCTCGCACCCGTGCACGCAGCAGGCCCGCACGATCCGTCTGTGATGGTCGGCCCATGGTGCTTACGCCTCCGCGACGTCGATGAGGTGCAGGCGAGACGCGAACCTCATCGCTTCTTCGCGGCTCGCGCACCCGAGTTTTCGGTAGATCGACGCAAGCTGGGACTTGACCGTGTTCGGTGAAACGTGGAACGCGACGGCGATTTCCGCGATTGTTGCATACCGCGCTAGTGCGCTGAGCACCCGCCGCTCACTCGAGGTCAGGTGCGGTCGGTGCGGGGCGTCGATGAAGGTGAGCGTGCCGATTGCGGCGTCGAAGGTTTCGGCCTCATCAGGAGCGAGCTGCGCGCGCACCTCCGCGACGAGCTGAGCGGGCATGGTCGTCAACAGGCGACGCGCGCCGCTGCGTGACGCGATCCTGGCGATCTGCACCGCGATCTCAGCGTTGATCGACCCAGCGCGGACGCGCTCGAGCCATGCCGTAAGGAGGACGAGCTCCGCGCGTTGCGTCGGCCCGAGGGGCATTTCGCGGAGTTGCCGCAGCTCGCGTGCGGCGGTTACCGGCTGCGCTGCGAGCAGCGCATGTCGCGCGATCGCGAACCGGGTGAGCAGTCCGGATCGCGAGCTGTGTTCGACGACATGCTGTGCGGCCGTGGCATCGCCGAGCGCGCACAGTGCGGCGATGGTCGATGCGGCGATCACGTCGGACGCGAACGATCCGTGTTGATCGGGATGCGCATCGCGCGCGAGTCGTACGGCCTCGAGAGCCTCATCCGCACGCTGGTCGGCGATAAGGGCTCTCGCCCGGGCGAGGAGGGCAAACGGCCAGGTCAGCTCGAGGCTGTCGTACGGCTCGAGCTGAGCACAGGCTTCATCGGCATCCGGTGACCACCGCTCTACCGCGATGAGGGCACGCGCGGTACGTTCGGTGGCGCGCGCCGCACTCTCATGCGCAGAACTCGGCCGGGGCTGCAGTTCGAGCTCGGCGAGCGCGAGCTCTGCATCGTCCAGTGATCCACGTGCGGCGTGCGCGAGGGCGGTGCGTCCCAGCGCGAGTCGCTCGGCATCCGGTCTCCGAGCGATCCGGCCGATCTGCCGCGCGGTCGCGAACTCGCGCAGGGCGGTTGCCGAATCGCCCGCGGCGAGCAACGTCGACCCGATCTGGTGGTGGTAGTACCAAAGCGGGCCGTCGATGCGTTCGCGGGTATCGACGCGAGCGCCGGCGATCCGCTCCTCGAGCCTCCGGGCGTAGATGACCGCCGCAGCGACGTCGCCGCTGAACCGGAAAGCGACCATCTGTACGAGGAGCAGGATGTCCAGCTCGTCGGAACTCATCGAGTCCGCGTCGGCCGGGTAGAGGAGCGGCTTGAAGGGGCGGTTCGTTCGGGCGAGTACGGGCGTGATGGGATGGATGGCGCGGAGGGTGGGGTAGCGCTCGAGGACCGTGCTCGGAAGACTCTCGATCGCCTGGATCAATTCGTCGAATGCGCAGCTGAACAGCGGCCAGATGTTGTGGATCGCCGTCTGGGCGATCGTCTCGGGCCGTGCAGTGGCAACGGCCGCCCTCAGCTCACGCACGGCGCGCGCGTCATCGCTCAGATTCACGGGCCGAGATGGCGCGGACGTCGGACAGTGTGAGGAAATGGATCGGGGCATGGTCAGCGAATTTCGTGCTGACGTTGCCGGCGAGACCGCCCTCGATCGCGAGCTGACTGCCAAGGTGGAGCTTCGCCGGTGATGCCGTCTCCGCGAAGTCGAGCTCGGTCAGGTCGACCCACACGATGTTCGGGCGTGTCGTGGATTCGAAGACATAGCGCCTGCGCGTCAGATCGGCGACGGTCTGCCAGATCGTCTGCGACGCATCGGGCTTGCCGGGGTCAGGGAGCCGGAACGGCTGAGCGGCGTTCCGCATGACGCTGAACATCGATGCGATCGCCTCGCCCTGGGTGGTCGGCTGCGGGAGGCGGTCCACATAGTACGCGGCGCGCGCGAAGCGGTCGGTCGCGAGTGTCGTGCCCGGCAGCGGCCGGTCCCCGCCGAACCCGTCGATCTGCATCAACAGGACGAGCTGCTCGTCATATTTGGGGGAGTTCGTCATCACGCGGAACTCGCGCCCATGGTGAACTTCGAGCCCGCCGTCGATGTACTCGATGATGGCGGAGTCGCCCGTTGCGTCATCCAGCGCGAGATGGATGGCAGGGACTTCTCCGGTTGCTGGATCGGTGAGTTGGACGACCTGCACTCGCGTGCGATCGATCCAGGCCACGGCGTCGGCGACGGTGGCGAAGTTGTCGAGGAAGTACTGAAGCCACACTGCCTGGCTGAGTGCCGGGCGCCCGGGCTCGTGCTCGCCATAGTTCGACTCCGCGAGCCAGAGCACGTGGCCTGCCAGGCCTTCCTCGTTGAGACCGTCGACCGAGATCATGTCGAATGCCGTGGCGACGACACTTCCATAGGCCGAGGTCCACGTCAGCGCGCCGTCAACCCCGTCGTCGCGCCGCATCCCTCGCGGCAGCTTCCAGAGGTTGGTGTCGAGGTCGCGGTGGTAGTCCATGTTGCGCCCGACGAGGACGGATCCTGATGCGTCGGGCCAGACGACTCTTGTGCACATGAGCGGAACTCCAGAAAATGCGCTTTACGGAATACAGGTCATTTCTTGCGCGGGCGGAACCAGGGGAACAGCGACCCGATCACGACGCCTGCAACGAGTACGGCAAGGAACCATCCCCACGCCGGCATGGTGAACTGGAGGAAAAGAAACCTCAGTGTGGCCGGTCCGACATTGGAAAAGACGAAGGTCAGGGCGGCGATCGAGATGAGGATGGCGGCAATCGCCTTCCCGCTGACCACCGGCTGACTGCCGCGCTTCGGCGCAAGTTCCTTCTCGGGCATATCGAATCCTCCTCGCCCCGCCACATGCGGAGACACACTGCGTCGGGTCGGTTCCCGGCGGTCTCTGGATGGGACACTACTCACACTTCACGCTCCCGCACGAGTGGGTGAATGCGGGGTGAGGGGTGGGTGCGCGCGGGGTTATCCCGGTGGTGACCGCGCGGGCGAAATGCTCTCTCTGCGCCATCGTTCGCTCCCCGACCGGCCGTAATCTCGCGGCCATGATCACCGGAAAACGTGCGCCGCAGCGGATGATCATCCGTAATGTGCGGGTCTTCGACGGCGTCCATGCCCGGACGCAGGACGCGTCCGACGTCCTGGTCGAGGGTGCGCACGTCCTCGCGGTGTCTTCTTCACCGGTCGCCGGGGATGCCTCGGACGGCGTCGTTGAGATCGACGGCCGCGGACGGTTCCTGATGCCGGGGCTGAGCGATGCCCATGTGCATTTGGCGGGCAACGCGAACACCATGGTCGAGTTCCTGCAGGGACCGACCGGAGTGATCTACGGGAACACATTCGCCGAGGCAGAACGCATGCTGCTGCGCGGATTCACCACCGTGCGCGACATGGGCGGCGACACGGCACCGATCAAGTCGTTGATCGATCGCGGGATCTTCGACGGTCCTCGCCTGTTCCCGAGCCAGGCGATGATCTCGCAGACGTCGGGGCACGCGGACTTCTCGTTCGTCTACGACGTCCCCGGGGAATTCGGTGGTGCGCCCAGCCGCACCGAGGATCTACATTTCACCCGCGTCGCCGACGGCGTACCGAGGGTGCTCGCAGCGGTGCGCGAGCAATTGAAGATGGGCGCGACGCAGATCAAACTCACACTCGGAGGCGGGGCTGCCTCGCTGTACGACCCGCTCACCACGCTGCAGTACACACCGGAGGAGGTCCGTGCCGCGGTCCAGGCCGCGAGCGACTACGGAACGTACGTCGCCGCGCACGTCTATACGTCCGCGGGCATCGCGCGAGCGCTCGATGCGGGTGTGATTTCCATCGAACACGGGCATCTCGCCGATGAACACACGGTCAAGCTCATCGCCGAGCGCGAAGCATGGCTTTCGATTCAGCCGTTCGCAGAGGACGATCACCACTACCCGGACCCGACACGTGCCGCGAAGAACGCTGAGATCTGTCAGGGCACCGACCGGGTATACGGCTGGGCGAGGCAGCACGGAGTCAAGACCGCGTGGGGCACCGACCTGCTCCTCGAGCCAGAGTCCGCGCCGCGACAGAGCCTAATGGCGGCTCGACTGGGTGAGCACTACAGCAACGTCGAAGCACTCAAGATGCTCACCTCGGGCAACGCTGCGCTGTTCGAGCTCGCCGGTGAGCGCAACAGCTACCGGGGCGGAAAGCTCGGGGTGATCGCCGAGAACGCTTGGGCCGACATGATCCTCGTCGACGGTGACCCGCTTTCAGACCTGTCCGTGATCGCCGACCCCGATACGAACTTCAAACTCATCATCAAGAACGGCGAGATCGTCAAGAACACCCTGTGACCGCATCCGTCACCACTCAGGAACGCAAGGAGCGAATGTGACAACCAACACCAGCAAGGCACGTCAGTCGACGAACATCGACTCGTCGGTGAGCATCAATCCCGTCTTCGTTCGTCCGGGCGAGGCGACCGAGTTCGACAAATTCAAACTGCCGCCGAACCCGAGCCTTCCGGAGACCGCCTACCAGATCGTTCACGACGAAGCGATCCTCGACGGCAACTCACGACTGAACCTCGCCACCTTCGTCTCGACGTGGATGGACGACGAGGCGCAGAAGCTCTACCTCGAGTCCGCCGACAAGAACATGATCGACAAGGACGAGTATCCCGCGACCGCGGCGATCGAAGATCGCTGCTGGCGGATCCTCGCCGATCTCTGGCACGTGCCGGACGTGAACGACACCATCGGCACCTCGACGATCGGTTCGTCCGAGGCGTGCATGCTCGGCGGGCTCGCGCTGAAGCGCCTGTGGCAGGAGAAGCGCAAAGCCGAGGGCAAGCCGTACGACAAGCCGAATCTCATCATGTCGGCCGCGGTGCAGGTCGTATGGGAGAAGTTCTGCAACTACTGGGATGTCGAGCCGCGCTACGTGCCCGTCAGCCCCGACCACCTCATTCTCGATGGGTACAACCTCGAAGACTATGTCGACGAGAACACCATCGGCGTCGTCTCGATCCTCGGCCAGACCTTCACCGGCCTGTACGACGACGCCATCGCGATCTCGAAGAAGCTCGACGAGATCCAGGAGAAGACCGGGCTCGACATCAAGATCCACATCGACGGCGCCTCGGGCGCGATGGTGGCGCCGTTCTGTCAGCCCGATCTCGTGTGGGACTTCCAGCTCGACCGGGTGAACTCGATCTCGACCTCCGGGCACAAGTACGGCCTCGTGTACCCCGGCGTCGGCTGGGTCGTCTGGCGCAACACCGCGGTGCTGCCCGAGAGCATGATCTTTCACGTCAGCTACCTCGGTGGCGACATGCCCACGCTCGCACTCAACTTCTCGCGGCCGGGCTCGCAGGTGCTCCTGCAGTACTACCAGTTCCTTCGCCTGGGCTTCGAGGGCTACCGAGAGGTTCAGCAGAACTCGATCGATGTCGCGACCTACCTGTCGAGCGAGATCGAGAAGATCGGACCGTTCTCCCTCGTCAGCAAAGGGGACACGATCCCGGTGTTCGCCTGGGTGCTGAAGGAGGGTCACACCGACAAGTGGACCCTGTATGACCTCGCTGATCGCCTCCGCATGAAGGGGTGGCTCGTCCCCGCCTATCCCATGGCCGACGACATGAGCGATGTGGTCTTGCAGCGAATCGTGGTGAAGGTCGGCCTGAGCCGCGACTTGGCGTCGGCGCTGCTCGCCGACATCAAGGGTGAGGTCGCGTTCCTCGATGCACTCGAGGCGCCCCTCCCCGACCAGTCGGCGACCGGCTCCCACTTCCACCACTGAGTCCACCGTCGGGAGCGCGCCGCTCGCTCGGCGCTCTCCCGACCGCCCGTCTCTCCGAGGTGAATCGAGAAACATGACCATGACCACCCCGACGATGAACGCGACCCCACCGCGGCGAATCTTCGTGCCGACCGTGACGAAGCAGTGCTGGGGCTTCATGATCGGGTCCGCGTTCTTCGCGATCGGGTCGGCGCCGGGCCTGTCGGATCTGCTCGGGTCGAGCGGGTCGAACCTGCTGTTCTTTATCGGCGCGTGGTTCTTCACCACCGCGGGACTGATCCAGCTGTTCCTCAGCGGTGCCATCTCGGTGAACGTCGACTACGCGCCCGGCCGCATGGTGCGCGCGGAGTGGCTCGCAGCGGCGACCCAGTCCTTCGGAACGATCATGTTCAATGTCTCGACGACCGCCGCCCTTCACGCGACGTCGATTACCGCGCAGGAGGAGTTCGTCTGGAACCCCGACGCCGGCGGGTCAGTGGCGTTCCTCGTGAGCGGTGTCCTCGCGTTCATCGCCTACGCGCACATCGCCAAGCTCGTCGATCTCGGCAAGCGTGCCTGGTGGTCGGTGTTCATCAACTTCGTCGGCTGTGTCGCCTTCGGCATCTCGGCCGTCGGCGCATACATCCTTCCGAGCGGGGATTCGCTCAATGACGGTCTCGCCAACAACGGGACATTCATCGGCGCGCTGTGCTTCCTGTTCGCATCGCTCCTCGTGCTTCCCGCGTGGGACCGTACGCGCCGTCACGCGACCGCGGGCCGCGACTACGAGCCGGTCGTCCAGTGATGACCGTCGGGTCATCGACGGCCACCCGTCGATGGCAAACGCTGGACGAGGAATCCCTCGCCCTTTTGCTCGCCGCCTTCTCGTTCGGTGTGACGATGCTCGTCGCGATGTTCGTGTTCTGGGGCAGAGAGCTTTCGATCAACGGAAGGGGATCGATCGGCGACTTCACTGCGATCGCCGGCGCGGTCGCGGCGGCGGTGGCGTTCGCCGCTGCTCGGCTCAGGCACCGTGACGACGACGGCGTCGGCCGGTATCGCTGGTTCGATCTGGTTGCCCTCTCGCTCGCACACGGAGCGATCGCACTGCTCGCGTGGATCGGCATCGCGACAGTATTGAACTCCGCCTTCCAAGACGCGACCGTCTTCGCCTCCCCGGCGGTCGTCCTTGCGGGTGCGGGGGCCGCGGTCAGCTCCTACCTGTCGTATCTCAGTGGCTCGAACCTGTCGCCGCGGCAGCTGTCCGTCGTGCTCGCGGTGTTCCTGGTCTTCGGGATGCTCGCGGCGATGCTCAGCGCGAACGATCCCCACTGGTGGGAGATGAACCTCTCGGCGCTCGGCATGTCGCGGGGCATCTCCGCGCTTGCGTTCAACCTGACGCTCATCGTCTCGGGCGTGATCGTCACCACGATCGCGCGGCTCGGTACCGCGACCCTGCCGGCTGGATCGCCCGGCGAGCGACGCCGGCGGACCATCGTGCGGGTGGTGTTCGTGCTGCTCGGTGTATTGCTGGCCCTCGTCGGCGTCTTCCCCGTCGATCGGTTCCTGCTCATCCACAACGTCGTCGCGACGGGCATGACCGTCGTGTTCGCCGTGCTGGTGATCGGGTTGCCATGGCTGGTGCCGACGATGCCGAGGGCGTTCGTCGTCCTCGGCTACGTCTACGTCGTCGCGGTCGTCGGTCTCGCGCTGCTGTTCGCGCTCGGGATCTACAATCTGACCGCGGTCGAGCTCATCGCTTCCCTGCTCATCTTCAGCTGGATCATCCTGTTCCTCCGATTCGTCGCACCGCGCTCGAAGTCCGGCGCGCAGGCCGATGTCTGAGGATCCAGCCGAGCTCGCGGCGCGCGTGCGCGAACTCGAGATCGAAAACGCTCGGCTGTCGGCTGAGCAGATGCGCGTTCGGCCGAACGGTGGATCGTGGCGTACCGGACTGTCGGCCGTCAGCCTCATCCTCGCCGCGGTACTGGTGCCTGTTTCGATCGCCGGAGCATGGGCGCGGGTCCAGCTCGTGCAGGAAGAGTCCTTCGTCTCGACGCTCGGCCCGCTCATCGATGACCCGGCCCTCCAGGAACTGATCGTCGACGAGGCGATGACGGCGATCCGAGCTCAGATCGACTTCGCCGAGTTGACCGAGGTGGTCTTCGAGGGGGTCGCCGAGCTCGGCCTGCCCTCCTCCGCCACCGCCGCGCTCGACCTGCTCCGGCAACCGGCTGCGGCCGGACTCGAGCACGTCGTTCAGGCCACCATCAGCTCGGTCGTCGAATCCGAGCCGTTCTCGGACGCGTGGTCCACAACCCTCCGGAGCGCGCACCGAGCGCTGGCGCTCGCGGCGTCGTCGGACGGTGGCGGGATCATCGTGCTGAACGCCGACGGGGTCGGAATCGCCGTCGGCCCGCTCCTAGAGGATGTCAAGACACTTCTGTCTGAGCGCGGGGTCGCGGTCGCGATGCTCATCCCCGCGGTCGATCGCACGATCATCGTGGGCAGCGCCGAGAGTCTCATCGCTCTCCGCGCCGGGTACGCCGCGGCCGATGCGATCGGGTGGTGGTTGCCGGTCATCACGCTCGCACTGTTCGCGACCGGGATCCTTCTCTCGCGGCGTCGAAACGTTGCCGTCTACGGTACCGGCATCGGGCTGTTCGTGGGCGCGGCGTCCCTCGGAGCGGCCCTCTCGATCGGATCGCTCGCGGCAGCGACCGTGGCGTTGGAACTCGACCTCTCACCGGCTGCGATCGACGTCGTGTACGCCGCGCTGATCGACGACATGCGGCAGACCAGCTGGATCTCCGTCCTCATCGGCGTCTTGATCGTGATCGCAGCCTGGGTGACGGGCCGGTCCGAGGCGGCTCGGCGCCTGCGGACGGGAGCTGATGCGATCACCGCACGAGGCCGCCGATCCCTCGCCGCACGCGGGTTCGACACGGGCAAGGTCGGCGGGTGGCTCGGCCGGTATCGCCGCGCGCTGCGCATCGCTCTCGCGGTCGTGGCGGTGCTCTGGCTCTTCGCGCTTCGTCCGATCGGCGTCGGGGATATCGCCGTGGTGCTCCTTCTCGTCTTCGTTGCAGGGTTCGCGCTCGAGTTGCTCCAGCGACGACCGGAAGAACGAGTCGAGGCGACGCCGACGGATCTGCCGATGCGCTCCGCCGGAAGCGGCGCCCGCTGATGCTCGCTCTGCTAGCGGACCTGCTGACGATCGGGGTCGCGATCGCGATTTCTCCGCTCGCGATCGTCGCGGTCATCCTCATGGCGACCTCGGGGAAGGGGCGCACCAACGGGACCGCGTTCATTCTCGGCTGTTACACCTTCGCGGTGCTCTTCGTGGGGGTCCTCGTCATGATGGGGCGCTCTGTCGGGACGGAGGAGGCCGGATCAGGCCCGCACATCACCGTCGATCTCATCGAGATCGTGCTCGGCGGAGTCCTCATCGTGCTCGCCGCGCTGCAGTGGCGCAAGCGCGGATCGACGGAGCCCCCGAAGTGGATGGCGAAGCTCGACGGGATCGGCCTCGTCGGCGCGTTCGTCGTCGGCGTCCTCATCTCTGGTCCGCTCTCGCCGAAGGACCTGCCTCTGCTCGTCGCGGCTGGTGGACGGATCTCGCAGGCCGCATTGCCGGTCGGCGAGATCGTCGCGGTCATCCTGATCTTCGGCGTAATCGGGATCACGGCGGTGCTCATCCCATGGTCCGTCAGCATCATCTCGCCGACCAAGGTCGAGGATCGACTTGCGGGAATGCGCGGATGGCTCGTCTCGAACCATGCCGTCATCATGACGGTGCTCTTCGTCATCCTGGGTGTGAAGCTCATCGGCTCCGGCGTTGCGGACTTGGTGCAGTGACCATGTCGCTGGAGATGCTGTTGATCGCCATCGTTGCGGGTGTGGTCGTGATCGTGTTCTCGAACTCGCTCTCGAGCCGGATCGGTGTCGCCGGCCCACTCATCTTGGTTGCGGTCGGCGTGACCGTCGGATTCCTCCCGATTCTCCCCGCGATCTCGGTGGCGCCGAACATCATCCTCATGGGGGTGCTGCCGCCCCTGCTGTTCTCGGCCGCCGTGTCCGCGCCGGCGATCGAATTCCGCCGTGACCTCTCGGCGATCAGCGGTCTCGCCATGCTCCTTGTCGTGGTGAGCGCAGTCGTCCTCGGCGTCTTCTTCTGGTGGGCGATTCCGGGGCTCGGCTTCCCGCTCGCGGTGGCACTCGGGGCGATTCTCAGTCCAACCGACGCGGTCGCGACGACGATCGTGAAGAAGGTCGGAGCGCCGCGGCGCGTCGTGACCATCCTCGAGGGAGAGTCGCTCCTCAACGACGCCTCGGCGCTCGTGCTCATGCGCACGGCGGTCGTGGCTGCAGCATCGGGCTTCTCGTTTCTGACGACGCTCGGCACCTTCGCCTGGGCCGTCGTCTCGGCCCTGGTCGTCGGAGGAATCGCCGGGTTCATCGCACTACGGCTCCGGGCGCTGACCTCCAGCGCCACCGCCAATACCGCGCTAGGCCTCACGGTGCCCTATCTCGCGTACTTGCCGACCGAGGCGCTCGGCGGCTCAGGGCTGGTCGCGGCGGTCGCGGCCGGCGTCGTGTGCGGGCAGGGGTCGGTACGGTGGCTCACGCCCGATCAACGCATCTCTGACAAGCTCACGTGGCGCACGATCGCGTTCGTGCTCGAGGGAGCGGTGTTCCTGCTCATGGGGCTGGAGCTGTGGGGAATCGTCACGCGGAGCGAGACGGGCGACGTCGGCCTCTTGACCGGGCTCGGCATCGCCGCGGGCGCATTCGTGCTCCTCATGCTCGTCCGCACGGCATACGTCCTGCCGATGATGAGCCTGCACACGGCTCGAGTGCGCCGCTTGGTTCGTCGTCGGATCGAGAAGCAGGACGCGGCAGCGACCACGGGCCCGCAATCCAGTCGGGCCACACGCGTGCACGCAG
This sequence comes from Agromyces aerolatus, assembly GCF_031432255.1. NCBI lineage: Bacteria > Bacillati > Actinomycetota > Actinomycetes > Micrococcales > Microbacteriaceae > Agromyces > Agromyces aerolatus. The sequence goes on along the minus strand of NZ_JAVKGQ010000010.1, from coordinate 107,941 downwards.
ATCGCGCCTACTATGAGGCGTCAGAGCTCACCGCGCGGCACAGCGCCGTCATCGTCTGGGCGGGGATGCGCGGTGCGGTCACGTTGGCGGCCGCCCAGACTCTGCCGACGGAGACGCCACAGCGCGATCTGCTGGTGTTCATCGCTTTCGCCGTCTCCGCGGGCAGCCTGTTGATCCAGGGGCTCACGCTCCCTGCTGTCGCGCGCTGGGTGGGACTACGGCGCGATGGCGCGGCCGGGCCGCCGCGCAAAGAGATCAAACGCCTCAATCGAGAGCTTGGGGATGCCGCGGCGGCGGCTGCGGAGTCCGGCACCCTGCGACGCGCCGATCGGTCCCCGTTCTCTGAGGCGGTCCGACTGGCAGAGCCGAGCCGATTGCTCACTCCGATGCACGCGTCAGCGGAAATCGGCACCGAGGAGGCGCTCGAGTATCAGCTCGCGCTCACGGCGGTCATGCGCGCCCGTCTGCATGTGCTCGGGCAATCCGGCTACTACAGCACGGTCGCGCTCCGCTATGTGCTCGACGAGCTGGATGCGGTCGAGATCAGTCTGAGGCTGCACCTCGAAAGCGAGCGGTGAGCATGGAGCCCCTGTCAGCGCCGCTGCTCGGCATCGGACTCGCGACCCTGTCAGCGGCAGCACTCGCGATCGGCAACCTGCTCCAGGCGCGAGGCGTTCACACGATGCAATCGGGGACCGTCCGCGGAAGCGGCGGTTCGCAGGTCGGGCGCCTGGTCCGCAACCGGGCCTGGATCGGTGGTGCCGCGCTGCTCGGGGTCGCGATCGTCCTGCAGATGGGCAGTCTCACCTTCGCGCCGCTCATGGTCGTGCAACCTGTCGGGGTCACGGCATTGGTGTTCACCGCGATCGTGACCGCGGTGATTGCGAAACGGCCGCCGGCTGCCAGCGTGATCCGAGCGATCGGCGTCTGTGTGGTCGGGGTCGCGGGGTTCGTCACCGTTGCGGCGCTCGTCAGCACTCAGCACGCGATCACCGACGTTCAGCTGATCGCGGTTTTGTCCGTACTGGGGGTCGTCCTGGCGCTCACCGGACTCGTCTGCTTCGTCGGCCGGCATCGGCGGACTGCGCCGATCGTGTGGGTGCTGCTCGGCGGGATCTTCTCGGCGTTTGTGGCCACGCTCGGGAAGACCGTCATCCTCCGCGTCCAGGCGGCGCTCCACGCGACGCACTTCACGCTCGATGCCCAGGCTCTGCTCACCATCGTGTGCCTCCTCGGCATCGGTGTCGCCGGCGGGTTGTCGATCTATCTCGTCCAGCGTGCACACGCGTCGAACCGACCCGAAGTCGTCGTCGCTGGGCTCACTGTGATCGACCCTGTGGTCGCGGTGATCCTCGGCATTGCGATCCTCGGCGAGGCGAGTACCGCACCGCCATGGGCCTTCCTCGTCTTCGTCGTTGCCGGTGCCGTTGCGATCGCCGGGGTCTTCGCGCTCTCGCGGGCCGAGAGCGCGCGGGAGCAGTGACCGTCACACGTGCCGCGCGTCGCTCGCAGCCCGGTCGATCCCGTGAAGCGCCGACTCGATACGCGCGAGTGCCAGGAGCGCCTCTCGTGACGGAACGTCATCGGGCGGCAGGTTCCGCAGCTGGTCGATCACGGGTCGGCGCGTCGCGTTGCGCGACACGAGGTCGGCGCTTTCTGAGATCTTGACAGGGCTTGCGCGCGAGTAATCGCCATGGAGAACGGCACGCGTGGCAGACGTCGCGAGCCGGACGTCTTGGATGGCGCTGTCCACCACGTGGGCGCCAACCGCGGCCGAAGGATCGTGTGCCCGCGATCGGATCACGGCCTGGGTGAGCCGAGCGGCCCCTCTCGTCGCGATGAACATCATATGGATCGCATCGGCCTGACTGTGCGAGCCGCCGCGATTGCCGACGATGAGGGCCGCTGACATCGACGCGACGGTTTGATCGAGATTCGATTGGGCGGCTTCCAGTTCCTGCAACGAGGCCAGCAACGCAGCGGGTGTGGCGCTCGGTTTCGCGCGGAACTTCCCGAGCAGGTCATCGAGCGAGTCGAAGTAAGCGTCGACGTTCGCGAGCAGCACGTTCCGCGAGTTGGTGGAGAGGATGAGATAGGCGCACAGCACTCCGATCACCGCGCCCGAGATCGTCTCGACGAGCCGCAACTCGAGGAGTGACCCGTCGAGGACGCCGAGCATCCGATAGAGCGCAACGAGCATGGCGGTCGTGAACGCAGCCGAGTACAGGTAGTTCAGTGGTCCGAAGTAGAGCATGCCGAACACCGCGACGACGCAGATGATCACCAGAGCATCAGCGTTGGCTCCGGCCAACGCGACGACCCCGACTCCGCCGAGTATCCCGATGACCGTGCCGGCGATTCGCCGGTACGCGCGTGTGAGAATGCTGCTGCGGGTGGTCGCACCGATGAAGACCACAAACGCGGTCATTACGGCCCAATACCAGCGGGATGCGGAGATCGCCTCGCCGATCCCCGCAGCGAGGGTGGCGGCGATCATCGCCTGGACCGCCATGCGGGTCGTCGGCTCCCACTGCCGCCACGGCACCCACCGCCGACCCGCCGCACGCGATGACCGCCGAGAGGCTGACGCGGTCTTCGATGGGGCCGCGTGCGGCGAATTGTTCGGGCCCCCAGAGTGCCGGTGGACCAGCGGCTTCCGAAGGTCCGGTGCGCGCGCTTCGCGGGTGAGCTCGATATCGCGGAGTCGAGCGTGGGACGTCGTGCTGCGCGCGAGGAGGTAGGTCTCGGCGTCGGTCGTCGACGACGCAGGCTCGCTGAGCAGCTCCTCGGCGACATCGTGTGCGGCCTGAACGCGATACGGTGTGGCCCGCTCGTCGAGCACCGCGGACAGCGCGCTCTCCGCGCGTCGTCGCTGCCGCAGCGAGTCGTTCGGTGCTACGTCGCGCGCGGTGCATTCGCACCGTCGAGCGCGTTCTTCGCACGCCTCTTCGGTGTCGACGCGCGCGTCGAGGGCTCGCTCGGCGAGCGTCTGCTCGTCGACGTTGACGTGATGGTCGGTCTGGAACTGGTGCTGCCAGGCCGTGATCGCGCGGCCGACGCTGTCGAGTCGCGCGAGCGCGCGTCTCAACGCGCGATGGCTGTGGTCTTCCCGCCGTTCGGATACCGGCCCGCTCGAAGCCCGCACAGCCGCAGCCGATCCGGCTCGCAGCTCGCGGAACAGTACCTCCAACTCCCTACGGGGCCGCTTCAGCAGGAGTGCGGTGCGCACGATGAGCTGAGCTGCCACCGCTCCTGCCGCGACGAGCGCGAACGCGAACAGCTCCGCGGCCGTCGGCCTCATGAACAGGGTGAAGAAGTACGCCATGAACGTCAGCGAGCCGACCGCCGCGGCGCGCGGCCCGTACCTCCTGACCCAGATCGCGGCCCCGGCGATCACGATGAATCCGCCGACCACGATCGATCGGTGCGCCGACAACACTGCAGCCGTGCCGATCGTCGCGACAACAGTCGGAATCAGCAGCGCGGTGGTCAGTAGACGCGCGCGTGCGCTCGTATCTTTGACCATGGTGCCAGCCTGCATGGACAGGAAGATCGACATCGCGAGCAGACCAGTCTCGGCAGCGAAGGCGTGGATGAGGACCCGGCCGAACAGCGCGCTGAGCAGGACCCCCGTCGTGACGGCGACCGCCACGACCAGACGCGCGTGCGCGGGGTCCTGCGCAGCGAGCATGGACCAGACGACGCGGCGCCGGTTCATCCTGTCTCCTCACTGTGTGACGTCGGCCGAACCCGCGGGTGCGGGACATCACGGCCACGGCCGGAGTGAAGGAGGAGTCCGGCCGGTGACGGTCGGCCTCAGCCGGCGATCCGTGACCGCAGGGCGGCAAGCTCCTCGCCCGTCAATCCGCCGCTCAGTAGGTAGGACGCCGAGTCGCCGAAGGTCGTGTCGACCCATTCGAGTGCCTGTTGGATGGCTTCGGGCGGGGTGCCGGTCGCAAGGGTGCGCAATTGCGGGGTCACGGGCATGCCGAAGGAGGAGATCATCTGCAGCATCTGGTCGGCCCACTGCCCCGCCAGGTGCTCCTGCGAGGATGCGTAATCATCGACGACCGCGGTGCGCGTGACACCTGCGGCATCGAGCATGATCGCCGTCGCGACGCCGGTGCGGTCTTTGCCGGCGGTGCAGTGGACCAGGACGGCGGTCGGTTCGCGGTCGCTGGAGTGCGCGACAAGGCGCGCTACTTCGGCGAACGGCTGAGCGCTTGCCTGCAGCATCGACACGTACATGTCACCGAGGGTCGGCACCGCGGCGGCGGCTTGCGCCAGTTCAGCCGGTGTCGGAGCGGAAGCGCCCGGCCGAAGGAACTGGGACGCCAGGTCCGCCATTGCACCCTGCAGGATCGAAAGCTCGACGGTGTGAAACGGTCGTGAGGTGGGGAGCCGGTCCGGTGCCGATGCACGCTCCGCTGGGGTCCGCAAATCGACGATCACCCCGATATCGGTTGCCGCCAGCGCGGTGAGCCCAGCGGGGCTCACCGCAGACAGGGCGTCGGACCTGAACAGGACTCCAGAGCTCGACGAGCCGCCGGCCGTGAGTGCCAGGCCGCCGGTGTCGCGGAAGTTGATGAGTCCGTCGACCGCGTGCGCGGAATCAGTCACGGACCTTGCCGAATCGGAAGGCGCGGACGACGTTGACGACTCCGAGAACGACGAGCGAGATGCCGAGCAGCAACCACAGTGTGGCAGCACCCCACAGCGGGGCGAACAGCAGTACGACGCCCGCGGCGATCGATACGATCGCGAAGAAGACCGTGATGCCCTTCGAGGTTGCGGCGCGCAGCGTCGAGAGCGATACGACACCTTCGATGATCCACATGATTCCCACGAGGATGCCGAGGAAGGCGGCGAGCCAGAGCGCGGTCTGACCGAGGTTCGCGAACGCCACGATGCCCGCGGCCACGAATACCACGCCCAGGAGGATGTGGCCGACTCGGGACCACCCACCCCGTCCCTTCGTGAAGATGCCCAGCGCCGCGTAGACGAGGCCGGCGATGACCGCGTAGACCGCGATGATCGCTGTGACGACCATGGCGGTCTTGCTGGGCCAGGCGAGAATCAAGATGCCGACGATGAGCGCGAGGATTCCCCCGACTCCGATGGCGGTACGGACACCGTTCACGGCGCCTCGCTGGATCTGATCAGTGCTGGACACAGGGGGTCCTTGTCGTCGAAGTTGATGCGGCCCAGAGAGATCGCCGCAAGGATCAGCATGGATGAACGGGCGGATCCCGGTCGGCGTCGGTGCTCAAGTTCACCCGAGTGCTCACCCCGCTGTTCACCTCGACATCGCCTCGTCGCGTCCAGGGCGGCGTTATGGACCGCTCCGGATCTGGCTTCTGGCTGCAAGCTCCAACACCTTGAGTTCAAGGCCTCCGCGACCGAGATGACAGGGAGTATCAGCGAGGCCGAGCCTGCGGAGGTATTGCAGACGCGAATTGTCACTCCCAGATCCTCGCCTGAAGAGGTACGCCATCTGCGTGACGCCGGCCGAAGTGCTCGAGAAGAACGAAGCGTTCATGGCCGGCATCGCCGACGTGGCGATGCTCTCGGCCTCGGCGCTCTTGTCCCGGCCGCACCGCTGATCGAGGTTAGCCAGCACTTCGGCCCGGCGTACTCATCAAGTTCGAGGCGACCGCGATCCTGTCCTGAATGTCTGTTCGGCGCCGCAGCCCGGTACTCCCGCGAGGAGGCGCCGCGTGATGCCGTGATCCAGGAGAACGGTGCACACGGTCGGTGATATCGGCTGCGACCGCGACGTTGCGGATGAGAACCTTGACCTCGGTGTCCTGGAGACATCGCGCGGTGTGCACTCCCTGAGGCCTTTTTGAGGTTCTTTTCATCCACGAGCACCTGCATCTGACGGCCATGAACGGCCACTTCGCGCCCCTCCATCAGCCTGGCCCAGCCTTACAATTGCTGGCATCCACAACCAAACACGTGCGTGCCGGCCACGGTGCACACCGTCAGGGGGTCAGGGGTTCGAGTCCCCTCAGATCCACCGCTGTCCTGAGTCGCGACATCGTTGACAGACGTGTCGCGGCTCGGGACTTTTTCGTGGGTTCGCGTGAGTCATCGGTGCTGGGTCTTTGTTGGGGCTGGGGTGCGGGTTCACCGTCGGGGTGGCTGGTAGTCGCTGTTGGGGTCGATGGTGTGCTCGGCGATGACCTCGCCGGTGTCAGCGTTGGATGTTGTGACGTGGGTGTCGTGGACGAGCATGAGGACGTTGGTGCCGATGTGCGCGCGGCCGATGCCGAGGTGGCGGAGTTTGCCGGCGTAGCGCAGTGAGATCTTGCCGTGGTTGTCGACTTTGTCGGTGCGGGTGCGCCATTCGGGTTCGTGGTCGGTGTTCGGGGTGGCTTTCGGTAGTGCGGTGTAGGCGTCGGCGGGGGTGCGGCGGCCGGTTGCGCGGTGTGGGCGCCTGGTGTTGTACCAGGTGCGGAACTCTTCGAGGACCTGTTGCAGGGCATCGATGTTCTCGGGCCGGGGGCGGGCGTTCAGCCATCGTTTGAGGGTTTGGTGGAAGCGCTCGATCGTGCCTTGGGTTTGCGGGTGACCGGGTTTGCCGTTCTTCTGGGTGATGCGGTGAGCTTCGAGGAGTTTCTCGAAGCCGTTCCGGCCGCCTTTGCGGCCGGCCAGGCGTGCGGTGAAGACCAGGCCGTTGTCGGTCAGGGTGGATGCGGGCGCACTGTGGGTGGCAATCAGGGTGTTCATCGCTTCGACGACCATGCCGCCGGTGAAGGCTTGCGCGGCCTGGAGGTAGAGCAGGTATCTGGAGTGGTCGTCGAGGAAGTCGAGGATCTCGACGCGGGCGCCATCTGCGAGGAACCAGTGGGTGATGTCGGCTTGCCAGCACTCGTTGGGGAGGTCAGCTTGGAAGCGGATGTAACTGCTCTTCGGACGTTATTTCGGCTCAGGGACCACCAGTCCGTTGGCGTGCAGGATGCGGCGGATCGTGGACGTCGATGGGGCGGTGATGCCTTCGTGTTCGAGGTGCCAGCCGATCGTGACCGGGCCTGCATCGGCGCCGCCGGCGATCAGCTCACGACGGAGTTCGATGATGCGTTGCCGTACGGATTCAGCGGTGGTCCGCGGCGGTTGCCTCGGTGCTCTGGAGCGAGGTTCCACGGCGTCGGGTCCGCCTTGCTGGTAGCGAACGACGAGGGTGTGGACCCATTGCCGGGTCACACCGAACCGGGCAGCAGCCTGGGCGTTGCTCAGGCCCTGCTCGGTGACCGCGCGCACGATCACGAGGTTCTTGTTCTTGCGACTCATGGCCGCTCATGCTGTCGCTACCGGGCACGTCAACGATGTCACGACTCACCGGTCAACGATCACCCCGTACCGGATGTCAACGATGACCCGACTCATCGGTCAACGATCACCCCGAAAACCACCGATCAGCACTGTCAACGATGTCGTGAACTCAGACACCCTCAGATCCACCGCTGTGATGTCTCGCGACATGTGTCTCGCATGTCGCGAGACATCTGTCATTTCGGGGGCCATCGGCCGGGTGGTTGGAGTTCGGTTCTCCAGTACCTGCGGTCGGGTCGGATGGTGTGCTCGCTGAGGATCTCGCCGGTATCCAGGTGGATGACGGTGACGGTCGTCTCGTCGATGAGGGCGAGTGCGCGTTTGCCGGTGTGGATGATGCCGATGCCGAGGTGGTGCATTCGTGCGGCGCGGCGGAGGCTGATCTTGCCATTGGTGCCGACATGGTCGTAGCGGAGCCGGTAGTGACCTTCTCGGCTGGCGGCGGGGAGCGCTTTGGGTGTGGCCTGGTAGGCCTGGTTCGGGGTGGCGCCGTTCAGTGCCCGGTGGGGGGCGGTGGTCGTTGTAGTCGGTGCGGAGTCGGTCGAGTTGAGCTTGGAGTTCGGCGAGGGTGTGTGCGGCGGGTTGGACGGTGAGCCAGCGTTTCTGGGTTTGGTGGAAGCGTTCGATTTTTCCCTGGGTTTGCGGGTGGCCCGGGGAGCCGTTCTTCTGTCGGACGCCGAGGATGGGCGAGAGGTATTCGAAGGCGCTGCGGCCTCCGCCGGATCGTGCGGTGTACACGCGGCGTCGGCGAGGCGCCCGTGGGTGAAGTGGGATTGCCAGGTCTCGTTGGGTTGTGCGGCTTCGAAGCGTGCGTACGAGCTTCTGGGACGTTTGCGGGGTTCTGGGATGACGAGCCCGGCGCGGGTGAGTATGCGGTGGATGGTCGCGTGTGACGGGGTGTGCAGGCCCTCGCGTTCGAGGTGCCAGGCGATGGTGACCGGGCCTGCGTCGAGGCCGTCTGCGGTGAGCTGGGCGCGCAGTTGGATGATGCGCTCGGCGCTAGCAGGTGGGGTGGCTCGCGAGTTCGTCTTCGGGCGGCGGCTTTGCGGGTCGACGGCATCGATCCCGCCGTCTCGGTAGCGGGCGAGGAGCCGGTGCAGCTGTCTCCGAGACAGTCCGTATCGTTCGGAGGCTTCCGCGACGGTCAACTGCCTGGTGACGATCTTCATGACCACGACCCGGTGCTTCGACATGGCCCCGACTGTGACCTATGTCGCGAGACATGAGGGACATATCTCCTGTGACCTATGTCCTGAACTCAGACCCCCTCAGATCCACCGCTATCCCCGATCAGTGCAGGTTTTCAAGCCTTGCCGATCGGGGATTTTGTGTCTCAAGGCCAGAATCAGGCCGCTTCACCGTCGTCGCCATCCGCGGCGGTGCGCGCTTTGCGCTCGGAGACCACGCCTACTGCGGGGCTCTTCTGCAGATCCGCGGGAGGCTCGGTCCGACGTGTCTGACACAGGCGTATGATGGCCGTCATGACCACCGTTTCAGCACGTGATGCCTCACGCGGGTTCTCGGCGCTGCTCGATCGCGTCGAACACGACGCCGAGGAGTACACCATCGTGCGCGACGGAAAAGTCATCGCGCGTATCGTGCCCGCGAGCGAGCGCACAGTCGAGCGCTTCCTCACCCGTCGCGCCGCAAGCCCCGCGGTCGACGATGACTTCGCTTCCGATGCCCTCGGCGCCGAGCATCTCCTGACGACGGATCCGGGCACTCCGTGGCGCGACTGATTCTCGACACCAACGCGTTGATCCAGCTCGATCGCCACGGCGGTGGTGCCGTCGGGGTCTCGGATTTCGATGACGTCGCGATCGCGGCGATCACACTCGCCGAGCTTCGGCACGGAGTGCTCGCCGCCGACGCGACCAGAAAGCCCGCTCGCGAGAGGTTCGTGGAGGACGTCGAGGAGACGATCGAGGTACTCCCGTACACGAAGCCGACGGCTGTCGAGCATGCGGCGCTGCTCGACCACGTTCGTCGCACGGGAACGCCACGCGGAGCTCACGACCTCATCATCGCCGCACATGCACGACAGACCGGTCGTCGTGTCGTCTCACTCGACCTCAGGGCACGATTCGGTGAGCTCCCCGGTGTCGAGACCGTCGCAGGTGAGTAGCCAGCCCCTCCGGCCAGGCGTGGTTCGCGTGAGCCTGGCTCGTCGTGCCGTCCGGACGACGGCCAGGCTCCGAGGGCTGCGGCTCGCCGCGAGAAGGGGCGAGGCTACACATCGACGGGCGACCACACCCGATGCCGTGCCTGGAACTCCTCGAGGTCGGCCTCGAGCACGGTGAGCTCGGCAGGGAACGACTCGGCGACGTCGGTCTGCTCGGCCGGATCGCGGGCGAGGTCGTAGAGCGCCCGGTCGACGGCGTGCGGCGGGGTCATGCCTTCCTGCGCGCGAACGACGAGCTTGAGGTCGCCGCGGCGGATCGCCCACTGTCCGTCGTGGGTCCAGCCGACGCTTCGCTCGGCGTCAGCTGCTTCGGTGGTGCCGCGGGCGTCGCCGCCACCTGCGACGAGCGGCGCCCGCAGCCGCGAGAGCAGCGACGTGCCGTCGAGGCCGGGGTCATCGGCCGGCCGGCCGTCGACCGCCTCGAGGATGGTCGGGAGCACGTCCATCATGACCCCGACCCCGTCGTGGTCCACCCCCGACGGCAGGCCGCCGGGCCAGGAGAGTATGGCCGGAACGCGGATCCCGCCCTCGAAGAGCGAGCCCTTCGTCCCGCGCAGCCCGCCGGCCGAGCCCCCCGCGTACGAGACCTCCTCGCCGTTCAGCCAGTTCCGGCTCTCGGCCGACGGGCCGTTGTCGGACGAGAAGAACACCAGGGTGTCCTCGCGCAGGCCGTGGTCGTCCAGCGCTCCGAGGATCGCGCCGATGGCGTCGTCCATCGCGGCGATCATAGCCGCCATGATCCGCCGGTCCTCCGGCAGGTGCGCGAACCGGGCGACGTACTCCTCCGGCGCATGCATCGGGTAGTGCGGGGCGTTGAACGGCACGTAGAGGAAGAACGGGCGGTCGGCGTTCCGCGCGATGAACGCGGTGGCCCGGTCGCCGAGCGTCGTCGTCAGGTACTCGCCGTTGTACCAGACCTCCTCGTCGCCGTCCCAGAGGTCGTGCACGGGGTTGTGGTCGCCCCAGTAGTAGATGTGCGAGTAGTAGTCCACGCATCCCGCCCGGAAGCCGAAGCTCTCGTCGAACCCGAACGCCATCGGGCTGTACTCCTCGGCGACCCCGAGGTGCCACTTGCCGAAGATGCCGGTGCGGTAGCCGCGGCGGCGGAGCTCAGAGGCCATGGTCTCCTGCGCGGGCAGGCCGGGCGTCTTACGCGTGCCGCCCAGGATAGACTCGACGCCCGCATGGGCGGGGTAGCGCCCAGTGAGCAGCGAGGCCCGTGAGGGCGAGCACACGGGGGAGTTGGAGTACCACTGGGGGAGCCGGATGCCGGTCGCCGCGAGCTGATCGAGCACGGGGGTCTGCAGATCGTCCGATCCGAACGACGGCAGGTCGCCCCAGCCGAGGTCGTCCGCATAGATCACGACCACATTCGGCTTCGCTGCACCCGGCACGCTGACTCCCTCACACTGTGACGACACAAACGCTCGCCAATATATTCAATCAATTTGACGAATGCAATAGTATGGGGCCATGTCCTACGATCGACCCATGGGGCGGCCTGATCACGACGCGCGCGCGGCGCGCACCACCAACGGCCGCTCGGCACGGCGCGGAACGAACCTCCCGCGTGTCGCCGACTACAACCAGATGCTCGTCCTCGACCTCGTCAGACGATCATCGGGCATCAGCCGCGTCGAGCTCGTGCAGCAGACCGGCCTGAGCACGCAGACCATGTCGAACATCGCACGTCGTCTCGTCGACGCCGGCCTGATCCGAGAATCGGGCCGGGTGCACGCGGGCACCGGTGCGCCGCGGGCGATCTTCGAGGTCGAGGCCGCGGGCCGCTACGCCGTCGGTCTGCACATCGACCCGGCACGGCTCACCTGCATCCTGCTCGACCTCGCGGGGGAGGTCGTCGTGAGCAACGTGCGCCCGACCCCGAAGTCGAGCGATCCGGAGGACGTGCTGAACGCGATCGAGGCCTCGATCAGCACGCTCCTCGTGAGCGCGGGCGTTCCGCGCGATCGGGTCGCCGGCATCGGCGTCGCCACACCGGGCCCGATCGATGCCGCGCAGGGGGCGGTGATCGGTGCGCCGAACCTGCCCGGGTGGGATCTCGTGCCGCTGCGCCGCGAGCTCGAGGCGCGTCTGCAGCTGCCCGTGATCATCGAGAAGGACTCCACCGCCGCGGCGCTCGGGGAGGTGTGGAGCGCGCGCGAGTCCGCATCGAACTTCGCGTTCGTCTATCTCGGCACTGGCGTCGCGGCCGGGATCGTGCTCGACGGCGAGGTCATGCGCGGGTCGAGCTCGAACATCGGTGACATCGGCCATCTGAGCGCCGATCCCGACGGCCCGATCTGCTACTGCGGCGGCCGGGGGTGCCTCTCCGCGACGGGCATGCCGGCCACGCTGGTCGCCTCGGCGGTCGAGGCGGGGATCCTGCCGGGCGTGGACGGTGACGACGCGTATGCGGTCGAGCTGGCGCTCGCGGAGCTCGGCCGGCTCGCGGGGGAGGGCGACGAGCGAGCGATCGGCATACTCGATCGCGCCGCCGAGGGATTCGGCAGGGTCGCCGGGCAGCTCGCGAACATGCTCGACCTCGACGCGATCGTCTTCGGCGGACCCGAGTGGGGGACCTTCCGGCCGAGCTTTCTCCGGATCGTGCCGGACCTGGTCGAACGCCTGTTCATGGGGAGCGAGCTCCACGAGGTCGCCGTGCGCGGCACGTCGCTGGGCGACCACGTCGGCGCGGTCGGTGCAGCCTCGCTCGCGATGTGGGCCACGACGTTCGACGCGCCGCGGCAGCTCAACCTGCCGGCCTGATCGAGGCTCGTCCCGCCCGCTGACGGAGCATACGTCCTGTCATATTGACTTTCTTCCGAACGCCTATCTAGACTGACCGCGCGCTATTCAATCAAATTGATAATGGTCGGCCCGACCAGCGCAGGAAGGGAACGCAATGAAGCGCAGACACCTCGCTGCCGTCCTCACCGCCGGCGCGCTGCTCGCCGGAGGTCTCACCGCCTGTTCCGCGGGCGACGACACCGACGGCGACGGCCCGATCACGATCACCCTGCTCGAGTACCAGCAGTCGCGCGCCGACCTCATGGCCGAGCTGATCCCCGAGTTCGAGGCCGCCATGGCGGCCGAAGGCAAGGAGATCGAGGTCGAGCTCATCGCCGACATCCTCACCGACGGTGACTTCCGCACCAAGGTCACCCAGCAGCTGCACGCAGGCACCGCACCCGACGTGATCGACACGGGCGGCTCGAACATCACCGGCTGGGCGGCCGCCGGCTACCTGCTCGAGCTCGACTCGTACCTCGACGACTGGAGCGATTGGGACACGTTCTACGACGTCTCGCGCGACCGCGCGCTGCACTCGGACGGCCACTACTACTCCGTTCCGCACGAGGCCAGCCTGCAGCACCTGTTCGTGCGCAAAGACGTCCTCGACGAGATGGGCATCGACTCCGCCCAGCCCGAGACCTGGGACGAGCTCATCGAGCGGCTGAAGGCCGTGCAGGCGATCACGGGCGAGGCGCCCATCGTCATCCCCGCCGGCACGGCGTGGGGCGGCGGCACCTGGACCGAGGGCTTCCTGCCGATCGTCGGCGGAACCGGCAGCACGCTGTACGACCCCAAGGATGGCACCTGGACGGTCGAGAGCGACGGCCTCACGGCCTCGTTCGAGCTGTTCGCCGAGCTCACCGAGGCGGGCCTGATGCCCGTCGAGGCGCTGCTCAACCCGAACCCCTGGGAGCCGACCAAGTACGAGGCGTTCCCGGCCGGCACGCTGCCGGTCGCCGCGCAGGGCACGTGGGGCTGGCGCTACGACTGGGGCCCCGAGGGCACCGCGCCGATCGAGGACGTCCAGGAGAAGGTCATCACCTGGAACTACCCGGCACTCGTCGACGGCACCGAGCCGTACTCCGTGAGCGGCGGCGGGTTCAACTTCGCCGTGAACGCCGAGAGCGCACACCCCGAGGCCGCGATGGAGCTCGTGAAGTGGCTGAGCACGGGCGAGGCGCTCGCGACCCAGCTCGCGGTCGTCGGCGCCGCCTCGCCGCGCGAGGGCATCTCGGAACTCGAGCCCTACGCGAGCGAGCCGACGCTGCTCGACGCGGAGGAGAAGCTGCAGACGAGCATCGCCCCGCCGATCGGCGAGGGCGCCGACCAGATCTCGCAGGCCGTGCAGAACGCGACCGAGAAGATCCTCACGGGCGACGCCGACGGGAAGCAGGCCGCCGAGCAGTTCGCCAAAGAGGTCCGCGACTTCCTCGACCCGAGCCTCATCGCGAAGTGAGCTCGGTCGCATCGACGGCGCGCTCGCGCCGACGGCTCCAGGGGCGCGGTCTCGTGCCGCTGCTCCTGGGGCCGTCGGTCCTGCTCATCGCGGCGTTCGTCGTCCTTCCCGCCGTCTACGGCGTGTACCTCAGCTTCACCAACACGCAGCTGACCGGGTCGGCCGCGCGGAACCCCCGGTTCGTGGGGTTCGACAACTACGCGTATCTGCTCGGGTCGGAGGACTTCACCGGATCCCTGTGGAACACGGCGCAGTTCGTGTTCTTCTCGGCCATCATCGGCCAGACCATCCTGGGACTCGCCGCCGCACTCCTGCTCAGCCGCAAGTGGCTGAAGGGCAAGGGCGTGTTCGGCGCCGCCGTGCTGCTGCCGATGGTCGTGCCGGAGGTCGTGGCGTCCCTCACCTGGGCGAGCGTGCTCTCACCGCAGGACTCGGGCACGCTGAACCGGCTGCTCGAGGTGTTCGGCGCCGGTCCGGTCGCGGCGCTGCAGGCGGCGCCGATGGTCTGCATCATCGTCGTGAACATCTGGCGCGGCATCGCGTTCGCGATGATCATGTTCCAGGCCGCCCTCGAAGACGTGCCCGATGAGCTGCTCGAGGCCGCACGCATCGACGGCGCAGGGGCGTGGCAGGTCTTCCGGCACGTGATCCTGCCGCTGATCCGCGGCGCGGTGTTCCTCTATCTGCTGCTCACCACGATCACCACGGTCGGCGTGTTCGGGCTGGTCTACTTCCTCACGCAGGGTGGGCCGGGCAACGCGACGGAGCTGACGGCGATCTTCATCTACGAGCGCGCCTTCCAGTACTCCCAGATCGGGCTCGGCAGCGCCGCATCCGTCATCCTGCTGGTCCTGCTGATGATCTTCGGCCTGACCTACGTCCGGCTCTCGAAGGTGGAGGTCTGATGTCCGCACCATCCGTGGCACTCGAGGCAGGCGAACGCCCGGCCGGCACGCTCCAGGGCGGCGCCCGCAACGCGGGCCGTCAGGGTTCCGGCGGTCGCCGGAAGCGTCGCAGGATGCCTCTGGCAACGGTGCTGCAGCGCTCGATCCAGTACGTGCTGATCGCACTGCTCGCCCTGTTCTGCCTGGTCCCGTTCGCGTGGCTCGCGCTCAGCGCGTTCGATGCCGACGCCGGCTCGACGGTCAAGGTCCCCGACTTCAGCCTCGACAACTTCGTGCGGTTCTTCACCGACGCGAACACCCCGATGCTGCTCACCAACAGCCTGATCATCTCGGTGCTGGCGACCGCGCTCAACCTGGCGCTCGGCGTCATCGGCGCGTATGCCCTGTCCCGGTTCCGGTTCCGCGGTCGCACGACGTTCATGTTCGCGATCCTCCTGATCCGCGTAATCCCGGCGCCCGCGACCATCGTTGCGCTGTACCTGCTGATGGTGCAGGTGCACCTCGACAACACGCTGTTCGGCCTCATCCTCGTGGAGGCGGCGCACGCGCTGCCGATCACGCTCTGGCTCCTCAAGGGGGCGATCGACGCGGTGCCGGTCGAGCTCGAGGAGGCCGCCTGGCTCGACGGCAACAATCGGTTCCAAGGAATCACGAGGGTCGTCGCACCGCTCGTGATGCCGGGCCTCGGCGCGACGGCCATGCTGACCTTCATGGCGGTCTGGGGCGACTTCCTCACGCCGCTCGTGCTGCTGCAGTCGCCAGACCTGTACCCGCTGTCGATTGGCCTGTTCCGCGCGTTCACCGCGTTCAACCAGGTCGACTGGGGACTGCTCGCCGCGAGCGCGCTCATCTACATGATCCCGCCCGCGATCCTCTATATGGTCCTGCGGCGCTATCTCCTCCGCTCCAGCATGGGCGGCGCGATCAAGGGATGACGCGCGGCGCCGAACAGCTCCACATCTCTACGCTCTACGTCTGAAGGGGACGATCCTTGGTACTCGATGCAAATCCTCACGGTCGGGTTCAGCTCGACGCGATCGCGCTCTCGATGCTCCGCGTGCGGCGGTTCACGAGATTCCGGATCGAACCGGAGCTCTACCGCGATGCGCGACCCGTGGAGATCAGCGCCTGGACGGTCGGCGGCGAGCCCGTCCCGTTCGCGCACGCGCTGACGCAGCGCTTCGAGCCGTTCGAGCTCGGGACCGCATGGGGACAGCCGTGGGACACAGTCTGGTTCGACGTGCGCGGCGAGGTGCCCGCGGAGTGGGACCCGGCAGAGACGGAGCTGGTGGTCGACCTCGGGTTCACGGGGGATCAGCCGGGCTTCCAGGCCGAGGGCACGGTCTACCGTCCCGACGGCAGCATCGTCAAGGCGCTCGAGCCGCTCAACGCGTGGGTCCCGATGCCGGAGGCCGGGCCATTCCGGCTGCTGATCGAGGCTGCGGCGAACCCGATCGTGCAGGTGCCGTACGAGTACGAGCCGACGCTGCTGGGCGACAAGGCCACGGCCGGGGACGCGCCGCAGTACCGGCTGCGTGCGCTTGCGATCGCCCGGCGGGACCTGGTCGTGTGGGAGCTGCTGCAGGATGTCGCGACGCTCGACGGCCTCGTCGACGTCCTCCCGCCCGAGGGATCGCGCCGGGCCGAGATCGTGCACGCGCTCGAGCGCATGGTCGACTCGATGGACCCCGACGACGTGCCGGGCACGGCGCTGCTCGGGCGCGAGATCCTCGCCCCGGTGCTCGCGAGCGGTGCGCCCGACAGCGCCTTGGTCGTCTCCGCGATCGGGCACGCGCACATCGACTGCGCCTGGCTCTGGCCGACGCGTGAGACCGTGCGGAAGGTCGCGCGAACGTTCGCGAACGTGCTCGACCTCGCCGAGCGCAACCCGGACTTCATCTTCGCGGCGTCGTCGGCCCAGCAGTACGCGTGGCTCAAGGAGACCCAGCCCGAGCTCTTCGAGCGCGTGCGTGCCGCCGTCAAGGCCGGCAGCATCCGCCCGGTGGGCGGCATGTGGGTCGAGTCCGACACGAACATGCCCGGCGGGGAGGCGCTCGTGCGTCAGTTCGTGCAGGGCAAACGATTCTTCCGGGAGGAGTTCGGCGTCGACAGCACGGTCGGCTGGCTGCCCGACTCGTTCGGCTACAGCGGAGCGCTCCCGCAGATCGTGCGGGCCGCGGGCATGCCGTACTTCCTGACGCAGAAGCCGTCGTGGAACGAGATCAACCAGATGCCGCACTCCAGCTTCCTCTGGGAGGGCATCGACGGTTCGCGGCTGTTCACCCACTTCCCTCCGGCCGAGACCTACAACTCCGACCTCGGTGCGCCGGACCTCGCCCGAACCGAGCGCAAGTTCCGGCAGAAGGGGGAGGCGCGCCAGGTGCTCGGCCTGTTCGGCTGGGGCGACGGCGGCGGCGGTCCGACGCGCGAGATGCTCGGTGCCGCAGTCCGCAAGCGCGACCTCGACGGGTCGCCGCGCGTGCGGCTCGGCGACCCGGAGACCTTCTTCGCCGCGGCATCCGCCGAGCTCGCGGACCCGCCGGTCTGGACCGGCGAGATGTACCTGGAGCTGCACCGCGGCACGCTGATCTCGCAGGCGCGCAGCAAGCGCGGCAACCGCCACTCCGAGGCCCTGCTCCGGCAGGCCGAGCTCTGGGCGGCGACGGCCGCGATCCGCGACGGCGCCGCGTACCCCTACGACGTGCTCGAGCGCGCGTGGCGGACCGTGCTGCTCCTGCAGTTCCACGACATCCTGCCTGGCACTTCGATCGCGTGGGTGCACCAGGAGGCCGAGCAGAAGTACGCCGAGCTTGCGACGCAGGTCACGACGCTCATCGAGGACTCGCTCACGACGCTCGCCGGCTCCGGCGACGAGGTGCTGAGCGCGAACGCCGCTCCGCTCGCGCAGCACGGCGTCCCGGCGATGGGCATCGCCGCCGCGGTCGCTCCGCGCGTCGCCGCGCCCTCGGCGACCGGTGACCGTTTCGTGCTCGAAGACGACGCCCTGCGCGTCGAGATCGACCGGCGCGGCACGCTCGTGTCGGTGCTCGACCGGGTCGCGGGGCGCGAGCTGCTGCCGCGCGGCGTCGCGGGCGGTGTGCTGCAGCTCTTCCGCGACACGCCCCGCGAGTGGGACGCGTGGGACATCAACGACGAGGACAAGCGCAGCGGCCGCGATCTCGTGGAGCCCGCGGCGATCGGCATCGACGGCGACGCGGTGTCGGTACGCTACGAGCTCGGCGCGTCGGTCGTCGACGTGACCATCCGGCTCGCCGACGGCCGCCTCGACTACGCCTTCGACATCGACTGGCACGAGTCGCAGAAGCTGCTGAAGCTCGCCTTCCCGCTCGACCTCCGGGCCGGCCACGCCGTCTCCGAGATCCAGTTCGGTCACCTCCGCCGCCCGATCCACCAGAACACCTCGTGGGACGCGGCGCGGTTCGAGACGGTCGCGCATCGCTGGATCCAGGTCGGCGAGCCCGGTTACGGCGTCGCGATCGCGAACGACGTCGTGTACGGGCACGACATCAGGAGCGCCCAGGCGCCCGACGGCCGGCCGATGACGACCGCGCGGCTCTCGCTGCTGCGCGCCCCGCGGTATCCCGATCCCGCCGCCGACCAGGGCCGGCACGCGTTCACGGTCAGTCTGCGCCCGGGCGGCATCCCCGAGGCGATTGCCGACGGATACGCGCAGCACCTGCCGGTCCGCGAGGTCCGCGGGACCGCGGTGCAACCGCTGCTCGAGGTCTCGGACGACGCGATCGTCATCGAGAGCGTGAAGCTCGCCGAGGACCGGTCGGGCGACCTGGTTGTGCGCCTCTACGAGGCGCACGGCGACCGGTCGAGCACGAGCGTGCGCACGAACTTCGGCTGGGCGGATGTCTCGGCTACCGACCTGCTCGAAGACCGGGCTCCGTCGGAGGCGATCGTGGAGTCGACGGCGGGGGCCTCCGTCGACCTCAGGCTCCGCCCCTTCGAGATCCTGACCCTCCGCTTCGCTGCCCCCGTGGCCTGACAAGGACGAGAACGATGACCGACGCACACACCGACATCCCGCGGCCCGAGTACCCGCGGCCGCAGTTCCGCCGCGACCGCTGGCTGAACCTCAACGGAACATGGGGCTTCGAGATCGATCGCGGCGACTCGGGCCTCGAACGCGGTCTCCGTGACGCCGAGCTCGCCGGCGAGATCCTTGTGCCGTTCGCGCCGGAGAGCACGATGTCCGGCATCGGCGACCTCGACTTCCACCATTCGGTCTGGTACCGCCGCGCGCTGCACGTGCCTGCGGAGTGGGCCGGCATGCGCGTGCTCCTGCATTTCGGCGCGGTCGATCACGACGCGACGGTGTGGGTCGACGGGGTCGAGGTCGGCCGTCACCGGGGCGGCTTCTCGAGCTTCACCTTCGACGTCACGGACGCGGCGCGGTTCGGCGAGGACGTGCCGCTCGTCGTGCGGGCCCGCGACGAGCCGCATGCGCCGCAGGCGCGCGGCAAGCAGGGTCGCACGTACGAGCCGTTCGGCGCGCACTACTGGCGCACGACGGGCATCTGGCAGACGGTGTGGGTCGAGCCCGTCCCGGAGGCGGCCATCCGTCGCCCGCGCATCACCCCGAACCTCGCCGGAGGCTCGTTCGACGTCGAGGTGCCCCTGTCGGCGAACGTGCCGGGCGCGCGCGTCGCGGTCATCGTGTCCGACGGCTCCGGCGAGGTCGTGCGCTCCGAGGTGCGCGCCGACCTCGACCTGGCCCCGCGCCTGACCCTGCCGCTTCCGGAGGACCGCCGGCGGCTGTGGTCGCCGGCCGATCCCTTCCTCTACGACCTCCGGTTCGAGCTCACGGCCGAGGACGGGCGCGTGCTCGACACGGTCGACTCGTACGCGGGCCTGCGCAGCGTGTCGATCACCGGCAAGGCCATCCGGATCAACGGCGAGGTCGTGTTCCAGCGGCTCGTCCTCGACCAGGGCTACTACCCGGACACCCTCATGACCGCGCCGACCGACGCCGACCTGGTGCGTGACATCGAGCTCTCGCTCGCTGCGGGATTCAACGGCGCCCGTCTGCACGAGAAGGTCTTCGAGGAGCGCTACCTGTACCACGCGGATCGCCTCGGCTATCTCGTGTGGGGCGAGTTCGGCGACTGGGGCTGCAACAGCCGCGAGGGGGAGTCGACCAACCAGCAGCCGGACGCCTCGTTCGTGCAGGAGTGGCTGGAGGTGCTCGAGCGCGACTACTCGCATCCCGCGATCATCGGGTGGTGCCCCATGAACGAGACCTGGCAGGCCTACGGGGACCGCATCACCGCGCTCGACGACGTCATGCGCGGGATGTTCCTCGCCACGAAGGCGTACGACACGTCCCGGCCGGTGCTCGACACCTCCGGGTATGCCCACCGCATTCCCGAGTCCGACGTGTTCGACAGCCACCAGTACGAACAGGACCCCGCCGAGTTCGCGGCGCACTTCGCGCGGCTGTCCGAGGGTGACCCGTTCGTCAACCCGTCGCCGACGACGGGCGAGTCCTGGTCGATCCCGTACCGGGGCCAGCCCTTCTTCGTCAGCGAGTTCGGCGGCATCTGGTGGAACGCGGCCGAGGCCGACGCCACGGAGTCGAGCGGCTGGGGCTATGGCGAGCGCGTGCGCAACCTGGAGGAGTTCTACGCGAGGTTCGAGGGGCAGATCGCCGCGCTCAGCGACCACCCCGACATGTTCGGCTACTGCTACACCCAGCTGACCGACGTGTTCCAGGAGCAGAACGGCCTGTACCACTTCGATCGCAGCGACAAGTTCGATGTCGCCCGGCTCCGGGCCGCCCAGACGCGGCCTGCGGCCATCGTCGCGGTGCACCCCGAGCTCGGCGGTCGCACCTGACCGAGACGACCCCCGGGTCGCCGGTGGCGTCGGGATCGAGCAGATCGACCACGTCCGGTCGGGCCGGGCCCTCCGCTGAGCAAGCCCGAGCCGCGACGGCGTGATGGTCCTCGCCCATGATTCTCGCGAGCGATCACGCGGTCACGGGTGGTAGTCGCTCGTGTAGACGTCGTTGAGGGTCACGGTCGTGAGGCCGCGTTCCTCGACGATCGCGTGGAGCTGCGGGAACACGCGGGTCACCGGTTCGAAGTTCAGGTGCCCGATCACAATGTGCTGCGGCAGGAACCAGGTCGAGGCGAGCTCGACGATGAGGTCCTCGCTCACGAGTCCGGAGTCGGAGAGCGAGCCGTACCAGAGGGTGGGGGCGGTGTAGCCGATCGACGCGGCGACCTCGATGACCCGATCGTCGTAATACCCGAACGGTGGGCGGTAGAACGGTCTGGCGTCGACGTCGAACAACTCGCCGATGCGGTCGTGCGTGCGCTGCAGCTCGTCGAGGATGCCCTGGTCGCTGAGCGAGGTGAGGTCGGGGTGGCTCCAGGTGTGGTTGGCGATCTGCACCTGGCCGCTCGCGACGAGCGGTTGGAGCGCGGGCTGCTGCTCGCGCCAGGAATCGTAGGTTCCGGTGGCGAAGAGCGTGAGCCGGGTCCCGGTCTCGGCGGCGAAGGCCGCGTACGCGCCGACCACCGCAGAGCTCGTGCCGTCGTCGACGGTCCAGGCGAGCAGATTCCCCTCGCCCGGGAGACCCGTGATGACCTCGGTGGGTGCGGCGACCTTGGCGAGCACGGGTGCGGCCTGCGGGGTGTCCACGGGCGTGGGCGCAGCCGGGGAAGCCGGGCGCGGGCGGGCCAGGGGAGCGGTCGGCGTCGGGCTCGGCGATGAGAACGGGGTGGTGGCGGCGGGCGCCGCGCACGCGGCGAGCAGGGCGGCCAGCGCGCCGCCCGCGCCGGTCGCCAGCGCCGCTCGGCGGGTGATCGCACGTTCGGATCCCATCAGGCGCCACCTCCATGTGTCTGCATCCAATTCGGAGGATGCAATCCAGATGATGGCAGCATACTGGAACGAGGTGAGCGTTCGGCTTCACCGCGCGGGGATCACGACGAATGCGGCCGGTAGCGCAGGTTCACCTCCTCCAGCGGTTCACCGTTGACGAGTTGCAGGGGCACCGGTGAGCCGCCGGGCTGGTCGTACAGGCGGATACCGTCGCCGAGCAGGACCGGCAAGACGTGCAGGTCGATCTCGTCGAGCAGGCCGCGCTCGAGCAGCTGCCGCCCGATCGTGGGGGAGAGTACCTCGACGTTCTTGCCGTTCGCCGCGCTCCGCGCGATCTCGACAGCGTCCGCCACGTCCACGTTGAGGAAGGTCACGCCCTCGGCGGGTTCCGCGTCCTCCGGATGGTGGGTCAGCACGAAGAGCGGACCGCTCCAGGCGCCGCCGTACGTGGCGCTCGCATCCGGGAAGGCGTCCCAGCCGTCCCGTCCGCCGAGCACGGCGCCGGTCGTCTCGATGTACTCCTCGACGAGGCTTGGGCGGTTGGTGGCCTCTGGCATCCAGTCCATGCGGTGACCGGGTCCCGCGACGAATCCGTCGAGGGACATCGAGAAATGCCAGAGGACCTTGCCAGCGGGAGTCTGGGCGACGGTGTCATGCATGATCGATTCCTTCCATTGAGGCGAGTCAGTCGACTCGCCTCTGGCGAACGTATCGAACCGCAAGAGGTGAGTCAAGAATCTCACCTCTTGCTAGGCTCGACGCATGTCTCGCGAGCTCTCGGCCTACCATCGTCAGGTCTCGGCGAACAACCGGGCCACGATCCTCAGTGCGGCGACGGCGCTCTTCCTCGAGCTCGGGTACGACCGTGCCTCGCTCGCGCGCGTCGCGCAGCGCGCCGGGGTCTCCAAGGCGACCCTGTTCAAACAGTTTCCGACGAAAGCGGAGCTGTTCGAGGCGGCCGTGCTCGCGGCAGGAGCGGGGCCCGACGGCGACGTGGTGGATCCGCCGGCGGGCGACTTCCACGCCGGGCTCGTCGTCCTGGGACATGCCTATGTCGAACTGCTCTCACGTCCGCAGATGGCCGACCTGATCCGGGTGATCATCGCCGAGTCGCCGCGGTTCCCCGAACTGCGCGAGCGCACGTTCGACTTCGGGACGCTCCCCATGCTCGAGGCGCTCCACCGCTACTTCCGAGCCGAGACCGCGGCAGGAGCCGCCGCCGTCGACGATCCCGATGTCGCGGCGACCCAGTTCCTCGGAATGATCGCGACGGTCGTCTTCTGGCCGCGACTGATGCACGGTACCTGGTCGCTCACCGAGGAGGAGACGCACCGCGTGGTCGACGATGCGGTGCGCACGATGATGGCGCGCTACGGCGGGTCGGCGCGCGAATGACTCACGTTCCCGACGTCACACCGCCCCGACCGTGAACGCCCAGTCGAGGGTTCGCGTGAGCAGCCAGACCGTCCAGATGCCGACGTTGATCATGCCGAGCACCGTGACGACGATGGCGACCCAGAGCGGCGCGCCGCCTCGGCCGGGAGTGACCTTGCCGACGATGACCGTGCGACCGATCACATAGACGAGCGACGAGACCAGCAGGGTGGCGAACGACCAGGCCCAGTGGAAGGGGCGGACCACGCCGATGCGCTGCAGCGCCCGGTAGTCGAGGAAGGCGGCGACGATCGTCAAGGCCGCCGCCAGGTAGCTGAGGCCGGCGACGAGCAGCATCGCGGGGTCCGTCCAGATCCGCAGCGGCATGAACGCGGCCGAGTCGAGCTCGGCGGGCGACGGCATGAATCGGATCGGATCCATGAGCCAGATCGATCCGAGGCTGACCATGGGCAGCAGCACAATCACCCAGATCCACGGCGTCGACGTCGAGACCCCGGGTGCGAGCTGCGGACGCGCGGGCGGTGCCGAGTAGTGCACGGTCTGCGGGCCGGGAGCGGGCGGCGGCATCGAGGGTCCGGTCATGGTTCCAGGCTATCGGCGGGACGCCTCCGCTTCGACTCGCCCAGTCCTGCCGGAACCAGCGGGACCATGGTGGCCAGCTCGGGGCCGAGCCCGAGGTCGACGAGCTCGACCCGGCCGGCGTACCCCGCTCCGGGCTCCCGCAGGAGACCCGCTTTGACCGCGCCGAACGTCACGGTGATCGTGGCGCGCAGCACGGTCGGATCGGGCACGCTCCCGTCGTCGGGATGGATGCCGCTCGGGAGGTCGACCGCGATGACCCGCTTCGCGGACCGCTCGACCTCCGGGATCAAAACCGCGACGAGCTCGCGTGCGCGGCCGCGGAGCGCGGGCGCGGCGCTGCCCGTTCCGAGGATGCCGTCGACCACGAGCGGCGCCGCGTTCGCGACCGCCGCGAACGCGGCGTCGTCGTCGCGCTCGAGGATGCGCACGCCCGCGGCGAGGGCCGCGACGGATGCCTCGTCGTGCAGCCGTGCGCCGGCCGGCACCGCGACGACCTCGAACCCGTCGTCCGCGAGCTCCGCCGCCGCGAACAGCGCGTCCCCGCCGTTGTCACCGGAACCCGCGAGGACGAGCACGGGCCCGCCCGAGGCATCCGTCGCCCCTGCCTCGCGCCGGACGACCGCAGCCAGCGCCGACGCGGCGCGCCGCATGAGCGGCTCGCCGGCCGCGAGGTGCGGCGCCTCGGCGGCACGCACCTGCGCCGCCGAGTAGCCCGCGGTCGCCGCGGGTGGTCCGCTCGGCCGTCTGCCGGTCGTCACCCTGTCGCTCCCATGTCCGCGAGTCTGCCACGCGACGGCCGGGGGCGCCGGACCGGACTGATCACCCCGCCCGGGGCGATCGCCGGGCGCGGGCCGGGCGCCGGGAGAGCAGGCCGGCCCCGGAGGCGACGGCCGCGAGCGCGGTCAGGGCGAGCAGCAGTGTGCGCTCGGCGCTCCACGGTGCGCCGGTGGCCGGGAGGGTGTGCAGGCCCGCGGGCGAGGCCTCGGGCGCGGTGGGACCGCCGTCGGCCGGCGGCGCCGCAGGGTCGCTCGGGCCGGGCGTCGGCGAGGGCGCAGGGGCCTCGGCCGCCGGGAAGACCGGGACGAGGACCGCGATGCCGTCGAGGACGTAGCCGTCCCTGGAATCGAGCGTGCCGCCCGAGACGAGGCCCGCACCAGGTTCGACGTACGAGGATCCGGCACCGCCTCCGCCACCCGCGGAGGAGAAGCCGCCGGCCCGGCCGTAACTGCCGCCGTTGGCGAGCCCGCCACCGCCGCCACCGCCCGGGCCGCCGTCGCTGCGATGCTGCCCCTCGTCGCCGGATGCACCGTCGGCGTAGCCGCCCGGGCCGCCGTCGCCGCCGAGCTCGCCGCCGCCAGGGGCGCCGCCACCGGCGAGGCCGAGACCGCCCGGCATCGGGCCGGGGATGCCGTCGCCTCCGTCACCCCCGCCGCAGTTGCACAGGAAGTCGAAGATGCCGCCGCCCGCGCCGCCACCGCCGCCCGCCCCGAGCTTCGGGCCGCCGCCCCCGGTGACGTCGATCTGCGTCGAGCCGCCGCCCGTGCCGCCCGAGACCTCGGTGCCGCCGCCATGGCCGCCGGATCCACCCGACGACCAGCCGTACCCGCCGCGCTCCCCGCTGCAGCCCACCACGACCTGCAGCTGCGCGGGGCCGGCCACCTCGAACGTCCCGGTAACGACCGCGCCCCCGCCGCCCTGTCCGCCGGCCCTGGTCGATTGGCCGGCGCCGCCGCCGACGACCCCGAACACGCGCGTCGCGCCGACGGCCAGGTCGTAGTCCTGGGTGCCGTCGGCGCACTGGTAGATCGCGGCCGTCGCGCGCGGGAACAGCGCGACGACGCCGTCGCCGCCGGAGTTCATCGGCCCGGCCGAGAGGAACGTCCAGGTGCTGACCGACGGTGCCACGTAGGACTGCCCGCCCCCGCCGCCGCCCGCGGCGCCGTACTCGATGAGGTCTCGGATCGGGGCGCCGGTATCGCCGTGCCCGCCGCCGCCACCGCCGTGCCCGTTCCAGCCGCCTCCGCCCGCGCCGGTCGTCGGCGACGCGGGCAGTCCCGAGCTGTCCTCGCCGTCCGCCGTGGAGCCGCCGCCGCCCTCACCGCCGACCGCACCGTCGGTGTTCGCCTCGTTCGGGGCCCCGTTCCATCCGTCCTTGGCCGGCGACCCGCCGTTGCCGCCCTGCCCGCCCGCGTCGCCGCCGCCCTCGGCGTCACCGCCGGCGCCACCGCCGCCGCCCGACACCACGATCGGCGTGTCCGAGGCGTCGAGCACGGCCGTCGAGCCGCCTCCGCCGCCGCCCGTCGGCATCCCGGCCGGGGTGCCGGAGACGGGTCCGCCGCGTCCGCCAGAGGAGTACCCGTCGCCGGGAGTCGCTCCGTCCGCGCCCTCGCCGAGCATGATGCGCAGCTGCTCGCCCGGCGTCACGGGGAAGGTCGCCACGGTGAGCCCGCCCTGCCCGCCGAGCACGCCGCTGCTGTTGACCCCGCCCGCGCCGCCGGCGACCACCGCGGTCATCACGTGCGTGTCCGCGGGCACGATCACCGTGGGATTCGCCTCGACGTTGGTCGGATCGATCACGCACAGGCCGCTGTCGAAGTCGCAGCCTCCGGTCGGCGACGCCTCCTGCGCTGTGGCCGAGGATGCGGTGAGGCCACCCGAGGCGCAGAGCGCGGCGACGGCGAGCATGACGGAGACGGGCAACCGAACGGGGGCGGATCGATTCACGGGGGTCTCGCTCATGGGCCTCTGCCATCCCTCGCCGACGTCGGAGTCGTGGTCGCGGTCGTGGTCGTGGTCGTGGTCGTGGTCGCGGACGAGCGTAGCGGAGAGCGTTCTCCCATGACAATGGCGGCTGAGCCGCGGACGATGACGGCTGAGCCGCGTCAGCTCGTGCGCGGCCCCAGCAGGTGCGCCCGCTCGGGGTGGCGCTCGAACCATTCGCCGACGTACCAGCAGGCCGGCACGATCGTGCGCGTCGACGTCGACTCGACGTCGTCGACCGCGAAGGCGACGACCTCGCCGGCGAGCCCGCTGCCCCGGTAGGGCGGGTTCGTGAAGCTCCGGGTGAACGCGATCGAGTCGCCGAGCACGCGGTAGTCGAGCACGCTCGCCAGCTCGCCGTTCACCCGCATCGCGTACCGGTGCGCGTCGGGCTCGTGCGAGATCTCCTTCTTCACATGGTCCACCCTACGCACCTCAGCGGCCGCGGAGCCGGTCGAGGTCTCGGCGCTCGCGCTTGGTGGGCCGACCGGCGCCGCGGTCGCGCATCGGGGCCACCGGCTGCTCGGTCTTCGGCGGGGGCGGCGGCGTGAGGTCGTCCATGGCGGTCGCGGCGAGCGTGGCCGAGACCCGCTTGACGATCGTCCGGCGCACGATCAGGCGGCGATCGAACCCGTTCACCTTGACCCGGAGCTCGTCACCCGGTCGCACCTGCTGTGCCGCCTTCGCACGCTCACCGTTCACCCGCACATGTCCCGCGCGGCAGGCCGCAGTCGCGGCCGACCTGGTCTTGTACTGGCGCACCGCCCAGAGCCAGGCATCCACGCGCACGGGGGAGTCGTCGCTCACCGCTCCAGCCTACTTCGGGTGACGGCGCTGACCCTGAAGGGCGGCGCGTGAGGCATGCTTGAGGGGTGAGCGGCATGAGCGGCGATGCCTGGGTCGAGGGCCCCGACGGCGCCAGGTACTGGGGCCGGTTCGGCGCGGCCGGATTGCTCGCCGTCAGCCCGGCACGTGAGGTGCTGCTGCAGCACCGGGCGATGTGGAGCCACTTCGGCGGCACCTGGGGCATGCCCGGCGGTGCCCGTCACGAGGGCGAGAGTGCCTTCGACGCGGCCGTCCGGGAGGCCGGCGAGGAGGCGGGCGTGCCCGCCGGTCTGCTGGTCGTGCGGTTCAGCTCGGTGCTCGACCTCGGCTACTGGTCGTACACGACGGTCGTCGCGGACGCCGTCGAACGCTTCCCTCCGGTCGTGAGCGACCCCGAGAGCATCGCGCTCTCGTGGGTGCCCGTGGACGAGGTCGCGGCGCTGCCGCTGCATCCGCGGTTCGCCGAAGCCTGGCCCGAGCTCGCCGAACGGATCTGAACGCCGCGCCGCGAGCGGTGTGCGCGCCGTTCGCGCGCTACTCGGCCAGTGAGAGGCGAGTACGCACGGGCCGCGGGAACCAGGGGACGAGCATGGACGTGCGCCGCCGGTACTCGTCGTAGTCGGGATACCGGCTCCGCGTGATCGACTCGGTGAAGATCGTCGAGCCGATGAAGAGCAGTGTGAGCAGCGCCGCCCCGGCGATCGTCCAGTGCAGCCAGACCCCGGTCGCCGCGACCGCGAAACCGTAGAACACCCACCACTGCGCCTGCTCGAAGAAGAAGTTCGGGTGCCGCGAGAACCGGAACAACCCGGTCTGCAGGAAGCCGGGCTGCGGAGCACGGCCGGCCGCACGCTCGGCCGCCTTCCACTGATGGAACCGCCACTGCTGCTGGTCGGCGATCGTCTCACCCGCGAGCAGGGCGAGGAAGACGACCGCGAGTGTGAGGTCCCACGGGCCGAGCGGGACACCCGAGTGCGACGCGGTGAAGACCGGGAGGCAGAACGCGAGGATGAGCGCATTCTGGTAGATCGAGATGAACCCGACGTTGAACAGCGCGAATGCCCAGCCCGGCATGCGACCGCGCAGCACGGCCCAGCGGTAGTCCTCGCCGGTGCCCGGACGGTAGCCGCCCTTGCGCCAGAAGTTGAAGGTCAGCCGGATGCCCCACAGGGTGACCAGCACGGCCATGAGCACGAGCCGCGGCTCGAAGCCGCCGCCGGACGCGAGGATCCACGCGTACGCGATCGGTGCGATCGACCAGATCCGGTCGACCCAGGAGTGCTCGCGCGTGATGACGCTCGCGAGCCACGTGGCGACGGTGATCGCTCCGCACAGCACGAGACATACGGTCAGGGCGTTCATGTGCGCGAGTCTAGGGGGAACCGCCCGATGGCGGGACTCCCGCGCGATCCCGGGACTCCCACGTCGCGCGCCGTCCAACGGGGAACTCCCCGGCCTCGCTAGGATCAAGGGGTGCACGAGGACGGGACGACGGCCGAGAGCGGCCGCATCTGGACCGTTCCGAACCTGCTCAGCATGCTGCGGCTGCTGCTCGTCCCGGTGTTCCTGGTGTTCATCGTCCTGGGCGACTACGTCGCCGCCCTCATCGTGCTCGTCGTGGCGAGCCTCACCGACCTGCTCGACGGCTACCTCGCCCGGCGCCTCAAACAGCTCACCAAGCTCGGGCGGCTCCTCGACCCGGCGGCCGACCGGCTGTACATCTTCGCCGCGCTCATCGGGCTCGCCGCACGCGGACTCGTCCCGTGGTGGATCGTGGCCGTCATCGTCGCGCGCGACGTGCTCATCGTCGTGCTCGGCGTCGTGCTCGCGAACTTCGGCTACGGGCCGTTGCACGTGCACCAGCTCGGCAAGGTCGCCACGTTCGCGCTCTTCACCGGGCTGCCGCTGCTCATGCTCGGCGCGGCATTCCCCGCGGTCGAGGCCGTGTCCGCGCCGATCGGGTGGGCGGTCACGCTCTGGGGCGCGTTCCTGTACTGGTGGGCCGGCATCATCTACGCGATCGAGACGGCCCGCGCGATCCGCGTCCCGCGGGTGGCGAGCGACGCGCGATCCGATACGCTGGGATCGGGAGGTTAGCCGTGGCGGATTCCGACAACACCCAGGCCGGCGACACGATGGACGCGGGCGCACCGCTCGACCCGGCGCAGGGCGCGGGACGAGCCGATGACACGACCATCGGGTTCAGCAGGGAAGCCGCAGCGCAGCTCAGTGCGCTCGATGCCGACGTCTCGGCCGAGGAGCAGGAAGCGATCGGGGCATTGCCCTCCGGCTCGGCGCTCTTGATCGTGCGTCGCGGGCCGAACAGCGGTGCCCGGTTCCTCCTCGACCAGGACGTCACCACCGTCGGCCGCCATCCCGACGCGGACATCTTCCTCGACGACGTGACGGTCTCGCGCAAGCACGCCGAGTTCCTCAGGCACCGCACCGCGTTCGAGGTGAAAGACCTCAGCTCTCTGAACGGCACGTACTTCGACGGCGTGCGCATCGAGACCGCGCTGCTCTCCGATGGCGCCGAAGTGCAGATCGGCAAGTACCGTCTCACGTTCTACGCCTCGCGCCGAGACCTCGCGTCGGTGGCGGGCGGCTAGAGCGTGGCCCGTTCGGCCGCATCGCAGGCCGCGAGCCGCGGCGTGCCGCTGCTCGGAATCGGGCAGGTGCTCGCCCGGCTGCAGCCCGAGTTCCCCGAACTCACGCCGTCGAAGCTGCGGTTCCTCGAAGAGCAGGGCCTCGTCACGCCCACACGCACCCCTTCGGGATACCGGAAGTTCGCGCCCGGCGACGTCGAGCGCATCGGCTTCGTGCTCACCATGCAGCGCGACCACTATCTGCCCCTCAAAGTCATCCGCACGCACCTGCAGGCGATCGATGCGGGCGAGACGCCCACACTCCCCGGTGCGGCACCCGCGCAAGTCGCGCGTGCACCGAGGTTCCGGCGGGACGAGCTCGCGCGCGCGGCCGGTGCGGCGCCGTCCCTCCTTGACGAGGCCGTGACCGCCGGGCTGCTCCCCGCGGCCGAAGACTATGGCGAGGACGCGCTCGAGGTCATGCAGGCCCTCGCCATGCTCCGAGCCGTCGGCATCGAGCCGCGGCATCTGCGCGGCGTGCGGTTCGCCGCAGAGCGCGAGGCGGCGCTGATCGAGCGTGCGATCGCGCCGTCGCGGCGCAACGACCCGGCCGGTCGTGCTCGCGCGGCCGAGCGCGCGCTCGACCTCGGGCGTCAGCTCGAGACGATTCACGGGAGCGTGCTGCGTCAATCGCTGTCGAAGCTGGCTCGCTGATGCGACACGCCGTGACGATCGGCCGGATGTGTTTGGCCGGGGTTCGTCCGCTCGGTAGCGTGGGGGTCACGCGCCGAGCACGACGCGTGGAACAGTGAGGGGCACCGGATGACTGAGCTCGAGCGGAGCGATCGATCACGCTACGACCTCGGACTCCTGTTCACCGACGGGCTGCCCCAGCACGATGACGGCACCGGCTACCGTGGCGCGGTCGCGGCCCGAGCCGCGGGCATCAGCTACCGCCAGCTCGACTACTGGGCCCGCACGAGCCTTGTCGAACCGACGGTCCGCGGCGCGGCGGGCTCGGGTTCGCAGCGACTGTACGGCTTCCGCGACATCCTCGTGCTGAAGCTCGTGAAGCGCCTACTCGACACGGGCATCTCGCTGCAGCAGATCCGGACCGCGGTCACCCAGCTCCGCGAGGCCGGAGTTCAAGATCTGGCTCAGACCACCCTGATGAGCGACGGCGCGAGCGTGTACCTCTGCACCTCCGACGACGAGGTCATCGACCTCGTGAATCGCGGACAGGGTGTGTTCGGCATCGCGGTCGGCAAGGTGCTCCGTGAGGTCGAGTCGACCCTGGTCGAGATCGACACGCAGCCCGCCGACCCGATCGACGAGCTCGCAGCCCGACGCGGTCAGCGCTCGCGCCGGATCTCGTAGCCGGCGTCGAAGACGTTTCTCGGCGGCCGGCCGAGACGAGCGGCCTGTCGACTCACTCGTCTCGTCGTGGAGCGCTGCGGAGTGCTCGACCTGCAGGTGGCGCTCGCCGTGGGGAGACGTGCTCCGCTCTCGGCACACGTCCAAGGCATTGCTCCGCGCGGGGAAAGTGCATATATTAACATCCGAATCAGCCGGGTAACACCAGAGTATTACCAAGCGAGCTGGTCGGGGGGATGATGTGTCGTGCGTGGTGTGCGTGGTGTGCGTGTGAGTGCGGGTGTGCGTGCCATCGGGGCTGCGCGGGCGGGGACTGGTGTGCGAACGTCCTGGGGCGTGTTCCTGGCGATGCTCGTGTGCGCAGGCCTGCTCGTTGGCGCGGTGGCGCCGGCGTGGGCGGATGGCACCGAGGGCGACAGCGAGATGGATTTGGGCTCGTTCGCGCTGGGGGACGGGCTCGAGGGAGCAGTGGGTGAGGTCGATGGGTCATTCAGCTTCTCGTTGGGTGCCGGCGGGATGTCGTTGCGCTGGGATTCCCGGGCGGTCGGGGTCGACGAGGATGCGCTGGGCGATGGGTGGTCCTTCGGCCTCGCGCGGGTGAGGGTGCGCGGTGGGGTGTGGGTGATGCCTGCGTCGGGTGGGGCATACGAGATGGATGTCTCGGTGCCGAGCGGCTTGGCGGGGTATCCGGGGTCGGATGTCGTGTTCCAGGCGGCCTCGCCTGGCACGGTCGTGCCGGCCAGACCCGATGGGGTGGTGGGCGAGCGGGCATACTCCTACGTGTTGCACGAGCTCGGTGGGGTGTCGTCGTACTTCGATGCGACGGGTGTGCCGGTCGCGCGGACGTCGTTGGACGGGCGACGGATCGATTGGACGTGGGGTCGGTCGGGGCGATTGATCGGGGTGGTGTCGGCTGACGGGGCGCTGACCGAGCTGGACTGGTCGGACCCGGACCGGGTGGTGGTCTCGCCGGGAGCGAACGTGGTCCACCCCGGGAATGGATCCGGAGCGGGTGGCCGGTGGGTCATCGAGCGTTCGGGTGGGCGGGTGTCCGATGTGGTGGACCCGGTGGGCACTCGGGTCATGGTGACGTACGACCGGTCCGGTTTGGTGCATCGGGTGAGCTCGCCGTCGGGTGGGGCGACGGTGGTGGAGTGGCAGCGGTCGTCCGATGGGGTGTCGCGCGTGGATCGCGTTCGGGTGGTCGATATGTCGACGGGTGCGGAGCTGAGTGCGCGGCAGTGGGGCGTGCGTGGTGAGGTGTCGCCGTCGGGGTGGCCGGTGGCCGCGGCCGGCGCGCGTTCCGGGACGAGCGACGGCGGCGGAGGGCTGGGCTTCGAATCATGGCTGACCGATGGGAAGAGTCGGGTGGAGTCGGTGGTGGACGGCCGAGGCCGGGTCACGGGGCGGTCAGCGATCGTGTCGTCATCGTCTGGTGAATGGACGATGCAGGAGCAGTCGTTCGAGTATCCGGCGTCTGAGGATCCGGCTGGGCCGGGTCGGGGTATGCGGCCCGTGTCGGCCTCGACGGCGTTCCGTGACGCGCGCGGCGGCATCCGATCGGAGCAGGAGTCGTACGAGTTCGATGAGTTCGGACGGATGACCGCGCGTGCGTCGGTGGACGGTTCGACGCTGCGCCGGGTGTACGACTCGGTCGTGCCGGCCGGGCGGGTGTTGCCGGTCGGGTTGGTGCTCGAGGAGACCACGACCGCGGCCGACGGGTTGACCGCGTCGACGCGGTTGGAGCTCAGCGCTGACCGGGCGGCGGTGCTCGCGACCGAGCAGTGGTCCGGGCATGCGGGCGAGGAGCTCGTGCGCACTGGCCGGACGGAGTCCGAAGTCTCGGGCGGGTTCGTGAGCGAGGAGCGCGTGTTCCCGGGCGGCGATCCGGGCGCGGTGCCGGTCGTGTCGCGGTGGTCGAGGCAGGTGGATGTGCAGGCCGGGACGAGCACGGTCGTCGACACCACCGCGGCCGGCACGCCGAGCGAGGCCTCGATCGTGTCGGTGTCATCGCTCGTGCACGGCGGGACGTTGGCGCAGACGGACGCGGTGGGCAATGTCTCGTCGGCCGCCTATGACCGGTCGGGTCGACAGACCGGCTCAGCGGCCGGCGCCTCCTACGAGTACGACGCCGCGGGGCGACAGATCGCGCACACCACACCGGATGGCGTGCGCATCCAGACCACGTACTGGGCCGACGGCGGCCGGCGCGAGCGCGCCACCCCGGCCGGGTCGACCCGGTACTACTGGGACGGGGACCAGCTCATCAATGACCGCCACCGCACGACCGAGGGCGAGGGCGGGACGGCGAGCTATCTGATCGGCGCCAACAGGCTGGCACGCACGACCACACCCGAGGGCGGCACCGGGGCGGTGTCGTACTACGGCACCGACCGGCACGGGAGCATCGTGGACCTGACCGATCAGAGCGGCAGGGTCACCACCACATACGCCTACACCGACTACGGTTCCGCCACGGTCGCGGGCGATCCCCGTCACGGCACAGGCACCCCGGAAGGCGTCGGTGAGCTCGACTACAACCCGTTCCAGTATTCTGGGGAGTACACCCACGACGATGGCAGTCAGCCGCTCGGCCGGCGCGTCTACGACCCCAGCCAAGCCAGGTTCATGACGAGGGACGACGCGCCCCTGGCGAACCTCTACGCCTACACCGACCTGAACCCCATCACCTACAGCGATCCCAGCGGTCGTTTCGCTGCTGAAGACCTGCACCAGCTGGCTGCGCAGGTCGCTGGAATCGTGTTGGCCGTCGCGGGGGCAGCCCTGTTCCTCACCACCGCCGGACCCGTCTTCACGGTGTTGGGCACGCTCGGGTTCGTGACCGCCATCGGCGACGCCGTGCTCGCCACCGTCGAGGTCGTCGAATCGCAGATCGACGACAAGTTCTTCCCCGACGACGACCTCACGATCGCGACGTGGGCCTTCTTCGGCGCGAGCGCTCTGCTCGCCGGCGGCGGTGTGGTGGCCAAGCTCGTCACGAGCCGGAAGATCATGCGCGGCTGTCTCGCCGTCGTGCCGTGCACGGGCGTTCGCTCGACGAAGGGGTACCGGACGCTCCGCGGATCCAGTAGCAGCTCGAGCGACTCGGGCGAGGAGTTCACCGGCGACACCCAACCGGCCTCGATGCCACTGCCGAGGGCGCACGAACGCTCCATCACGTCGTGGAGTGCCGTGCTCGAGCGCGAGAACATCGAGCTCCTCCAGGTCCTCGCCGTAGGGGTCGGCGGCAAGACGGCGAAGGGACACATGCGACTGGCGAACACCCACCTCGTCAATGCGAGAGACGTGGCGCGAAGACAGATGGCACTCGGATTCGGCGACGAGATCGAACAAGCGACGATCGACGCGAACTACTCGGAGATGCGGAAGTCGTTGAACGCGGCATTCACCGAACTCGACGGTGCAACCATCGAACTGCCGCTGCTCATGGACTACTCGAAGCGACGAGGGTTCGCAGCCTCCCAGGCATACCCGACGGTTCGAGCGATGTATGTGAACCTCCGAAAGCAGGGCACCTGGAGGGTCAGCTCTTCGTCATCGACGCTCGAGGCAGATTTCTGACGCCGGACTCGCGACTCAGCCGGCGCGGGACTCGACCTCGAGCGGCGGCTCGACCGCCGCCTCGCCGTTGGCATACTCGCCGATGCGCGCGGTGCGCAGCACACGGTCGAGCAGCTGGTCGAAATGCTGCGACATCTCCTCAGCGCTCTCGCCCGGCCACATGTGCAGGGGCTTCGCGGCACCCTGCGCCTGCTGGAGCGACGTGCGCTCGGGCAGCTGCGGGGAGAGCACGAGCGGCCCGAACATGTCGCGCAGCTCCTTGATGCGGAACTGGTGTTCGAGCGACTGCACGCGTGCCCGGTTCACGATGATGCCGAGCGGCTGCAGACGTGGCGACAGCCCACGGCGGATCTCCTCGATCGCGCGGAGCGCGCGGTCGGCCGCCGCGACGGAGAAGAGGCCGGGCTCGGTGACCACGCCGACCCGGTCGCTCGCAGCCCACGCGGTCCGCGTCAGCGCGTTGAGGGAGGGCGCGCAGTCGATGAGCACGAGCTCGTAGTCGGACTCGACGTTCGCGAGGGCCTCTTCGAGCTTCCAGATGTCGCGGATCGACGGATGCGGCCCGTCGAAGTTGATCGCGGCGGGACTGCCGATCATGACGTCGATGGTGGCCTGCGGGTTGGACTTCGACCAGCCGCTCGGTGCGATCGCCGAGCGGACGATCTTCTCCTTCGGCGAGGCCAGCACGTCCGCGACGTTCAGGTGACCGGCGATCTGGATGTCCATGCCGGTCGAGACATCGGACTGCGGGTCGAGGTCGACGACGAGGGTGCGGACGCCGCGGGCAAACGCCGCCGACGCCAGTCCGAGCGTGACGGTGGTCTTGCCGACGCCGCCCTTGAGGGAGCTGACGGAGAGAACGTGCACGAACAGATACGTTACCTTTAGTCCTCGGACGATGTCTAAACGTTCGCTGTGCGCAAATCCGTCTCCGATCTGTCTCGGAAAGGCCTGCATGTTCACGAAGATCCTGGTTGC
Source organism: Agromyces aerolatus (assembly GCF_031432255.1). Lineage (NCBI taxonomy): Bacteria > Bacillati > Actinomycetota > Actinomycetes > Micrococcales > Microbacteriaceae > Agromyces > Agromyces aerolatus. The sequence continues at coordinate 72,331 of NZ_JAVKGQ010000010.1, read as the reverse complement.
CAATCGCGGTGAGATCGCCATTCGAGCGTTTCGCGCGGCCGTCGAGCTGGGGGCCAAGACGGTCGCCGTCTACCCCTACGAGGACCGGAACTCCCTCCACCGCCTGAAGGCCGATGAGGCCTACCAGATCGGCGAGCAGGGGCACCCGGTACGCGCGTATCTCGACGTGACGGAGATCATCAGGGTCGCGAAGGAGTCGGGCGCGGACGCCATCTACCCGGGCTACGGCTTCCTGTCCGAGAACCCCGAGCTCGCGCAGGCCGCCGAGGATGCGGGCATCACGTTCATCGGGCCGCCCACGCGCGTGCTCGAGATGGCGGGCAACAAGGTCACCGCGAAGCAGCAGGCCATCGGCGCGGGCGTCCCGGTCCTGAAGTCGACCGAGCCGTCGCGCGACATCGAGGCGCTGCTCGCGCAGGCCGACGACATCGGGTTCCCGATCTTCGCCAAGGCGGTGGCGGGCGGCGGCGGCCGCGGCATGCGCCGCGTCGCCACGATGCAGGAGCTTCGCCCCGCGCTGGAAGAGGCGATGCGCGAGGCCGACAGCGCGTTCGGCGATCCCACGATGTTCCTCGAGCAGGCCGTGCTGCGGCCGAGGCACATCGAGGTGCAGGTGCTCGCGGACGCGTCCGGCGAGACGGTCCACCTGTTCGAGCGCGACTGCTCGGTCCAGCGACGGCACCAGAAGGTCGTCGAGATCGCGCCCGCGCCGAACCTCGACGAAGACATCCGGCAGGCGCTGCACCGCGATGCGATCGCGTTCGCCAAGTCGATCGGGTACGTCAACGCGGGCACGGTCGAGTTCCTCGTCGACACCGCGGGCGAACGCGCCGGCCAGCACGTGTTCATCGAGATGAACCCGCGCATCCAGGTCGAGCACACCGTGACCGAGGAGGTCACCGACGTCGACCTCGTCGTCTCCCAGATGCGGATCGCGGCGGGGGAGACCCTCGCCGACCTGGGACTGCGTCAGGAGCAGATCCAGCTGCGCGGCGCGGCGCTGCAGTGCCGCATCACGACCGAGGACCCGACCGCGAACTTCCGCCCCGACACGGGCAAGATCACGACGTACCGCTCGCCGGGCGGAGCCGGCATCCGGCTCGACGGCGGCACCGTGAACCCGGGCGCGCAGATCAGCCCGCACTTCGACTCGATGCTCGCGAAGCTCATCACGCGCGGTCGCGACTACCCGCAGGCGGTCACCCGAGCTCGGCGTGCGCTCGCGGAGTTCCGCATCCGCGGCGTCGCCACGAACATCCCGTTCCTGCAGGCGGTGCTCGACGACCCGGCGTTCATCGCGGGCGACCTCAGCACGTCGTTCATCGACGAGCGGCCGCAGCTGATGCGCGGCCGGGTCTCGAAGGACCGCGGCACCAAGATCCTGAACTGGCTCGCGGATGTCACGGTGAACCAGCCGAACGGCGCGGCCCCCATCAACGTGGCGCCGGTCGACAAGCTGCCGAAGCTCGACCTCACCGCTCCGGCCCCCGACGGCTCACGCCAGCGCCTGCTCGAGCTCGGCCCCGCGGGCTTCGCGGCCGCGCTGCGCGCGCAGACGCCGCTCGCCGTCACCGAGACGACCTTCCGCGACGCGCACCAGTCGCTGCTCGCGACGCGCGTGCGCACCAAAGACCTGGTCGCCGTCGCGCCGTACGTCGCCCGGCTCACCCCCGAGCTGCTGTCGGTCGAGGCGTGGGGCGGCGCGACGTACGACGTCGCACTGCGCTTTCTCGGCGAAGACCCGTGGGACCGCCTCGCGGCACTCCGTGAGGCCCTGCCCAACCTGAACATCCAGATGCTGCTCCGCGGCAGGAACACCGTCGGATACACGCCGTACCCGACTGAGGTGACCGACGCGTTCGTGCGCGAGGCGGCCGCGACCGGGGTCGACATCTTCCGGATCTTCGACGCGCTGAACGACGTCTCGCAGATGCGTCCGGCGATCGACGCGGTGCTCGCGACGGGCACGGCCGTGGCCGAGGTGGCGCTCTGCTACACGGGCGATCTGCTCGACCCGGCCGAAGACCTCTACACGCTCGACTACTACCTCAAGCTCGCCGACGACATCGTCGCTTCAGGTGCGCACATCCTCGCCATCAAGGACATGGCGGGGCTGCTGCGGCCCGCGGCGGCCGAGAAGCTCGTCTCGGCGCTGCGCGAGCGGTTCGACGTGCCGGTGCACCTGCACACGCACGACACCGCCGGCGGCCAGCTCGCGACGCTGCTCGCGGCGAGCCGCGCGGGCGTCGACGCGGTCGACGTCGCGAGCGCGCCGATGGCCGGAACCACGAGCCAGCCGTCGGCCTCGTCGCTCGTCGCGGCGCTCGCGCACACCGAGCGCGACACGGGCATCTCGCTCGAGGCGGTCTCCGACCTCGAACCGTACTGGGAGGCGGTGCGCCGCCTGTACCGTCCATTCGAGTCGGGGCTGCCCGGCCCCACCGGCCGGGTCTACCACCACGAGATCCCCGGCGGTCAGCTGTCGAATCTGCGGCAGCAGGCCATCGCGCTCGGCCTCGCCGACGACTTCGAGCTCATCGAGGACATGTACGCCGCGGCGAACGAGATCCTCGGGCGGGTTCCCAAGGTCACGCCGTCGTCGAAGGTCGTGGGCGACCTCGCGCTGCACCTCGCGGCCGTGAAGGCCGACCCGGCCGACTTCGCCGCCAACCCCGAGAAGTACGACGTGCCCGACTCGGTGATCGGCTTCATGGCCGGTGAGCTCGGAGACCTCCCGGGCGGCTGGCCCGAGCCGTTCCGCTCCAAGGTCCTCGCCGGCCGCGACGTGCGGGTCGGCGTGACCGAGCTCACCGAGGAGCAGCGCGCGGCGCTCGAGGCCGACAGCGCGACCCGGCGGTCGACGCTCAACACCCTGCTCTTCCCCGCGCCCACGCGCCAGTTCGAGCAGATCCGCGAACTCTTCGGCGACCTGTCGGTCGTCGACACCACCGACTACCTGTACGGTCTGCAGGTCGGCACCGAGCACGTCGTCGAGATCGAGCGCGGCGTGCGCCTGTACGCGGGCCTCGAGGCGATCGGCGAGGCCGACGACAAGGGCATGCGCACGGTCATGACCGTGCTCAACGGTCAGCTGCGTCCCGTGTTCGTGCGCGACCGTTCGATCGTGGTCGAGGCGCGTGCGGCAGAGAAGGCCGACGCGTCGCAGCCGGGTCACATCGCCGCGCCGTTCTCGGGTGTCGTGACCCTCCAGGTCGAGGCGGGCGCCGAGGTGCAGGCCGGGCAGTCGGTCGCATCGATCGAGGCCATGAAGATGGAGGCCGCGATCACGGCGCCCGTCGCGGGCGTCGTCGAGCGCGTCGCGATCCCGAAGACCCAGCAGGTCGAGGCCGGGGATCTCCTCGTCGTCGTCCGCCCGCACGGCAACTGATCGGAGCGCCCTCGTGCCGGAACGCCCCATCCGACTCTTCGGCGACCCCGTGTTGAAGACCGTCTCGTCGCCCGTCGGCGAGATCGACGAACGCGTGCGCGCGCTCGTGACCGATCTGGTCGACAGCGTCCGCGTGCCCGGGCGCGCGGGCGTCGCCGCGCCGCAGATCGGCGTGAACCTGCGGGTCTTCAGCTACAACGTCGACGGCGAGGTCGGATACGTCATCAATCCCGAGATCGTCGAGCTGCGCGGCGAGCCCGAGAAGATCGACGAGGGATGCCTCTCGGTGCCCGAGAACTGGCACAAGACCCCGAGGCATCCGTTCGCCCGGGTGCGAGGCATCGACCTCGACGGCAAGCCGGTCGAGGTCTCGGGCACCGGGGTGCTCGCACAGGCGCTGCAGCACGAGGTCGACCACCTCGACGGGCTGCTCTACCTCGACCGGTTGGAGAAGGACGAGCGGCGGGTCGCGATGCGCCAGGTCCGCGAGTCCGACTGGTTCTGACGCGTTCGCGCTGGTCGAGTCGGATGTCTTCGCTGGTCGAGTAGCGAAGCGTATCGAGACCCGGCACGCGGCCGTCACGGCGCGCTCGCCGGGTCTCGATACGCTCGCTGGGGCTCGCTACTCGACCAGCGGATGGGTCAGATGATCGAGGTGCTCTCGGTCGCCGGCGCGCCCGCGTACATCTCCTCGATCTGCACCGAGAAGTCGTCGAGGATGATGGTGCGCTTGATGCTGAGCTTGGGCGTGAGGTGCCCGCTCGCCTCAGTGAGCTCGATCGGCAGGATCGTGAACTTCCTGATCGACTCGGCGCGCGACACGGTCTCGTTCGCGGCGTCGACCGCGCGCTGCACCTCGGCGAGCACGACCGGATGCTTCGCGGCCTCCTCGACGCTCATGCCGGCGTCTTCGCCGGCGTTGTTGAGCCAGACCGGCAGCATCTCGGGGTCGAGGGTCACGAGTGCGGCGATGAACGGCTTCTGGTCGCCGACCACGACGACCTGACCGACCAGCGGGTTCGCCCGGATCGGGTCTTCGAGCGCGGCGGGCGCGACGTTCTTGCCGCCGGCCGTGACGATGATCTCCTTCTTGCGCCCGGTGATCGTGAGGAAGCCGTCGGCGTCGAAGCTGCCGAGGTCGCCGGTCTTGAACCACTCGCCGTCGAAGGCCTCGGCGGTCGCCTCCGGGTCCTTCCAGTACTCCTTGAAGACGTTGATGCCCTTGACCTGGATCTCTCCGTCGTCGGCGGTGCGCACCGCGACTCCCGGCAGGGCCGGCCCGACCGTCCCGATCTTGGACTTCGTGGCGAGGTTCACGGTCGCCGGCGCGGTGGTCTCGGTGAGTCCGTAGCCCTCGAGGATGGTGATGCCGAGCGCGTGGTAGAAGTGGCCGAGGCGCGGGCCGAGCGGCGCCGATCCCGACACGGCGTACTTCACGTTGCCGCCCATGGCGTGGCGGAGCTTCTTGAACACGAGCGCGTCGAAGAGCCGGAACTTGAGCTTGAGCCCGAACGGCACGTGGCCGGCCTCGAGCGCTTTCGAGTACTCGACGGCGGTGTCGGCCGCCGAGCGGAAGATCTTGCCCTTGCCGCCGGTCTCGGCCTTCTGCTCCGAGACGTTGTAGACCTTCTCGAAGACGCGGGGCACCGCGAGCAGGAAGGTCGGCTTGAACGTGCCGAGGCTCGGCAGGAGCTGCTTGGTGTCCGGCTGGTGGCCGACGCGCACGCCGGCGTGCACGCAGAGCACCGAGATGAACCGCGCGAACACGTGCGCGGTCGTGATGAAGAGGAGCGTCGACGCACCGTCGGGGTCGAGCACGACCTCTTCGAGCGCGACCGCCGAGTTGCGCGACAGCTCGACGAAGTTCGAGTGCGTGAGCACGCAGCCCTTGGGCTTGCCGGTCGAGCCCGAGGTGTAGATGAGCGTCGCGATGTCGGAGCCGACCGCGAGCGAGCGGCGCCGCTCGATCTCGTCGTCGGAGACGTCGGCACCGCCCGCGCGGAGCTTGTCGAGGTCGCCGAGGTCGATCTGCCACACGCTGCGGATCGCCGGCAGCTCGGGGTGCACCTCGTCGAAGCGTGCGAAGTGGTCGGGCGTCTCGACGATGACGGCGATCGCACCCGAGTCGCTGAGGTTCCAGCGCACCTGCGAGGGGGAGCTGGTCTCGTAGACGGGGACCAGCACGGCACCGGCGAACCAGGTCGCGAAGTCGATGAGCGTCCACTCGTACCGGGTCTTGCACATGAGCCCGATCTTGTCGCCCGGCTGGATGCCGGCGGCCACGAGGCCCTTCGCGAGCGCGATCACCTCGTCGTAGAACTCGCGCGTCGTCACGGGCGACCAGCCGCCGTCGCCGGTCGGCAGCGAGAACAGCACGCGGTCGGGGGAGGTGGCGAGCCGGTCGACGAGCAGGTCCGTCGCATTCGCGTCAGGGTCGGCGGCCACGACTGCCGGGGTTTCGAATTCGGTCACGGTAGCTCCTTCGGTACCGGGAGGCCGCCCGGGGTCGGGCCGTGCAGACCTCGGCATGGGGTTGACTACACTCTAGTCGGTGCACTCAGCGGGGCCTTCGGCTTGCGATCCGCCGCGGTTTCGTGGCACGCACCCTCCTCAGCATCCAAGCGGAACCAGCGGAAGGCGGCCCTCGTGACGCACGCGATCGGGATCGACATCGGCGGCACGAAGATCGCCGGTGCGGTGGTCGACGAGCTCGGCCAGATCGTGCGCGCCGACCGCGTGCCGACGCCGGGCGACACGGGCCGACTGGAAGACGCGGTCGTCGCGATGATCGAGTCGCTGCGCGCCGACGACGAGATCGCCGCGGTCGGCGTCGCGGCCGCCGGGTTCATCGACGCCGCCCAGTCCACGGTGTTCTACGCACCGAACATCGACTGGCGGAACGAGCCGTTCCGGGAGAAGCTCGAGCGCCGGGTCGGCGGCACGGTGGTCGTCGACAACGACGCGAACGCCGCGGGTTGGGCCGAGTTCCGGTTCGGCGCGGGCCGGCTCGTGAGCGACATGGTCATGCTGACCATCGGCACCGGGGTCGGCGGCGCGATCGTCGCCGGGGACCGGCTCTTCCGTGGCGGCTTCGGCGCGGGCGCCGAGCTCGGACATCTCCGGGTCGTGCCCGGCGGGCTCGCGTGCGGCTGCGGGCAACACGGATGCATCGAGCAGTACGGTTCCGGCCGCGCGCTCCTGCGCATGGCGAACGAGATCGCCGACGCCGGCGGCATCGGGCTGGAGCTGGCGCGTGCGCGCGAGGCGCACGGCCGGCTCGACGGGCGCCTGGTCGGCGATCTGATCGAGGCGGGCGACCCCGGCGCGGTGTCGGCGCTGCGGCAGCTGGGACACTGGCTGGGTGAGGCATCCGCGAGCCTGTCCGCCGTGCTCGACCCGCAGCGCTTCGTGTTCGGCGGTGGCGTCGCCGTCGCGGGGGAGCTGCTGCTCGAACCGATCCGCGAGTCCTATCTCCAGCACCTCCCGGCGCGCGGCTACCACCCGGAGCCCGACTTCGTGATCGCCGAGCTCGTGAACGACGCGGGCGTGGTCGGCGCGGCCGACCTCGCCCGGGTGTGGGTGTCCGACCACTCGTGAGCGGCCGGGCGGAGAGTAGGCTGGCTCAGTCCGGCGGGAAGGAGGACGGGTGTTCTACTGGATCATGAAGCACATCGTGGTCGGCCCGATCCTCCTCGCGATCTTCCGGCCGTGGGTCGTCGGGCTGCAGCACGTGCCGAAGGACGGGCCGGTCATCCTCGCGTCGAACCATCTGTCGTTCATCGACTCGATCTTCCTTCCCCTCGTGGTCGACCGCCCCGTGGTGTTCCTCGCGAAGAGCGAGTACTTCACGGGGAAGGGCCTGAAGGGCTGGGCGACGAGGATGTTCTTCCAGGCCTCGGGTCAGCTGCCGATCGACCGCTCGGGCGGGAAGGCGTCGGAGGCGTCGCTGCTCACGGGCCTGCGGGTCCTCTCCGAGGGGCGCATCCTCGGCATCTATCCGGAGGGCACGCGCAGCCCCGACGGCCGGCTCTACCGTGGCCGCACGGGCGTCGCACGCATGGTGCTCGAATCGGGGGCTCCGGTGATCCCGGTCGCCATGATCGGCACCGAGCATGTGATGCCGATCGGCACGCGCCTGCCGAAGGTCCGCCGCATCGGGATCGTGCTCGGCGAGCCGCTCGACTTCAGCCGCTTCGAAGGCCTCGAGGGAGACCGGTTCGTGCTGCGCAGCGTGACCGATGAGCTGGTGCACGAGTTGCGCCGGCTCAGCGAGCAGGAATACGTCGACATGTACGCGAGTTCGGTCAAGGAGCAGCGGGCGACCCCGTCGCGATAGCGCCTCCCGGATCGCGATAGGCTCGCTGCGGCGGAGTGTCGCGATCGCGGCGCCGCCTACCCCCGTTTCGCGCCGTCCGGCGCCCGAACCGCAATAGGACAACTCCAGTGACCCAGCTCGTCGAGCCCTTCGTGAACGCAGATCCCTCGGTGATCGCGGGCCTCGACTATTGGCGCACGCTGCCGATCAAGCAGCAGCCCACGTGGCCTGACGCGGAGGCGGCGTACGCCGCGTCCGCCGAGCTGGCGACCCTGCCGCCCCTCGTCTTCGCGGGCGAGGTCGACATGCTGCGCGACCGGCTCGCGACCGCGTCCCGTGGGGAGGCCTTCCTGCTCCAGGGCGGCGACTGCGCCGAGACGTTCGCCGGCGCGACCGCCGACCAGATCCGCAATCGCGTGAAGACCGTGCTGCAGATGGCCGTCGTGCTGACCTACGGCGCGTCGATGCCGGTCGTGAAGATGGGCCGCATGGCGGGCCAGTTCGCGAAGCCGCGCTCGAGCGACACCGAGACGCGCGGTGACGTGACCCTGCCGGCCTACCGCGGCGACATCGTGAACGGCTACGACTTCACGCCCGAGTCGCGTGCGGCCGACCCGCGCCGACTCGTGCAGGGCTACCACACCGCGGCCTCCACGCTGAACCTCATCCGTGCGTTCACGCAGGGTGGCTTCGCCGACCTGCGCCAGGTGCACCAGTGGAACCAGGGCTTCGCCGCGAACCCCGCGAACGCCAGGTACGAGAAGCTCGCGCGCGAGATCGACCGCGCCGTGAAGTTCATGGACGCGTGCGGCGCGGACTTCGACGAGCTCAAGCGCACCGAGTTCTACACGGGGCACGAGGGCCTGCTCATGGACTACGAGCGCCCGATGACCCGCATCGACTCGCGCACGGGCACGCCGTACAACACCTCGGCGCACTTCCTGTGGATCGGTGAGCGCACGCGCGAGCTCGACGGCGCGCACGTCGACTTCCTGTCGCGCGTGCGCAACCCGATCGGCGTGAAGCTCGGGCCGACGACGACGCCCGAGACCATGCTCGAGCTCGTCGAGAAGCTCGACCCGAACCGCGAGCCCGGTCGCCTGACGTTCATCACGCGCATGGGCGCCGGCAAGATCCGCGATGCGTTGCCGCCGCTGCTCGAGGCCATCAAGGCGAGCGACGCTCACCCACTGTGGGTCACCGACCCGATGCACGGCAACGGCATCACGACGCCGACGGGCTACAAGACCCGGCGGTTCGATGACGTGGTCGACGAGGTCAAGGGCTTCTTCGAGGCGCACCGTGCGGCCGGCACGCACCCGGGCGGCATCCATGTGGAGCTCACGGGCGACGACGTGACCGAGTGCCTCGGCGGCTCCGAGCACATCGACGAGGCGACGCTCGCGACCCGCTACGAGTCGCTGTGCGACCCGCGCCTCAACCACATGCAGTCGCTCGAGCTGGCGTTCCTGGTCGCCGAGGAGCTCTCGGCGAGCTGACGCCCGCGCGACGCGCGGCGAGGGCGCGGGGCATCCGATCACGATAACGGATGTCTCGCGCCCTCGTCGTTCCTGCGTGAGCCGTGCTCAGGAACACGGGGGCGACGCGCCGGTGGCGCGCGCCGCGGGCGCGGCGTGTCGCGTCGGCGTTCCTGAGCAAGCGCGCGTGGGGCAGGTGGGTGGCGGTCGGATATCTCGGGCGCGCGCGCCACCAGGTGGGTGCGAGGCATCCGGTCGCGGTGACGGATGTCTCGCGCCCCCGTCGTGCCCGCACGCGCCCTGCTCAGGAAGACGGGAGCGACGCGCCGGTGGCGCGCGCCGCGGGTGCGGCGTGTCGCGTCGAAGTTCCTGAGCAAGCGCCGCGGGCGCTGGGCGCGCGTCGGCCGCGCGGGCGGGCGGATGCCTCCGGCGGAGCCGGTCTGCGTCCGGCGGCATCGGCAGGCCGGCAGGGCCGGTTCGGGTCAGAGCGTCAGCGTGCCGACGAGCTTGACCTCGCTGCCGCGCAGCGCGCGCGCGTCGGCGCCGGGCTCCTGCGAGGTGACGTTCACGAACGGTGCGAACGGGGCCGGGAAGTTGTGCGCGACCGTGAACCCGGCGCCCTCGAGCGCCGCGATCGCATCTTGCAGGCGCTGCCCGACGACATTGGGCACCGCGACGAGGTCCTGACCCTTCGACACGATCACGTCGATGGTGTCGCCGGGGCGCACGGGGTCGGTCGTGGGCTGCGCGCTCAGGATCGCGTCGGCCGCGATGTCGCCCGAGTTGTCGAACTCGGCGCCGGCCTCGTTCATCGCGAGGTTCACGGCCGCGAGCGCCGCCTGCGCCTCGGCTCGGGGCAGGCCGACCACGTCGGGGATCGCACCCGCGGAGACGATGAGGGTGAGCGCGGCCCGTTCCGGGTACTCGGCGCCGACCGGCGCACCGTCGCGGTCGAGCACGCCGATCACCGAGCCCGCGGCGATCTCGGCGGAGAACTGCGGCTGCGAGCCCTCGGCGACCGCGAACTCCGTGAGCTGCTCGCGGGCCTCGGCCTCGGGCAGCCCGACGACCTCGGGCATCGGCAGGATGCGCGGCCCGAGCGAGACGTACATGCGGACCGTGGAGCCGCGCTGCGCCTGCAGGCCGCCGGCCGGGTCGGTGCCCGACACCTGCCCCTCGGGGACCTCGGGGTCGTGTCGCTCGTCGGGCGCGACCTGGAACCCGGCCTCCTCGAGCAGGGCGGTCGCCTCGGCCACCGTCTTCGCGTGCGTGTCGGGGACGTCCGCGAGTGCGCCCGGGCCCGCCCCGAAGTACCAGCCGGTTCCCGCGGCGAGCCCCGTGAGCAGGAGCACGAGCGCGAACAGCCAGTACCCGCGGCGGCGGCGACGGGCCGCGCCCGCCGTGAGCGCTGCGGCGTCGTCATCGTCGGCGGGCGGCTCGTCGCCCGCCCCCGGCGGCAGCAGGTCGGGCGCGAACGCCACGGTCGAGGTGGGCGCGAGCACGCGTGTCTCGGCGGTCGCGGTCGCGGTGGCGCCGGTGAGCACCATGGTCGCGTGACTCGGCGGGGCTGCGTGCGGGGCGCGCACGAGCGGCTCGATCTCGCGGAGGCGGTCGAGCAGTTCGCGCGCGTCGGCGGGCCGCTGCTCGGGGTCGCGCGACGTGGCCCACAGCACGAGCTCGTCGAGCTCGGCGGGCACGCCCGCCTGCTTCGAGCTCGGCGTCGGCACCGAGTCGTTCGCGTGCTGGTACGCGATCTGCATCGGCGCCTCGCCGACGTAGGGCTGCTCACCCGTGAGCATCTCGTACATCATGATGCCGATGGCGTACAGGTCGCTGCGCGCGTCGGCGACGCCGCGCGTCACGAGCTCGGGGGAGAGGTAGGCGATCGTGCCGAGCAAGGCCTGCCCCGTCGCGGTGTTCGCCGAAGCGGCGCGGGCGAGTCCGAAGTCGCCGAGCTTGATCCGGCCGTCGTCGGCGAGCAGCACGTTCTCGGGTTTGAGGTCGCGGTGCACGATGCCGGCCTTGTGCGCGGCGGCCAGACCCGCGAGCACGGCGTCCATGATGTCGACCGTCTGCTCGGGCGTCAGCCGCGTGTAGTCCTTCAGCAGGTCGCGGAGCGTGATGCCAGGGAGGTACTCCATCACGAGGTAGGCCGACTCGGCGTCCTGACCCTGATCGAAGACGTTGACCACGTTCGGGTGGGCGAGCCGCGCGGCGCTCCGCGCCTCCTGCACGAACCGCGTCTTGAACGTGTTGTCGTCGGCCAGATGGCCGTGCATGATCTTGATCGCGACGCGGCGTTCGAGCCTGAGATCGGTCGCGAGGTAGACGGTGGCCATGCCGCCCCGGGCGATGCGCGAGCGCACCTGATACCGGCCGTCGATGAGGCGGCCGATCATGGGGTCGGGCGGAGGGGTGGTCACCGTACCAGTGTACGAACGCGACATGCCGGAACCCGGATAGACACCGGGTGCGGCCGGAATCGAAACTCGACCGTGATGGGCGAGGGTGCGTCAGCTCAGCCGAGCTCGGCGCAGCTCAGCCGAGCTCGGCGAGCCACGCGCGCGCCTGCTGTTCCCACTTGGCGTAGAGATCGGGGTGGGCGCTGAGCTGTACGGACTGGGCGGCCTGGGTCACGCTCATCGACTCCCAGCCATGGATGTCGAGCAGCCCGCGCGTGCGGCCCGGGTTCGGGTTGGTCGGCCCGCCGTAGAACGCGAGCGCGGCGCGCGTGGGATCGCGCACCTCGTCGGGCGTGCCCCAGCCCTGGCTCGGCCGCTGCTGGAACAACCCGAGCGAGTCGCGGTCACCGTGGTCCACGTTCCGGAGACCGGATTCCTGTGCCGCCGCAGCGAGCGCGACCACGAGGCCCTGGTCGGGGACCCCGAGCGAACGACCCACATCCACGATGACGCGCGCATGCTGGCGCATCTCGTCGGTGAGCGGTGCGGAGACGGGCGTGACCGTCTCCACAGGTGCGGGCGGAGGCGCGGGCGCCGGAGCCGCCGGCGCAGCGGCCGGCGCCGATGGCGCCGACGCGGGCGCGAGCACGATGGACTGGCCGGGGAAGATGAGACTCGTGCGGCTCAGGCCGTTGATGCTGAGCAGGGCGTCGAGACTGAGCCCGTGCTGTGCGGCGATGCCGCTCATCGTGTCACCCTCGACGACGACGTGGCGTGCGATCTCGGCCTGGGCCGGTGGCGCCGGTGCGGGCTGGGGTGCCGCGGACGCGGCACGCAGCACGAGCCGCTGGCCCGGGAAGATCAGCGACGACCAGCTGAGGCCGTTGAGCGCGAGCACGTCAGGCGTCGCGAGTCCGAACCGCTCGGCGATCCCCGAGACCGTGTCGCCCTCGACGACGACGTACTCGCCGGGGATCGCCTCCCCGACGGAGGCGACGCTCACCGCGCCGGTGCGCGGCTTGCCCGGCACCGAGCCTTTCGGGGTCGGCTGACGCTTCGACGCAGGTGCCGCCGCGGCATGCGCGGGCTGGACGAATCCGAGCGTCACGGCGATGGTGCCGGCGATGGCGATGGGGAGCGAGAGCACGCGGCGCAGCCGTCCCTGTCGTGCAGCGCGAGGCGTGCGCCCGCGCTCGTCGTTCGGCCCGGTCCGACCGGTCCTGTCGCCCATCGTGTTCCCCCTCGTCGATCCACCCCGGTCCGTTTCACGCTGTCATGGGCGCCGGAGCGAGTCAACGACCTCGCCGCGCGTCACGCGAGGTCGCCCGGCGATCGGCTGGCTACCGGACCCGGGCTGCGTCGTGGCAGTCTTGACGACGTGACCGACGCCGCTGAGACCGACTGGCTGACCGTTCCCGACCTCGTCGAGCGATTGGGGCAGAGCCCGAGTCGCGTCCGCAAGCTGATCGGCGAGCGCTACCTGCTCGCCGCGAGGATCGACGGGGTGCTCAAGGTGCCCGCGAGCTTCCTGCGAGACGACGCGCCCCTGCCCGAGCTCCACGGCACCGCGATGGTGCTCGGCGACGCGGGCTTCACCGACGAGGAGGCGCTCGAGTGGCTGCTCGCCGAGGAGGACAGCCTCGGCACGACGCCGATCGATGCGTTGCGCGCGGGCCGGAAGACCGAGGTGCGGCGCGTCGCGCAGGCGCTCGCCTGAACGATCCGCCCGGTGCGGCTCAGCTCGCGCGACGCGCGACGTCGCGCGCGAGCGCGCCGAGCTCGGCCTTCGCGCCGGCGTCGATCGGCGCGTCGGCGAGCACGTCGCCGGCCTTCGCGACCCAGGCGCCGATGAGCGCCTCGACCTCGTCGACCGCGCCGCAGCCCTCGATCGTGCGCTGCAGCATGCTGACCTGATCGGGATCGAGGTCGGGATCGCCGAGCAGCTCGTCGAGCAGGTTCCGCTGGCCCGCGCCGAGGCGTTCGCGAGCGATCGCGACGAGCATCGTGCGCTTGCCCTCGCGCAGATCGTCGCCCGCGGGCTTGCCGGTCACCTCGGGGTCTCCGTACACGCCGAGCAGGTCGTCACGGAGCTGGTAGGCGATCCCGAGCGGCAGGCCGAAGTCCCGGAGCGACTGCAGCTGATGAGTCGTCGCGCCCGCGAGTGCGGCGCCGATGGCGAGCGGGGACTCGACCGAGTACTTCGCGGACTTGAAGACGATGACCCGTTCGGCATGGGCGCGCTGTTCGTGATCGCCCCGGGTGCGCCAGGCCTGCTCCTCGAGGATGTCGAGGTACTGGCCGGCGGTGACCTCGGTGCGCATGCGGATGAACTCGGCACGAGCCGCACGCGCGCGAGCACGGTCGGGCTGTGCCTCGAGGCCCTCGTCGAGCAGCTCGTCGCTCCAGCCGAGGAGGAGGTCGCCCAGCAGGATCGCCGCGGCGCTGCCGTACCCGGCGGCGTCGCCCGCCCAGTCCGAGTCACGATGGAGACGCTCGAACAGCCGGTGCGCCGACGGTGCTCCGCGCCGGGTGTCGGAGTGGTCGATGAGGTCGTCGTGCACGAGAGCGGCGGCGTGGAACAGCTCGAGCGCGGACGCCGCGGACACGATCGGGAACAGGTCGGAGGGCTCGGGGCTTCCCCGCCCGGCGACCGCCTCGAAGCCCCAGTAGCAGAATCGGGCCCGGAACCGCTTGCCACCGCTGAGAAATCGCTTCGAGAATGCGTCGAGCGGCACCAGATCGGGGCTGATGGAGCGGAGAATCAGAGAGCGGTCGGCGAGGAAGTCCTCGATGCGGTGTTGCACGAGGTCGACGAGCCGGGAACCGTGAGCCACTCGCCTAGCCTACCGATGGGCCGCGGGGCTAGAATGGTGGGACGATGCGTCGATCCCGAACCTGAGGGGAATGAGATGCCGCTATCAGAGCAGGAGCAACGTCTTCTCGACGAGATGGAGCGCAATCTCTATCGCAATGACGCCGACTTCGTGGCGGCGGTCAGCGGTCGAGGAAGACCCAATTACCGTTCGATCGTGCTCGGCGTGCTGCTCGCACTCGCCGGCATCGGCGGACTGATCGCCGGCGTCGCGCTGCAGCTGCTCATCGTCGGGATCATCGGTTTCGCGGTCATGTTCGCGGGCGTCCTGCTCGCCATCACCCCCACGAAACGCGGCGCGACCTCGCCCCCCTCGGGTCAGACCCCGCGTCCGTCGTCCGCAGGCCGCTCCAATGCCGGGTTCATGGACCGGTTGAACGAGCGCTGGGACCGTCGTCAGGACGGCAACGGCTAGCCCCTCCACTTCGCACCACCCCGAACGGGCCGATCGAATGATCGGCCCGTTTTTCGTGTGCCCGCGCGGACTGTGCAGGGGGAGCGGGGGAGCACAGGCCGGGTTCCGGCGCGCCTGGACGACCCCGCGACGCCGCGCTGCCGAGGCGACGGCCCATCGTGGGCATTCTTCCTCCACCATCCTCCACTCCCCGCTACGCCCGTGTTTTCAGGGGCGGTCAACGGTGGAGTTCCACAAATGTGCGCCGTTTCCGTGGTGGAGTGGATGAAAGTGGAGTAAAGTGGTGCTACCTGGAACCTGGCGGGAGCGAAGGGGGTGACGCGGTGTTTCTCGGGACCTACGAGCCCAAGCTCGACGAGAAAGGCCGAATCATCCTGCCCGCCAAGTTCCGTGAAGAGCTCTCGAGCGGGCTCGTCCTCACGCGCGGTCAGGAGCGCTGCATCTACGTCTTCAGCGCGCGGGAGTTCGAGGCGATGAGCGAGAAGATCCGGCAGGCCCCGGTGACGAGCAAGCAGGCCCGCGACTACATGCGCGTGTTCCTGTCCGGGGCATCCGCCGAGACGCCCGACAAGCAGCACCGGCTCACCATTCCGACGAACCTCCGCACCTACGCCGGGCTCGACCGCGATCTCACGGTCATCGGCGCCGGCAGCCGGGTCGAGATCTGGGACGCGGCCGCATGGCAGACCTACCTCGCCGAGCAGGAAGCGGCGTTCGCAGAGACCGCGGAGGAGGTGATCCCCGGGCTGTTCTAGCCCGGGTTGCGACTCCCAGCCGTACGAGCCTGGCGCACTTCCCCGCGTCAGGACGAACGGGTGGGGATCGGAGCCCGGGACCACCGGTCCCGAAGGAATCATGGACATCGAACGCATCCACACCCCGGTCATGCTCGAACGCACCGTCGAGCTCCTCGCCCCCGCCATCGGCGAGGAGGGCGCGGTCCTCGTCGACGCGACCCTCGGGATGGGCGGGCACAGCCGGGCCCTGCTCGAGCGCTTCCCGAAGCTCACGGTGATCGGCCTCGACCGCGACACCGACGCGCTCGCGATCGCGGCCGAGCGGCTGAAGCCGTTCGGGTCGCGAGCGAGGCTCGTGCACACCGTCTACGACGGCATCGGCGAGGCGGTGCGTGGCGAGGGGTTCGGCGAGGTGCAGGGCGTGCTGTTCGATCTCGGCGTCTCGTCGCTGCAGCTCGATCGGGCCGAGCGCGGGTTCGCGTACGCGAAGGACGCTCCGCTCGACATGCGCATGGACGCGACCCGTGGCCGCACGGCGGCCGAGGTCATCGCCGAGTCCGACGAGTCCGAGCTGCGGCGCATCTTCTTCGACTACGGCGAGGAGAAGCTCGCGCCCCGCTACGCCCGGGCGATCGTGCGTGCGCGCGCGGAGCGGCCGATCACGCGGTCGTCCGAGCTCGTGGAGATCCTCGACGACGCGACGCCCGCGGCCGTCAAGCGCGCCGGGCACCCGGCGAAGCGCGTCTTCCAGGCGCTCCGCATCGAGGTCAACGAAGAGCTGTCGGTGCTCGAGCGCGCCGTCCCGGCCGCGCTCGACGTCCTGGCGATCGGGGGGCGCACGGTCGTGCTCGCGTACCAGTCGCTCGAAGACCGCATCGTGAAGCGCGCGCTGCAGGCGGCCTCGAGCTCCACCGCACCCGCCGGCCTGCCCATGGAGCTTCCCGAGCACCGCCCGCAGTTCCGGCTCCTCGTCCGGGGCGCCGAGCTCGCGAGCGAGACCGAGCAGGCGGAGAACCCGCGTGCGAAACCGGTGCGACTGCGCGCCGCCGAACGAGTGAGGAGTCGGTCATGAGTGCCGTGCCGGCCATGTCCCTTCCCGAGTTCCGGCCCGCGCGCCCCGAACGCGAGCGGCCGCAGCTGCGCCCCGTCCCCGACGGTCGTCGGCGGCCGCGGCTCGTCTACGCCATCACCGCGCTCGCGGGGATCGGTGCGATCGTCATCGCGCAGCTGCTCTTCTCGGTCGCGATGACGGAGGGCGCCTATGAGATCGAGGGCTACAAGGTCGCGCAGATCAAACTGGACCGCGAGACGCAGGTGCTCCGGGAACAGATCGACGCGCTCGAGTCGCCGCAGTTCCTCGCGGCCAACGCCGAGGCGCTCGGCATGGTGCCGAACGCCGCGCCCGTCTACCTCCGGCTCTCCGACGGCGCGGTCCTCGGCCAGCCGACGGCCGCGGCCGGCGGCGCGGTCGGCGCTGCCGGTTCGGTGGCGAATTCGCTGATCACCGACGTGCCGCTCGTGACTGAGCAGCAGGCGGGGGAGACTGGCGGTGCAGTGGCCGCGGCGGGCGCCGAGGCCGCTGCGGGATCCGCCGAGGCGGCCCCCGCAGCGTCGACGCCCGTCGCACCGGCTCCCGTCGCGCCGAGCGGCGGGTTGCCCACGCCGGCCACGCACTGAGGGCACGATGGGCACGGCGAGCTGAGCGAGGGACGACAGGATGCGACGGACGAGCAGGCACCCCATGCGGCGCATCATCGCCTCCGGGGTGGTGCTGGTCGTCGTGGTCGGCGTGTTCGTGACGCGGCTCGTCGACATCCAGGTCGTGCGCGCCGACGAGTACAACGAGGCCGCACAGGACGTGCGTTCGAGCTCCGAGACGGTCTACGGCCCGCGCGGTGACCTCGTCGACGCGAACGGGGTCGTGCTGGCCGACACCGTGATGCGGTACGACATCGCGATCTCGCCGAAGCAGGCGCGTGCCGGCGGCAGCTTCGAGCGCGACGTTCCCGACCCCGACGACCCGGCCGAGACGGTCGAGACCGAGGTCACGACCGAGCAGGCCGCGACCGAGCTCGGCGCCGCGCTCGGTCTCGCGGGCGATCATGTGCTCGGCATCATCGACGAGTACCTCGCCGCCGATCCCGACTCGGACTTCGCGTACGTGTCCAAGCTCGTCGACACCGAGACCTACGAGAAGGTGCGCGCGCTCGGTATCCCGTGGGTCTACCCGAAGGAGAACCCGAGCCGGCGCTACCCGAACGGCGCCGTCGCGGGCAACCTCGTCGGCTTCGTCGACCCCGACGGCAATCCCGTCGCCGGGCTCGAGCTCGCGCAGGACGCCTGCCTCGCGGGCGAGGACGGCGAGACGACGCACCTGCGCAGTCTGCGCGACTGGGTGACGATCCCGGGCAGCGAGCATGTCGTGAAGGAGGCCCGCGAGGGCGGGACGCTGCAGCTCACGATCGACTCCGACCTGCAGTACTCGGTGCAGCGCACCGCGGAGGCTCAGGTCGAGGCGACGGGGGCCGACTGGGCGACGGTGACCGTCATGGAGGCGAAGACCGGGCGGCTGCTCGCGGTCGCCGACGTGCCGACGGTCGACCCGAACACGCCCTCGGCCATCGACGGCGAGAACCGCGGGTCCCGCGCGTTCACCGCCCCGTTCGAACCGGGTTCGACGTTCAAGGCGCTCACCGCGGCGTCCGTCATCGACGCCGGGCAGGGCGACCCGACGAGTCAGATCGTGGCCCCGTATCGCATCACGCCGGGCAACGCCGACATCAACGACTCCTACCTGCACGGCGACGACCGGCTCACGCTCACTGGCGTCATGATCGAGTCGTCGAACACCGGCATGTCGCTCTTCGGGGAGCGCGTGAGCGACGAGCAGCGCTACCAGGACATGCTCGACTTCGGGCTCGGCACCCAGACGGAGGTCGGGTTCCCGGCCGAGGCCGCCGGCGATCTGCACGGCGGACCTGCGGCGTGGGCCGAGGACGACCAGACGAAGTACGCGACGATGTTCGGCCAGGGCCTCACGACGACCGCGATCCAGATCGCGAGCGCCTATCAGACGATCGCGAACGGCGGCGTGCGGATGCCGGTCACGCTCGTCGACGGGTGCGCGGCACCGGATGGCTCGGTGACCGGGAAGCCGTCCACCGAAGGAAAGGCCGTGATCTCCGAGCAGGCGGCGCAGCAGACCTCCCAGATGCTCGAGCGCGTGTACGCCGAGGGCTGGCTCGCCAAGCAGTGGGAGATCCCCGGATACCGGGTCGCGGCGAAGACCGGGACGGCTCAGGTGCCCGACGGCGAGGGCGGCTACCAGGCTGGATATCTCGTGTCGGTGTCCGGTTTCGCGCCCGCGGACGACCCGCAGTTCGTCGTTTCGGTGAGCATCATGAATCCCGTTAAGATGAATTCGTCCGCCGCCTCCGCCCCCGTCTTCCGAGACGTGATGAGCCAGGTGCTGAAGAAATATCGGACTGTTCCATCCGGCGCCCCGGCGCCCGAGCTGCCAGCTACCTGGTGAGAAAGTTGGGTTCGTGACCGGATCGTCTTCGGCTGCCCTCCGGCCGCAGCATCCGCGTCCGCGATCGCTCCGCGGCCTCGCCGACGCCTTCGCGCTCGAGGTGCGCGGCGACCTCGGCGCACGTGAGGTGACCGGGGTGAGTCTCGCCTCGGGTGCCGTCGAGCCCGGCGACCTCTACGTCGGGATGCCAGGCCGGCACGCCCACGGCGCGGACTTCGCGGCCGCTGCGGCCGAACGCGGCGCGGTCGCCGTGCTCACGGACGCGTCAGGCGCCGTGCGCGCCGCGGCGGCCGTCCCGGAGCTGCCCGTGCTGGTCACCGACGACCCGCGCGCGGCGCTCGGCGGCATCGCGGCCTGGATCCACGGCTCGGACGAGAACCGTGCGACGCTCGTGGCCGTCACGGGCACCAATGGCAAGACGAGCGTCGTCTACCTCCTGTTCGGCATCCTGCAACAGCTCGGCGAGGTCGCGGGACTCACCTCGACCGCCGAGCGCCGCATCGGCGACGAGGCCGTCACGAGCGCGCTGACGACGCCGGAGGCGAGCGAGCTGCACGCGCTGCTCGCGAGGGGTCGTGAGCTCGGCGCGCGCGCGGTGGGCGTCGAGGTCTCGGCGCAGGCGTTGTCCCGTCACCGCGTCGACGGCTTGGTCTTCGACGTCGCCGGCTTCACGAACCTCACGCACGACCACCTCGACGACTACGCGTCGATGGACGAGTACTTCCGGGCCAAGCTCGAGCTCTTCCAGCCCGACCGCGCGCGGCGGGGCGTCGTCATCGTCGACTCCGAATGGGGTCGCCGGCTCGCGGCCGAGGCGGGCATCCCGATCACGACGCTCGCGACCGTGCCCGAGGTCGACGCCGATTGGCGCGTCGCGTTCGGGGCGGAGACCGCGACCCACACCGACTTCACGCTCGAGGCGCGCGACGGTCGCCGCCTCGCGACCCGGGTGCCGTTGCTCGGCCGGTACATGGCCGCGAACGCGGCGCTCGCGATCGCCCTGCTCGTCGAGGCCGGCATCGACTTCGGCCGGATCGCCGACGCCCTGAGCCGTGACGGCGGCATCCGCGCGTACATCCCCGGCCGTGCCGAGCGCGTGTCGGGTGAGCGCGGCCCGGTGGTGTACGTCGACTACGGGCACAGCCCCGACGCGTTCCTGCAGACCCTGTCGGCGATCCGCCGGTTCGCCGAGGGCCGGGTCATCATGCTGTTCGGCGCCGACGGCGACCGGGACACGACCAAGCGCGCCGAGATGGGCGCGATCGCGGCCCGCGGGTCCGACGTGGTCGTCGTGACCGACTTCCACCCGCGGACCGAGGACCCGGCCGCGATCCGGGCGGCGCTGATCGCGGGGGCACGCGCGGCGGTGCCCGATCGTGAGATCCACGAGATCGCCGACCCGCGTGCGGCCTTCCGAGCCGCGCTCGCGCTCGCCTCCGAAGGCGACGTCATCCTGTACGCCGGACCCGGACACGAGGACTACCACGAAGTGAACGGCGAGAAGATCCCATACTCGGCACGTGACGATGCCCGGCAGGCGCTGCGCGAGGCGGGGTGGCCGGCATGATCGCCCTCACGCTCGCCGAGATCGCCGCGGCGGTCGATGGCCGTCTCCACCTGGCGGGTACGGATGCCTCGGCCGAGACGGTCGTCTCGGGTGCCGTGACGACCGACTCGCGTGAGGTCGAGCCCGGTGGCGTGTTCGTCGCCAAGCGCGGCGAGTTCGACGACGGCCACCGGTTCGGCCCGGCAGCCGCCGAGGGTGGCGCCGCGCTGCTCGTCGTGGAGCATCCGCTCGAGGTGGCCGTTCCGCAGGTGGTCGTGACCGACTCGGTCGACGCGCTCGGCGCGCTCGCGACCGAGGTCGTGCGGCGTGTGCGCGCGCTGGGCCGGCTTCGCGTCGTCGGCGTGACGGGGTCCAACGGCAAGACGACGACGAAGAACCTCCTCCGCACCGTGCTCGAGGGTGCGGGATCGACCGTCGCGTCGCGCAAGTCGTTCAACAACGAGGTCGGCGGCCCCGTGACCATGCTCGAGCTCACCGACGACACCGAGTTCCTCGTCGCCGAGATGGGTGCGTCCGCGGTGGGTGAGATCGCACGTCTCGTCCGCATGGCCCGCCCCGACGTGGGGATCGTGCTGAAGGTCGGGCTCGCCCACGCGGGCGAGTTCGGCGGCATCGAGCAGACCGTGCGCGCGAAGTCCGAGATGGTGACCGACCTGCTCGAGACCGGCGTGGCCGTGCTGAACGCCGACGACCCGCGGGTGGTCCCCATGGCCGGGCTCACCAGGGCGCGGGTGGTCTGGTTCGGACTCGGCGAGTCGGCCGACGTGCGGGCCACCGAGCTCGTGACGCACGCGCGCGGCACCGAGTTCACGGTCACCGTCCCGGGCGGCGAGTCGGCACGCGTCCGCTTCGGCGTCCTCGGCGAGCACCATGTGATGAACGCGCTCGCGGCGACGGCCGCGGCCGTCGAGCTCGGCATGCCGCTCGCGGACATCGCTGCGGCGCTCGAGCGCGTGACCCTCGCCGAACGCTGGCGCATGCAGCTCATGGGCGGTCGCGACGACATCACGGTCATCAACGACGCGTACAACGCGAGTCCCGACTCGATGGCCGCGGCGCTGAAGACGCTCGTGCAGGTGCAGCGCCCCGGCGCCCGCACGATCGCCGTGCTCGGCGAGATGAGCGAGCTCGGCGAGTTCTCGGGCGAGGAGCACGACCGGATCGGCCTGCTGGCCGTCAGGCTCGGCGTCTCGCAGCTCATCGTCGTGGGGCAGAACGCCAGGCGCCTGCACATCACCGCGATCAACGAGGGGTCCTGGGACGGCGAGTCGGCGTTCGTCGAGACCGCCGACGAGGCGTACGAGCTCGTCCGCGCCTCGGTAGGCCCCGGTGATACCGTGCTCGTCAAGTCGTCGAACTCGGCCGGCCTCCGCCACCTCGGCGATCGACTGGGAGAATGGTTCGCATGAGGGCACTGCTGACCGCTGGGGCGTTGTCGCTCGCCTTCACGCTCTTCTTGACGCCGCTGTTCATCCGGCTGTTCCGGCGAATCGGGTGGGGCCAGTTCATCCGCGACGACGGACCGCAGTCGCACCACGTGAAGCGGGGCACGCCCACGATGGGCGGCATCATCTTCATCCTGGGATCGCTCTTCGGCTATTTCGTGGCGACGCTGCTGGTGAGCAACGAGCCGCCGACACCGTCGGGCCTGCTCGTGCTGTTCATGATGGTCGGCCTCGGGATCGTGGGCTTCATCGACGACTTCCTGAAGACGCGGAAGAAGCAGAGCCTCGGGCTCGGCGGCTGGGCGAAGGTGGGCGGCCAGGTGATCGTGGCCGGTGCGTTCGCGCTGCTCGCGCTGCAGTTCCCGAACGCGCAGAACGCCACTCCGGCCACGACGAAGATCTCGTTCATCCGCGATCTGCCGCTCGACTTCATGGTCTTCGGCACGGTCGTCGGCATCGTGCTCTACGTGATCTGGATCTGCCTGCTCACGGCGGCCACGTCCAACGCGGTGAACGTGACCGACGGGCTCGACGGACTCGCGGGCGGTGCGTCGATCCTCGCGATCGGCTCGTTCGTGGTCATCGGGTTCTGGCAGTTCAACCAGTCGTGCTTCAGCGACAGCCTCGATCCGGCGGACGCCTACCGCTGCTATGACGTGCGCGACCCGCTCGACCTCGCGATCGTCGCGACCGCGATCATCGGCGGGCTGATCGGCTTCCTCTGGTGGAACACGAACCCGGCGCACATCTACATGGGCGACACGGGGTCGCTCGCGCTCGGCGGCGCGCTCGCGGCGCTCGCGATCCTCAGCCGCACCGAGCTGCTGCTCCTGCTCGTCGGCGGCCTGTTCGTGATCGAGACCGGATCGGTCATCGTGCAGCGGGCCTACTTCAAGCTCACACGCGGCAAACGCATCTTCCTGATGAGCCCGATCCACCATCACTTCGAGCTGAAGGGGTGGGCCGAGGTCACGATCGTCGTGCGCTTCTGGATCATCGCCGGGCTCTTCGTGGCCGCCGGTGTCGGCAGCTTCTACTTCGAATGGCTGCAACAGTGACGGATGCCTCGTCCGCTCGCCTCGACGCGCTCACGAGCTGGCACGCCGACTGGAAGGGCCTCCGTGTCGCGGTGCTCGGGCTCGGCGTCACCGGGTTCGCGGTCGCCGACACGCTCACCGAGCTGGGCGCCGACGTGCTCGTGCTCGCCTCGAAGCCCGACGACGAGCGCGCGCGGATCCTCGACGTGATCGGCGCCGGCTTCGTCGTCGACCCGCTCGAGACGCCGCCGCCCGCGCTCGTCGACTTCGCCCCCGAGCTCGTGATCGCGTCGCCGGGCTTCCACCCCGACCACGCGGTGCTCGAGTGGGCGGCCGCGACCGGCATCCCCGTGTGGGGCGACATCGAGCTCGCCTGGCGTGTGCGCGACAAGGTCGGCTCGGCCGACTGGATCGTGGTGACCGGCACGAACGGCAAGACCACCACGGTGCAGCTGACCGCGACGCTGCTCGCGGCGAACGGCCTGCGCGCGGCGCCGTGCGGCAATATCGGCGTGCCCGTGCTCGACGCCGTGCGCGACCCCGGCGGGTTCGACGTGTTCGTCGTGGAGCTCTCCAGCTATCAGCTGCATCACCTGCCGACCGAGGGGCCTGGCGCGATCCATCCGTGGGCGAGCGTCTGCCTCAACGTGGCGGACGACCACCTCGACTGGCACGGCTCGTTCGAGGCGTACCGGGCGGCGAAGGGCAAGGTGTACGCGAACACGCGCGTGGCGTGCGTCTACAACCGGGCCGACGAGGCCACCCGGGTCATGGTCGAGGACGCCGAGGTCGAGGAGGGCGCGCGCGCCATCGGCTTCGGCCTCGACACCCCGGGGCCGAGCGACTTCGGCGTCGTCGAGGGCATCCTGTGCGACCGCGCGTTCCTCGAGGAGCGGCACACGGCCGCGCTCGAGATCACGACGCTCGGCGAGCTCGAGCCGCGCGGCCTCGCGGCACCGCACATCGTGCAGAACATCCTCGCCGCGTCGGCGCTCGCCCGCTCCTACGGTGTGCCGGTCGGCGTGATCCACGACGCGCTGCTCGACTTCCGGCTGGACGCGCATCGCATCGAGACCGTGGCGCACGCCCGGGGCATCCGCTGGATCGACGACTCGAAGGCGACCAACCCGCATGCCGCACAGGCGTCGCTCACCGCGTTCGGTCGCGTGGTCTGGATCGTCGGCGGCCTCCTCAAAGGGGTCGACGCCGACGCGCTCGTCGCGGCCCACGTCGCACGGCTGCGCGCCGTCGTCGTGATCGGCCGCGACCGCGCGGAGCTCGTGGCCGCGTTCGGCCGACACGCGCCCGGGCTGCCGCTGTTCGAGGTGACCGCAGACGACACTGAGCAGGTGATGCCCGAAGCGGTCGCGCTCGCGGCGGCCGTCGCGGAGGAGGGGGACACCGTGCTCCTCGCTCCGGCGGCCGCGTCGATGGACCAGTTCGCCGACTACGGCGATCGCGGCCGGCGATTCCATCACGCGGTGCAGGCGATGCTCGGAGGTGAGGCTGGTGACGACACCACCCAGGGCCTCGCGCCCCGCGAAGACGCCTGAGACCTCGGGCGTCCACGCGGCACGCATCCGGCTCGGCCGGGTCCTGCGCGCGGAGTCCGGCGACTACTTCCTGCTGCTCGGGACGACGATCTTCCTCGTCGTGCTGGGGCTCGTCATGGTGCTGTCGTCGTCGCTCGTGCAGTCGAAGCTCGACGAGGGGGACTTCCTCGGCCAGGCGAGCCGGCAGGGACTCTGGGCGCTGTTCGGCGTGCCGATCATGCTCTTCGCGAGTCGCATGCCCCAGCGGTTCTGGATGGCGATCTCGTGGCCCGTGCTCGGGATCGCGTGCGCCATGCAGGTGCTCGTCGTGGCGACGCCGCTCGGCATCGAGGTCGGCGGCAACACCAACTGGCTCGCACTCGGATCGTTCTCGTTCCAGCCCTCCGAGGCGATCAAGGTCGCGCTCGTGCTGTGGCTCGGCACGATCGTGACGAAGAAACAGGACAAGCTCGACGACTTCGTGCACGGGCTGCTCCCGATCCTGCTGGTCGGCGGCGGCGCGATCGGGCTCGTGCTGCTCGGCGGGGACCTCGGCACGGTCATGGTCATGGCCGCCATGCTTCTCGGCGCGCTGTTCCTGATCGGCGTGAAGCTCCGCCTGCTGCTCATCCCGCTCGTCATCGGTGCGGTGCTGTTCGGGCTCGTCGCCGTCTCGAGCGACAGCCGGCTCCGCCGCATCACGTCATTCCTGCAGGAGAACTGCACGACGATCGACCAGGCGGACTGCTGGCAGATCCAGCACGGCATGTTCGCCCTCGCGAACGGCGGCATCTTCGGGGTCGGGCTCGGCAACTCGGCGGCGAAGTGGTCGTGGCTTCCCGCGGCCGACAACGACTTCATCTTCGCGATCATCGGCGAGGAGCTCGGCCTGGTCGGCGCGATCGTCGTGATCGGTCTCTTCGCGCTGCTCGGCGTCGCGCTCGCGCGCGTGCTGCGCAGCGCGCAGACGCCGTTCGGCCGGGCCGCGACCGCAGCGGTCGCGGTGTGGGTGATCGGACAGGCCCTCGTCAACATCGGCGTCGTGCTGAAGGTGTTCCCCGTGCTGGGGGTGCCGCTGCCGCTGGTTTCGGCGGGCGGGACCGCATTGCTCACGACGCTCTTCGCGATCGGCGTGGTCCTGTCGGTCGCGCGCGATCCCGAGGGGACGGCGCCCTTCTCGCTGCCGTTCGTGTCCCGACGCGCCAGGAGCACCAGCACGTGACCACCTATCTGCTCGCCGGCGGCGGCACCGCCGGCCACGTGAACCCGCTGCTCGCGGTCGCCGACCGGCTCCGCGAGCGCGACTCGAGCGCCCAGGTGCTCGTGCTCGGCACCGCCGAGGGCCTCGAGTCGCGGCTCGTCCCGGCTCGCGGGTACGAGCTGCTGACGATCGCGAAGGTGCCGTTCCCGCGGCGGCCGAACCGTCAGGCGGTGGCGTTCCCCGGGCGTTTCCGGCGATCGGTCGACGACGTGCGCACCCTGATCCGCGAGCACCGCGTCGACGTCGTCGTCGGGTTCGGCGGCTACGTCTCGACGCCCGCGTACCTCGCCGCGCGCGGTGCGCGGGTCCCCGTGGCGATCCACGAGGCGAACGCGCGGCCCGGGCTCGCGAATCGTCTGGGCGCGCGGTTCGCGGCCGCGACCGGCGTCGCGTTCGCGGGCACGCCGCTGCCGCGCGCCGAGGTCGTGGGCATGCCGCTCCGGCGTGAGATCGAACGTCTCGACCGGGCGGCGTCGCGCGCCGAGGCGGCGGCTGCGTTCGGGTTGGACGCCGATCGCCCGGTGCTGCTCGTCACGGGCGGATCGCTCGGTGCGCGCCGGATCAACGCGACGGCGGTCGGTTCGGCCGCACGTCTGCTCGAGACAGGCTGGCAGGTGCTGCACCTGACCGGTGCGAAGAGCGAGGTGACCGATCCGGGCCTCGCGGGGTACCGGATGGTCGAGTATGCCGACCGCATGGACCTCGCGCTCGCGCTGGCCGACGCCGCCGTCTCACGCGCGGGCGCGGGCACGGTGTGCGAGCTCGCGGCGCTCGGCATCCCGGCGGTCTACGTCCCGTACCCGGTCGGCAACGGCGAACAGCGGTTCAATGCGGCTCCCGTGGTCGCCGGAGGCGGCGGCATCCTCGTGAACGATCAGGACTTCACGCCCGCGTGGGTGGCCGCGACGCTCGCGCCCCTGCTCGAGGACCGGCCCGGCATCGAGGCGATGGCGCGCGCTGCGGCCGCGGCCGGATTCCGCGACGGCACCGACCGCATGGTCGCGCTCGTCGATCGTGCACTCGGCGGGGGAGCCCGGCGTCCGCACGATCCCGCGTAACGTTGAAGGAGCGAGATGTCCCGCCGGGGCATCCACCGGCGCATCGACCGCCGGACGCGACCGCGAAAGGCCCGAAGCGACGTGACCATCAAGCCCGACCTCTCCGTGAGCATCCCCGCCGAGCTCGGCAACGTGCATTTCGTGGGCATCGGCGGTTCCGGCATGAGCGGGATCGCACGGCTCATGCTCGCCGACGGCCACCGCGTGACGGGGTCCGACGTGCGCGACTCGGCGAACATCGCGGCGCTCCGCGAGCTCGGGGCGGTCATCCACCTCGGGCACCGCGCCGAGCACCTGCCGGCTGACGCGGACACGGTCGTCGTCACCGGTGCGCTGTGGCAGGACAACCCCGAGTACCGGCTCGCGCTCGAGCGCGGGCTGCCCGTGCTGCACCGCTCGCAGGCGCTCGCCGCGCTGATCGGTGGCCGCCGCCTCGTCTCGGTCGCGGGCGCGCACGGCAAGACGACGTCGACGGGCATGATCGTGACCGGCCTGCTGGGGCTCGGCGCCGACCCGAGCTTCGTCAACGGCGGCGTCATCGCGGATCTCGGGACGAGCTCGGCCGCGGGCGACGACGAGCTCTTCGTCGTCGAGGCCGACGAGTCCGACGGCTCGTTCCTGCTCTACGACACCTCGGTCGCGCTCATCACGAACGTCGACCCCGACCACCTCGACCACTACGGCTCCCGCGAGGCGTTCGAGCAGGCGTTCGTCGACTTCGCCGACCGGGCTCGCGAGCTCGTCGTCATCTCGTCGGACGACGCCGGCGCGACCCGCGTGCGCGAGCGGCTCGCGCACGGCGCGATCGTCACGTTCGGCGAGGCGGCGGATGCCACGGTGCGGGTGCACTCCGTCGAGACCGACGGTCCCGTGGCGTTCGCCATCGACTACGCGGGGGCGACGTACCGCGCGCGGCTGCGTGTGCCGGGGCGGCACAACGCGATCAACGCCGCGGGCGCCTTCGCCGTGCTCGTCGGCCTCGGCCACGACCCGGCCGCGGCGCTCGCGGGCATCGAACGGTTCGGCGGCACGGGCCGCCGGTTCGAGCTGCACGGCACGGTCGGCGGCGTGAGCGTGTACGACGACTACGCGCACCATCCGACCGAGGTGGCCGCCGCGCTCGCGGCCGCGCGCACGGTCGTGGGCGAGGGGCGGATCATCGCGGTGCACCAGCCGCACACCTACAGCCGCACGCGGGCGTTCGCGACCGAGTTCGCCGAGGTGCTCGAGCGGTTCGCCGACGAGACGGTCGTGCTCGACGTGTACGGCGCGCGAGAAGACCCGGTCCCCGGGGTGACCGGAGCGCTCGTGAGCGAGCGGTTCGCGGATGCGTCGCATGTCGCGTTCATTCCCGACTGGCAGGAGGCCGCCGACCACACGGCGCGCATCGCGCGCGACGGCGACTTCGTGATCACGCTCGGCTGCGGTGACGTCTACCGCATCGTCCCGCAGCTGCTCGGCTCGCTCGAGCGGACCCGCGAGTGACGGCGGTGCTCGGGTGAGGCGGCCGCAGGGGTTCGACGGCCCGCCGCGGCAGCGGGAACCCGGCCGGGCCGCGGTCGCCTCGCCCGCCGACGAGACGCGACCCGTCCCGCCGCCCGGTCGGTCCGCCCCCGTCGAGGCCGACGCGACGCAGCCGATCGAGCCGTTCGGGCGGGTTGGCGCACGGAGCGCCGACGCGACGCAGCCGATCGAGCCGTTGCGCGGCGGTGCCGGAGCCGACCCCGATGCGACGCAGCCGATCGAGCCGCTGCGCGGCCCGGCCGAGCCCAGGGCGCGTTCGGCGGGGGCCGATGTGCGCGCGGCGAAGCGAGACCTGGCTCGCGCGCGCGCCGCGCGCAAGCGGTACGAGCGGCAGGAGGTGCGGCGGTTCACCGAACGTTCCCGTCGTCGCCGTCGTGCCTGGCTGATCGGCGGCGGATCGGTGCTGCTGGTGTCGGTCGGCATGGTCGCCATCGCGTACTCGCCGCTGATGGCGTTGCGCGAGGTGCGCATCGAGGGGGCCCAGCGGATCCAGGTCGCCGAGATCCAGGGGGCGTTCGCCGAGGACCTCGGCACACCGCTGCCGTTGATCACGTCGGGCGACGTGCAGGACGCCCTCGGCGGCTTTCCTCTGATCGAGACGTACTCGACCGAGACGTTGCCGCCGGGCACCCTGGTCGTCCGCATCGTCGAGCGGACGCCCGTCGGCGTCCTCGAGACCGCGGACGGGCTCGAGCTCGTCGACGCGGCGGGCGTCGTCATCGAGCGGATGACCGAACGGCCCGAGGGGCAGCCGGTGATCAGCGCGGGTTCGGTCACGAGCGAGGGCTTCCGGGCCGCGGCCGCGGTGATCCGCAGTCTGCCCCCAGAGGTGCGCGCGCAGGTCGTGCAGGCCACCGCGGCGACGGCGGACGACGTCAGGCTCGTGCTCGCGGGCGACGCGACGGTGGTGTGGGGCAGTGCCGAGCAATCGCCGCTCAAGGCGACGGTGCTCGCACAGCTCATGCGCTCGGCGCCGCCCGAGACCGTCGTGACCTACGACGTCTCGGCGCCGATGAGCCCGGGGCTGGTCGGGTGACGCGCCGGGCGGGGTGTCGGTGGTGCCGGATTCGCACCGGGGTTCGCGACACGCGGGTGCCCCTTGCGGAGTGGACGACGGCGCACCACGTACCGTCGTCGCAGGAATTGCATACTCGGCAAAACTTTAACCTTCAGGTGAAGGTTTAAGGTTCAGAGTTCGCACGGAGGGCCGGACATGTCGACTAACCAGAACTACCTCGCCGTCATCAAAGTCGTCGGCATCGGCGGCGGCGGTGTGAACGCGGTGAACCGCATGATCGAACTCGGCCTGCGCGGGGTCGAGTTCATCGCGATCAACACCGATGCGCAGGCGCTGCTGATGTCCGACGCCGACGTCAAGCTCGACGTCGGACGCGACCTCACGCGCGGACTCGGGGCGGGCGCCGACCCCGAGGTCGGCCGTCGCGCCGCCGAAGACCACGCCGAAGAGATCGAGGAGGCGCTCGCGGGCGCCGACATGGTCTTCGTGACCGCGGGCGAGGGCGGCGGCACCGGCACGGGCGGCGCGCCCGTGGTCGCGCGCATCGCCAAGTCGATCGGCGCGCTCACGATCGGTGTCGTGACCAAGCCGTTCAGCTTCGAGGGCAAGCGCCGGCAGACCCAGGCCGAGCAGGGCGTCGGCCGGCTGAAGGAAGAGGTCGACACCCTCATCGTGGTGCCGAACGACCGGCTGCTCGAGATCAGCGACCGCGGCATCTCGATGCTCGAGGCGTTCTCGACCGCCGACCAGGTGCTGCTCGCCGGTGTGCAGGGCATCACCGACCTGATCACCACGCCCGGCCTCATCAACCTCGACTTCGCCGACGTCAAGTCGGTCATGCAGGGTGCGGGGTCCGCGCTCATGGGCATCGGCTCGTCACGCGGCGCCGACCGGTCGATCAAGGCCGCCGAGCTCGCGGTCGCGAGCCCGCTGCTCGAGGCCTCCATCGACGGCGCGCACGGCGTGCTGCTGTCCATCCAGGGCGGCTCGAACCTCGGCATCTTCGAGATCAACGACGCGGCGAGGCTCGTGCAGGAGGCCGTGCACCCCGAGGCGAACATCATCTTCGGTGCCGTCATCGACGACACGCTCGGCGACGAGGTGCGCGTCACCGTCATCGCCGCAGGCTTCGACGGCGGTGAGCCGCAGCCGAAGGACCAGGTGAAGGAGCACACGCTCGACCAGTCCGAGGCACGTCGCTCGGCCGCGGTCCCCGCCGCGGTCGGCGCGGCCGTCGGCGGTGCCGGGCTGCTGGGCGGCTCGGTCTCCGAGCACGGCGAGCCCGTCGCCGAGATCGACATCGAGGAGCTGGTCGAGACCGCCAACTGGGGTGAGATCGACCCGCCCGCCGGCGATCAGATCGTCACCGACCCGGCGTTCGACGACGACGGCGACGACCTCGACATCCCCGACTTCCTGAAGTGACCGCCGAGCCGCCGACGAACGGGCCCGCCCGCGAGGGCGCGGCCGGTGGCGTCGGCGGCCCCGGCGGGGCCGCCGGTCTCGCCGAGCGGCTCGCGCGGGTGCGCGGCGAGGTGGCGGATGCCGCGGCAGCGGCCGGCCGGAGCGCCGACGAGCTCACGACGATCGTCGTGACCAAGTTCCATCCGGTGTCGCTCATCGCCGAGCTCGCCGCGCTCGGCGTCCGTGACGTGGGCGAGAACCGGCACCAGGAGGCGCAGGCGAAGGCCGCCGAGCTCGCGCCGACCCTTCCCGAGCTGCGTTGGCACTTCGTCGGACAGCTGCAGAGCAAGAAGGCCAGGCAGGTTCGCGCGTACGCGAGCGCGATCCACTCGATCGACCGTGCGTCGGTCGTGGACGCGCTGCGCTCCGACGAGGCATCCGTCGACGTGTTCGTCCAGGTGAACCTCACCGACGACCCGGGGCGCGGCGGCGTCGCGCCGGACGCGCTCGACGCGCTCGTCGAGCGCGTGCTCGGCACGCCGGGGCTGCGGCTCAGGGGCCTCATGGCGGTCGCGCCGCTCGGCGTCCCCGCCCGGCCGGAGTTCGCGCGCGTGCGCGAGCTCTCAGCACGGATCCAGCGCCAGGCCCCCGAGGCGGACGCGCTCTCCATGGGCATGAGCCACGACTTCCGCGACGCGATCCTCGAAGGCGCGACACACCTTCGGATCGGCACGGCAATCACGGGCAATCGGCCGGCCTGAGGTTAGCCTCGAAGCAGACTTTACGCACTGAGGAGGCAGCGATGTCGAACCCGCTGAAGAAGACCATGGTCTACCTCGGCCTCGCCGACGAGGAGCTCGAGGCCGAGTCGCCGCAGGCGCACACGCCCGCCGCGAGCCAGCCCGCCCCCGCGCCGGTCGTCCAGGCCGCGCCGCCGGCGCCGAAGGGCGGGGCCGCGGTGACGCCGCTCCGCAAGGCACAGCCCCAGCCCGTCCCCACGATTTCGCAGGCGGATATGAACGAGATCCTCACCGTGCACCCGCGTCAGTACCGTGACGCGCAGGTCATCGCCGAGTCGTTCCGCGAGGGCGTGCCGGTGATCATCAACCTGTCGCAGATGTCCGACAACGACGCCCGGCGCCTCATCGACTTCGCGAGCGGGCTCTCCCAGGGCCTGCACGGCAAGATCGAGCGCGTGACGAGCAAGGTGTTCCTGCTGTCGCCCGCGCACGTCGTGGTCTCGGGCGATACCGGCAACGGCGAGGGCGACGCGGACGCGACGTTCTTCGCGCACGCGTAGACTCTCCCGTCGTGGGAGCACTTTCGGTCGTCTGGAGCATCCTCTCGACGCTCCTCCTCATCTATTTCTTCATCATGTGGGCGCGATTCGTGCTCGACCTGGTGCGCACCTTCAATCGCAGCTGGCGGCCACGGGGATTCTGGCTCGTCGTGGTCGAGCTGGTCTACACCGTGACCGATCCGCCCGTGCGGTTCTTCCGCAGGCTCGTCCCGCCGATCCGCATCGGTCAGATCGCGCTCGACCTCGGCTGGAGCCTCGCGATGCTCGTGGTCATCGTGCTGATGACCATCGTCTCCGGGCTCTCGGCGGCCACCGCGGTCGCGGCGCTCTGACGCGACGCGAGGGGTCGCCTGACGATCTGCTGCGAGCGTGACGCCCGGCACCCGCACGCACTGCGACCCACCGGGCGACCCTGATATCGTGAGCAAATCCGTTCCGAACCGTTATCGACAGATGTGAGGGTTGCAGCCATGGCGCTAACTCCGGAAGATGTGGTCAACAAGCGCTTCCAGGCGACGAAGTTCCGCGAGGGCTACGACCAGGACGAGGTCGACGACTTCCTCGACGAGGTGGTCGTCGAGCTGCGCCGCCTGAACCAGGAGAACGAGGAGCTGCGCCAGCGCCTCGCCGCGGCAGAGGCCCGCGGCGCCGACTCGTCGCGCCCCGCTCCCGCCGCCGCCCCGGCCGCACCGGCCCCGGCGCCGGCCACCGCGTACGCTGAGCCGGCCGCGCCGCCGCCCACGGTGGCCGTCCCGACGCAGCAGGCCACGCCGCAGTCCGAGATCGACGAGCAGACCAGCACCACGAACCTGCTCCAGCTCGCGCGCCGCCTGCACGAGGAGCACGTCCGCGAGGGCGTCGAGAAGCGCGACGCCCTCATCGCCGAGGGCCACGCCACCGCGGCGCGCGTCGTCGCCGAGGCCGAGGCGAAGTCCCGTGCGCAGATGAACATCCTCGACCAGGAGCGCGTCGCGCTCGAGAAGCGGGTCGACGAGCTCCGGGTCTTCGAGCGCGACTACCGCCAGAAGCTCAAGAGCTACATCGAGGGCCAGCTGCGCGAGCTCGACACCGCGTCGCCGGTGCAGGTCTCGGGCAACCAGGGCTTCTCCGGGTCGGGTGCGAACCGTCAGGGCGAGGCCGCGCAGGCGCCGACGTTCCAGGGCTTTGGCGGCTGACCGAAGCGCTCGCTCCGCGAGTACCGTGATCGCGTTGGCCGTCCTGTTCGGGGCGGCCATCGCGGCGTACGGGCTCGACCAGCTGAGCAAGGCGCTCGTCGTCGCCAACCTCACCGAAGGCGAGGCGGTCCCGGTGCTCGGCACCGTGCTGCAGTGGCAGTTCGTGAGGAACCCGGGCGCGGCCTTCTCGATCGCGAGCGGCATGACCTGGATCTTCACGATCCTCGCGGCCGCGGTCATCACGTTCATCGTGTGGTTCGCGCGCCGGATCCGCTCGGTCGCGTGGGCGCTGGTGTTCGGCCTGCTGCTCGGCGGCGTGCTGGGCAACCTCACCGACCGGCTCGTGCGCGAGCCGAGCTTCGGGCTCGGGCACGTCATCGACTTCATCTGGACGCCGTGGCTGCTGCCGGCGATCTACAACTTCGCGGACATCGCGATCGTGTCGAGCATGGTGCTCTTCATGATCCTGACGATCCGCGGCATCGGACTCGACGGCTCGCGGGCCGTCTCGAAGCCCTCGCCGGCCGACGAGGCGCCCACCGCGCGACCGGCCGCCGAGTCGTGACGGGGCGAGGCTGATGGAGCATCGCGCGCTTCCCGTTCCCGATGGTC
This sequence comes from Agromyces aerolatus, assembly GCF_031432255.1. Lineage (NCBI taxonomy): Bacteria > Bacillati > Actinomycetota > Actinomycetes > Micrococcales > Microbacteriaceae > Agromyces > Agromyces aerolatus. The sequence goes on along the minus strand of NZ_JAVKGQ010000010.1, from coordinate 38,259 downwards.
TCGAGGGCGCTCGTGTCGACGCCGGGCTCGCCAAGCTGCTCGGGTTCAGCCGCACGCAGGCCGCCGACGTCGCAACCGCGGGCGGCGTGGTCGTCGACGGGCGCGTCGTGGACAAGTCCGACCGGTTGCATGCCGGGGCCTGGCTCGAGGTGAGCTGGACCCCGCCGCGCCCGCTCGAGGTCGAGGCCATCGCCGTGCCCGATCTCGGCATCGTGCACGATGACGCCGACCTGGTCGTGGTCGACAAGCCCGCGGGCGTCGCAGCGCACCCCTCGATCGGCTGGAACGGGCCGACCGTGGTCGGCGCGCTCGCGGCGGCCGGCTACCGGATCTCCACGTCGGGCGCGCCCGAGCGGCAGGGCGTCGTGCACCGGCTCGACGCCGGCACGAGCGGGCTCATGGTCGTGGCGAAGTCCGAACGCGCCTACACCGCGCTCAAGCGGGCATTCCACGATCGGGAGGTCGAGAAGATCTACCACACGATCGTGCAGGGGCACCCCGACCCGCTGGCCGGCACGATCGACGCCCCGGTGGGCCGGCATCCCCGATCGGACTGGAAGTTCGCGGTGACCGCCGACGGCAAGCACGCCGTGACCCACTACGAGACGATCGAGGCGTTCCCCTACGCCTCGCTGCTCGAGATCCATCTCGAGACCGGCCGCACGCACCAGATCCGCGTGCACATGGCCGCGCAGCGGCACCCGTGCGCGGGCGACGCGATGTACGGGGCCGACCCGACCCTGAGCGCACGGCTCGGGCTCAGCCGTCAGTGGCTGCACGCGCGCGAGCTCGGGTTCGTGCACCCCGGCACGGGGGAGTGGGCCGTCTACACGTCGGAGTATCCGGCGGACCTCGCGCACGCGCTCGACGTGCTGCGGGAGGACTGAGGCAGGCGCGCCGCCGAGGCATCCGTCGATGTCGGCGGGGCACCGTAGACTCGCTCACACGCCCTCAAGATCCGCCCCCGCACCACCCCCGGAGGAGCCCCGTGGCCGCCGATTCGTTCGTCCATCTGCACGTCCATTCCGAGTACTCGATGCTCGACGGCGCGGCCAGGGTGGGCGAGCTCATGAAGGCCGCCGTGGCCGAGGGCATGCCCGCAGTCGCGATGACCGACCACGGCAACGTCTTCGGCGCCTACGACTTCTGGAAGCAGGCGACCGACGCCGGCATCAAACCCATCATCGGCACCGAGGCGTACCTCACGCCGGGCACGCACCGCAGCGACAAGACCCGCATCCGCTGGGGCAACGGCGGCGGCGACGACGTGTCGGGCTCGGGCGCGTACACGCACATGACCCTGCTCTCGGAGACGACCGAGGGCATGCACAACCTGTTCCGGCTCAACAGCCGCGCGTCGATCGAGGGCTACTACTTCAAGCCGCGCATGGACCGCGAGCTCCTGCAGACGTACGCGAAGGGCCTCATCGCGACGACCGGCTGCCCGTCGGGCGAGGTGCAGACGAGGCTGCGGCTCGGCCAGTACGACGAGGCCGTCAAGGCGGCGGCCGAGTTCCGCGACATCTTCGGCAGAGAGAACTTCTTCGCCGAGGTCATGGACCACGGGCTCGGCATCGAGAAGCGCATCATGGACGACCTGCTGCGCCTCGCCAAAGACCTCGGCCTCCCGCTCGTCGCGACCAACGACCTGCACTACACGCACGCGCACGACGCCAAGAGTCACGCGGCGCTGCTCTGCGTGCAGTCGGGGTCCACGCTCGACGACCCCAACCGGTTCAAGTTCGACGCCGACGAGTTCTACCTCAAGAGCGCAGCCGAGATGCGTCAGGTGTGGCGCGACCACCCCGAGGCCTGCGACAACACGCTCGCGATCGCCGAACGGTGCGACGTGCAGTTCAACACCAGCGCGAACTACATGCCGCGCTTCCCCGTGCCCGAGGGCGAGAACGAGGAGAGCTGGTTCATCAAGGAGGTCGAGCGCGGCCTGCACCAGCGCTACCCCAACGGCATCCCCGACGACGTGCGCAAGCAGGCCGACTACGAGACCGGCGTGATCAGCCAGATGGGCTTCCCCGGCTACTTCCTCGTCGTCGCCGACTTCATCAACTGGTCGAAGGAGCACGGCATCCGGGTCGGCCCCGGCCGAGGCTCGGGCGCCGGCTCGATGGCCGCGTACGCCATGAAGATCACCGACCTCGACCCGCTGCAGCACGGGCTCATCTTCGAGCGGTTCCTGAACCCCGACCGCGTGTCCATGCCCGACTTCGACGTGGACTTCGACGAGCGTCGTCGCGGCGAGGTCATCAAGTACGTCACCGAGAAGTACGGCGAGGAGCGCGTCGCGCAGATCGTCACCTACGGCACGATCAAGGCCAAGCAGGCACTGAAGGACTCCAGCCGCGTGCTGGGGTTCCCGTTCGGCATGGGCGAGAAGCTCACGAAGGCCATGCCGCCCGCGGTGATGGGCAAAGACATCCCGCTCTCGGGCATCCTCGACAGAGATCACCCGCGCTACAAAGAGGCCGGCGACATCCGGGCGCTCATCGAGACCGACGCCGAGGCGAAGACCGTCTTCGAGACCGCCCTCGGGCTCGAGAACCTGAAGCGCCAGTGGGGTGTGCACGCCGCTGGCGTCATCATGTCGAGCGATCCGCTGATCGACATCATCCCGATCATGAAGCGGGAGCAAGACGGCCAGATCGTCACCCAGTTCGACTATCCGGCGTGCGAGTCGCTCGGCCTGATCAAGATGGACTTCCTCGGGCTCCGCAACCTCACGATCATCGACGACGCGCTCGACAACATCGAGGCCAACCGCGGGTTCCGGCCCGTGCTCGAAGACCTCGCCCTCGACGACCGCGACGCGTACGACCTGCTCTCCCGCGGTGACACGCTCGGCGTGTTCCAGCTCGACGGCGGGCCCATGCGCTCGCTGCTGCGGCAGATGAAGCCCGACAACTTCGAAGACATCTCGGCCGTCATCGCGCTCTACCGGCCGGGGCCCATGGGTGCGAACTCGCACATCAACTACGCGCTCCGCAAGAACGGCCTGCAAGAGATCACGCCGATCCACCCTGAGCTGGCCGAACCCCTGAAAGACATCCTCGACACGAGCTACGGCCTGATCATCTATCAGGAGCAGGTCATGGCGATCGCGCAGAAGGTCGCCGGCTTCTCGCTCGGTCAGGCCGACATCCTGCGGCGAGCGATGGGCAAGAAGAAGAAGTCCGAGCTCGACAAGCAGTACGAGGGCTTCTCGGGCGGCATGATCGCCAACGGGTACTCCGAGGCCGCGATCAAGACCCTCTGGGACATCCTGCTGCCCTTCTCCGACTACGCCTTCAACAAGGCGCACTCGGCCGCGTACGGCGTGCTGAGCTACTGGACGGCATACCTCAAGGCGCACTACCCGGCCGAGTACATGGCCGCGCTGCTCACGAGCGTCGGCGATGCGCGCGACAAGCTCGCGCTCTACCTCAACGAGTGCCGGCGCATGGGCATCAAGGTGCTGCCGCCCGACGTGAACGAGTCGATCGGCTTCTTCGCGGCCGTCGGCGACGACATCCGGTTCGGGCTCGGCGCCGTCCGCAACGTCGGCTTCAACGTGGTCGACGCCATCCGTGCCGCGCGCGACACGGAGGGGCGCTTCGAGACGTTCCACGACTTCCTCAAGAAGGTCCCGATCCAGGTCGCCAACAAGCGCACCGTCGAGTCGCTGGTCAAGGCCGGCGCATTCGACTCGCTCGGCCACACGCGGCGCTCGCTCGTCGAGATCCACGAGGGCGCGGTGGAGTCCGCCGTGAAAGACAAGCGCGCGGCCGAGAACGGCGACATCGGGTTCGACTTCGACAGCCTGTTCGAGGACCACGAGCGCGAGGCCGCGCCCTCGATGGTGCCCGAGCGGCCGGAGTGGGCGAAGAAGCAGAAGCTCGCGTTCGAGCGCGAGATGCTCGGGCTCTACGTGTCGGAGCACCCGCTCGACGGCCTCGAGGCGCCGCTGGCCAAGCACGCGTCGACCACGATCCTCGACCTCACCTCCTCCGACTCCACGCAGGACGGCGACACGGTGACCGTTGCCGGCCTCGTCACGAGCGTGCAGCACCGGGTCGCGAGACAGTCCGGCAACCAGTACGGCATGATCGAGGTCGAAGACTTCTCGGGCTCGATCACCGTCATGTTCATGGGCAAGGCCTACCAGGAGTTCGCCCCCGGCCTCGTGGCGGACTCGATCGCGGTGGTCCGGGGCCGGGTGAGCCTGCGCGACGACGGCATGAACCTGCACGCCTACAGTGTGATGACGCCCGAGTTCGGGCAGAGCGACGACAACGGGCCGGTCCGCATCACCATCCCCGATCAGCGGGCGACGCATGAGACGATCTCGGCGCTCGGCGAGGTCTTCTCGAGGCACCGGGGCGACACCGAGGTGCGGCTGACGCTCATGAAGGGTCGCGTGGGTCGCGTCTTCGAGGTTCCCTACCCGGTCCGCGTCACGGCCGACTTCTACGGCGAGCTGAAGAGCCTGCTGGGCCCGGGCTGCCTGCTCTGAACCGGGCTGTTGCGGCCGGCACAGGCGGCGTGCGGTGAACGCTCGGTACGCTTGACGCATCATGCTGCGCACCATCGACCTCCGCGGGTCCCGGCCGACCCCCACCGAGCTCCTCGAACTCGTTCCGCGAGCGGCGACCGACGTGGGCGCGGCCCTCGACCCCGCACGCGAGCTCATCGACGACGTCCGCGCTCGAGGTGAGCACGCGCTCATCGAGCAGGCCGAGCGGTTCGACCGGGTGCGTCCGGCGGCGGTACGGGTGCCGGCCGCCGAGCTCGCCGCAGCCCTCACGTCGCTCGACCCCGACGTCCGTTCGGCGATCGAGTCGACCATCGAGCGTGTGCGCGCCGCGAGCGCCGCGCAGGTCCCGGCCCCCGAGACGACCGTGCTGGCCCCCGGCGCGATCGTCGAACAGCGGTGGCAGCCGGTCGCACGCGTCGGGCTCTACGTGCCAGGTGGGAAGGCCGTGTACCCGTCGAGCGTCGTGATGAACGTCGTGCCCGCACAGGTGGCCGGGGTGCGCTCGATCGCGCTCGCGTCCCCGCCGCAGGCCGACCACGACGGCCGGGTCCACCCGACCGTCGCGGGCGTGGCCGCGCTGCTCGGCATCGACGAGGTCTACGCCATGGGCGGCGCGGGTGCGATCGGCGCGTTCGCCTACGGCGTGCCGGGCCTCGGGCTCGAGCCGGTGCAGCGGGTCACGGGCCCCGGCAACGTCTTCGTCGCTGCGGCGAAGCGCCTCGTGGCCGGCGTCACCGGCATCGACGCCGAGGCGGGGCCGACCGACATCCTCGTGATCGCCGACGCCACGGCCGACTCGGACTTCGTCGCGGCCGACCTCGTGAGCCAGGCGGAGCACGACGAGCTCGCGGCGTCCGTGCTCGTCACGGACTCGGTCGAGCTCGCCGCGGCCGTGCAGGAGCGCCTCGCCGTGCGGGTCGAGTCGACGCGGCACGCCGCCCGGGTCCGCCAGGCGATCGAGGGCCAGCAGTCCGCCGTCGTCCTCGTCGACGACCTCGACCGAGCCGCCGACTTCGCGAACGCCTTCGGGCCCGAGCACCTCGAGATCCAGGTGGCCGACGCCGACGCCGTGCTCGCGCGCATCGAGAACGCCGGCGCGATCTTCGTCGGGCCGCACTCGCCCGTGAGCCTCGGCGACTACGCGGCCGGCTCCAATCACGTGTTGCCCACGGGCGGCACGGCACGGTACGTCTCCGGCCTCTCCGCCGCGACCTTCCTGCGGCCTCAGCAGGTCGTCCGGTACGACGAGGCGGCGCTTCGCGAGGTCGCGCCGGTGATCGCCGCGCTCTCGGCGGAGGAGGACCTGCCCGCACACGGCGAGGCCGTGACGGCGCGCTTCGCGCCCGCGCACGCCGGGTCGGCGGAGGCCGGGTCGGTGGCTTCGGCGCGCCGGTAGGCTCGCGCCGGTAGGCTGGGGCCACCATGTACTGCCCCTTCTGCCGTCATCCCGATTCCCGTGTGATCGACTCCCGCACGAGCGACGACGGCCTCTCGATCCGGCGGCGCCGCCAGTGCCCCGAGTGCGGTGGCCGCTTCTCGACGACCGAGACCGCGAGTCTCTCGGTGATTAAGCGCAGCGGCGTGGTCGAGCCGTTCAGTCGTGAGAAGGTCGTGCTCGGCGTGCGGAAGGCGTGCCAGGGCAGACCCGTGACCGACGCCGACCTCGCGGTCCTCGCCCAGCGGGTGGAGGAGACCATCCGGTCGACGGGCGCCTCGCAGATCGAGGCGAACGACATCGGCCTCGCGATCCTGCCACCCCTGCGCGAGCTCGACGAGGTCGCCTATCTGCGCTTCGCGAGCGTGTATCAGGCGTTCGAATCGCTCGACGACTTCGAGTCGGCGATCGAGGCGCTGCGCGCCGAGCACGGGCGGTTGCCCGCTCGCCCGGTCGAGTAGTGCGTCGCTGAGCAGCTCGATTCGGCTACTCTGAACCGCGGCATGTATCGACTTCTCTTCTCCCAGGTCCTCACCCACCTCGACCCCGAGCGGGCCCACCATCTCGCGTTCCGGGTCATCCGATCGCTTCCCGCGTTCGGGGTGGGCCGGCTCGTGGAACGGTTCACGCGCCCCGCGCCCGAGCTCGAGGTGATGGCACTGGGGTTGCGCTTCCCGTCGCCGTTCGGCGTCGCGGCCGGCTTCGACAAAGACGGCCTCGCGGTGCGCGGCCTCGGCCAGCTCGGCTTCGGGCACGTGGAGGTGGGCACGCTCACGGCGATCGCGCAGCCGGGCAATGAGCGGCCGCGCATGTTCCGGCTGGTGAAGGACCGCGCGCTGGTCAACCGCATGGGGTTCAACAACGGCGGGGCGGATGCCGCGGCGGGGCGTCTCTCGCGTCTGGCTCGCCGTCGTGACCGGCCCGTGCTCGGCGTGAACATCGGCAAGAGCCGGGCGACCCCCGTCGAGGAAGCCGTGGCGGACTACGAGCGGAGCGCCCGCGTGCTCGCGCCGTTCGCCGACTATCTCGTCGTGAACGTGAGCTCGCCGAACACGCCGGGCCTGCGCGGGCTGCAGGAGCTCGACGCGCTCGCGCCGCTGCTCGAAGCGGTTCGGGGCGCGTCGGGTTCGACGCCGCTGCTCGTCAAGATCGCGCCCGACCTCGCCGACGACGAGGTCCGCCGCATCTGCGAGCTCGTGGTCCGGCTCGGGCTCGACGGGATCATCGCGACCAACACGACGGTGTCGCGTGACGGGCTCCGCACGAGCGCGGCCGAGGTCGAGCGGATCGGGGCGGGCGGGCTCTCGGGAGCGCCGCTCGCCGCGCGCGCGCTCGAGGTGCTGCGGCTCGTGCGCGACCACGTGCCCGCCGAGCTATGCGTGATCTCGGTCGGCGGCGTCGAGACCGCGGCCGACGTGCAGGACCGGCTCGACGCGGGTGCGACGCTCGTGCAGGGCTATTCCGGGTTCATCTTCCGCGGCCCGCTCTGGGCGCGCGAGATCAACCGGGGGCTGGCGCGCTTCGCGCGCGCCCGCGCTGCGGTGCCCGTGCCCTGAGCGGGCGCCCGAGGCATCCGCTCACGCACCGACTCACCGACGCACCGACGCACCGACGCCCGACCGAGCCCGACCTCGGACTCGAACGGTCGCAGATGGTGGGTGCGGCGCGGAGACACCCACCATCCGCGACCGTTCGAGGTGAGAACCGGGCGTTGCGATCGGGCGCGCCGGACGTCAGGCGAGCGGCGGCTCGGGCTGGTCGGGCCCGGGCTGCATGACCCCCGCCTCGGCCAGGCGGTCGGCCAGGGTGGATCCGTCGCCCGCCGAGACCCACGGCACCTGGTCGGTGTGCTCGTCCACCTTGGTGCGACCACCGGCGAGCACCGCCTCGCCGGTGGAGAGCCGCCGGATCGCGACCGCGGCGACCCGGCCGGGGTGGTCGGCTGCGAAGCGCGCGTAGAGCTCCTCGTCGTGCTGGCCGTCGTCGCCCACGAGCAGCCACCGCACATCGGGGAACTCCTCGGCGAGCCGCCTGAGGTTCTCCTCCTTGTGCGCGCGCCCGCTGCGGAACCACCGGTCGTGCGTGGGGCCCCAGTCGGTGAGCAGCAGCGGGCCGGCGGGGTAGAGATTGCGGTCGAGGAAGCGGGTCAGCGTCGGTGCGACGTTCCAGGCGCCGGTCGACAGATAGATGACCGGCGCGCCGGGGTGCTCTCTGACCAGTCGCTCGAACAGCACGGCCATGCCGGGGGTCGGGATGCGCGCGTGCTCGTCGAGCACGAACGTGTTCCAGGCGGCGACCAGCGGGCGGGGCAGCGCGGTCACCATGACCGTGTCGTCCACGTCGGAGATGAGGCCGAACCGCGCCCCGGGGTCGATGACGTGCACGGGCGCGGACACGGGTTCGGAGCCTTCGGTGTACAACCGCGCGCGGTGCCAGCCGGGTTCGAGCCGGACGGGGACCTTGGTGTCGACGACGCCGCCGCGATCGGCCAGCACCTCGAGCCGCTGGCCGCCGACCTCGATGATCACGGGGATGTCCCCGACGGGCACGCTCGTGAAGCTGCGCCAGCCGCGGATGCTCTGCTCACGGGTCCGGCCGCGTTTGGTGCCGGAGCCGCCCGTGACGGGCTTCGACAACAGCACCCGGCACAGCACCCTGACCCACTCGGTCGAGCCGTAGCCCGTGTAGGGCACCACGGTGGGCACATGCCCACGACGTCTCGCGAACCGTTCGCGGACGTCGTGCAGCCAGTCTTCGAACCGCGCAGCGCCGTGCCGAGTCGTGCGCTCACGGGATCCGACCGGGGAGGGGGAGGTCTCCGGCATCCCTCCAGTCTGTCATGTCCGCCGGGCTGCACGTGCCCGCGGGCCGGGCCGGACCGGGCCGCGCGCGGCGGGGCCGGTACGGCGGCCAGCTATATGCCCGGTAATATAGTCGGCGTTATCGACTGGAGGTTCCGTGTCCAACATCGACCTGATCCTGGGGGCCGATCATGGTCGCATCAGCACGGTGCGAACCGAGCCGACCCAGCGACGCAGCACCCAACGGCTCGACGCGCTCCTCGACGCCGCGGCCGAGCTCGTCGACGAGGTGGGCTTCGAACGGCTCACGACGCAGATGGTCGCCGAGCGCGCGGGTGCCTCGATCGGCACGGTCTACCGGTACTTCCCCGACCGGGTCGCCGTCCTCCACGGACTTCGTGAGCGGTCGATCGACCGCTACCGGGCGCGTGTGGCCGAACGGCTCGCCGCGGCCGATCTGACGACCTGGTGGGAGCTCGTCGAGACCGCCGTCGACGCGCTCGACGCGCTCTACCGCGAGGAGCCGGGCTTCACGGTCGTCCACGCGGCCGACCGCGAGCTCTCCGACGACGGCGAAGAGCCCGAGTTCGCCAGCCGGATGGTGCGCGTGCTCGCAGCCGAGTTCCGCGGCATCGCCGACACCGCCGAGCTGCGCTTCCGCTTCGGCGTGGCCATGGAGCTCGTGGAAGCGCTGGTGTACCGCGCCCACTCACGCGACCCGCAGGGCGACTCGCGGTACATCGACGAGGCCAAGGTCGTCGTCCGCCGGTACCTCGAAGAGCATCTCGATCCCGCGATCGCGGCCGGTGCAACGCTCGACGGGCACTCCGCGGCCTAGCACATCCGGGCCACGCCGACGCGAGCATTGAACGTGTCGGCGGTGCGTGTTTGGCTTGTCCTGCGGGCATCCCCACCCGCGGAGGGTGGACGGCATGATCGAGTTCCGTGGTGTGCGCAAGCAGTTCCCCGACGGCACCGTCGCGGTCGAACGGGTCGATCTGCAGATGCGGCCGCACCGTACGACGGTCCTGGTCGGCTCATCGGGTTCGGGCAAGACCACCCTGCTCCGCATGATCAATCGCATGGTGGACCCGTCGGACGGTGCGGTGCTCATCGACGGTGCCGACGTCGCGACGGTCGATCCCGTGCGGCTGCGCCGCTCGATCGGCTACGTCATGCAGAACAGCGGGCTGCTGCCGCACCGCACGGTGATCGACAACATCGCGACGGTGCCCGTGCTGCGCGGCGAGTCGAAGCGTGCGGCCCGCGCGCGGGCGCTCGAGCTCATGGACACGGTCGGGCTCGACCGCTCGCTCGCCGACAAATACCCGGCGCAGTTGTCCGGCGGCCAGCAACAGCGCGTCGGCGTCGCGCGCGGGCTCGCGGTCGACCCGAACATCCTGCTGATGGACGAGCCGTTCGGCGCGGTCGACCCGCTCGTGCGGACCGAGCTGCAAGACGAGCTGCTCAGGCTGCAGCGCGAGCTCGGCAAGACCATCGTGTTCGTCACACACGACATCGACGAGGCGTTCCGGCTCGGCGATCACGTGGTCATCCTTCGTGAGGGCGGACACGTCGTGCAGCAGGGCGCACCGGCCGAGATCCTCGCGAGTCCCGCCGACGAGTTCGTGGCCGGGTTCATCGGGGCCGACCGCGGCCGGCGTCTGCTGCGCGTCGCCGAGGTGGACGGACGTCGCATCGTCGTGGACGACGACGGTCGTCCGGCGGGGGTTCTCGCGTCGTGAACTGGATCTGGTCGAACCTCGATCGGATCGGCGAGCTCGTGCTCGTCCATCTCGCACTGTCGGTTCCGGCGATCACGCTGAGCTTCGTGCTCTCGGTGCCCATCGGCTGGCTCGCGTGGCGGTTCAGGTGGTCGCGCGGGGTGCTGCTCAGCCTGTGCGGCATCCTCTACGCGATCCCGTCGCTGCCGCTGCTGATCGCCTTGCCGGGCCTGATCGGGGTGTCCCTCCGCTCGCCCGTGAACCTCGTGGTCGCGCTCACGCTCTACGGCATGGCGCTCATGGTGCGCACGGCCGCCGACGCGTTCGCCGACGTCGACGCCGACATCCGGCTGTCGGCCACCGCGATCGGGTATTCGCCGTGGCGGCGTTTCGCGGGGGTCGAGCTGCCGTTGGCCGGGCCGGGGCTCCTCGCGGGGCTCCGGGTCGTCATCGTCAGCACCATGAGCCTCGCGACGATCAGCGCGCTCATCGGCGTGCAGAGCCTCGGCAGCCTGTTCACCGACGGCTTCCAGCGCGGCATCGCCGGTGAGATCTGGGCGGGCGTCATCGCCACGATGCTGCTCGCGATCGCGCTCGATTGGGTCGTCGTCCTCCTGGGCCGCTGGCTCCTGCCGTGGAACCTGCGCGCCCGCGGCCCCCGCCGCATGCGACGCCGCCCAGGCGGCGCGCAGCCGGAGGTGGCGGCGTGAACCTCTTCCTCGACGCGTTCGCGTGGCTCACCGACCCGGCCAACTGGGAGGGCCCCGACGGCATCGGCGCGCGGCTCGTCTTCCACGTCGTGTTCAGCCTCGCCGTCGTCGCGGGCTCGATCGTCATCGCCGTGCCCATCGGGGTCGTCATCGGCCACACGGGCCGTGGCCGCGAGCCGGCGGTCGTGGTCTCCGGTGCGCTCCGCGCGCTGCCGACGCTCGGTCTGCTCACCCTGCTCGCGCTCTGGCTCGGCCTGGTCATCGGTGCGCCGTACCTCGCGCTGATGGTGCTCGCGGTGCCGTCGGTGCTCGCCGGCGCGTATGCGGGCGTCGGCGGGGTCTCGCGCTCCACGGTCGACGCGGCTCGCGCCATGGGCATGACCGAGCTGCAGATCGCCCTTCGGGTCGAGCTCCCGCTCGGCCTGCCGACCATCATCGGCGGCATCAGGGCCGCGGTGCTCCAGGTCATCGCGACCGCGACGCTCGCGTCGTACATCGGCCTGGGCGGGCTCGGCACCTACATCTTCCTGGGCTTGAAGACCCGCGACTACACGGTCATGCTCGGCGCGTCGATCCTCATCATCGCGCTCGCGCTGGTCCTCGATGGAATGTTCGCCCTGGTCCAGCGCCTTGGTGTTCCTGAGGGGGTTCGCGTCGGACGCGGGCCCGCATCGCTTCGTTCCCGGCCATCCCGGCCGCGAACGAGTGTGGGGTGATCCCACCAATTGAAGGGAAACGCACATGTTCACAGCAGGAAAAGGCCGGCTCGTCGCTCTGGCGGCGGTCGCGGTCGGGGCGACAGTGGCCCTGGCAGGGTGTGCATCCGGCGATCCGCTCGACGAGGGCTCGGGCGGCGAGACGGCGGCGAGTGGTGGACCGATCGTGATCGGCTCGCAGGACTACTACTCGAACGAGATCATCGCCGAGATCTACGCGCAGGCGCTCGAGGAGAACGGTTTCGAGGTCGACCGTCAGTTCCGGATCGGTCAGCGGGAGGTGTACCTGCCCGAGATCGAGGCCGGTGAGATCGATCTGTTCCCCGAGTACACGGGCAACCTGTTGCAGTACTACGAGCCCGACACCGAGGCGCGCACGAGCGACGAGGTCTACTCGGAGCTCGAGGGCGCGCTTCCCGACGGGCTGCGCGTGCTCGATCAGGCGCCAGCGACCGATCAGGACTCGTACAACGTGACGGCGGCGTTCTCCGAGGAGTTCGGCGTCACGAGCCTCGCCGATCTCGCGGGCGTCCCCGAGCCGATCACCCTCGGCGGCAATGCCGAGCTCGAGACCCGCCCCTACGGCCCCGAGGGGCTGAAGTCGGCCTACGGCGTCGACGTGGGCTTCACCGCGATCGAGGACAGCGGTGGCGCGCTCACGGTCAAGGCGCTCGTCGACGACCAGGTGCAGATGGTGAACATCTACAGCGCCGACCCGAACATCGCGACGAACGACCTGGTGACGCTCGAGGACCCCGAGGGGCTCTTCCTGGCGTCGAACGTCGTGCCGGTCGCGAGTGAGAAGGTCACCGACGACATCGCCGCGGTCATCGATGAGGTCAGCGCGGCCTTGACGGCGCAGGACCTCGTCGCGATGAACGCCGAGAGCGTGAACGATGAGCGCTCCGCGCAGGACATCGCCGCCGACTGGCTGAGCGAGCAGGCGCTGTTCTGACCGGCGCGGTTCCCACCGGCACCGGCACCGGCGCGGTGCTCACGGCCGGGTCCGTGCAGGCGCAGGCTTAGCGCGCGCCGTCGGGCCGGCCGTTGCGCGGGTCGCGCGCGGTCGCGTCGATCGAGGGGTCGGATGCCTCGGCATCCGGCCCCTCCGTCGTGCTCGCGGGGACGGGCTCCTCGAGCGCCATGTGCCGTGCCTCGAGGCGGACCAGGAGCTTCTTGATGCCCCACACGACGAGCAGGAACACGGCGATGATCCCGACGAACACGTACCCGGCCCAGTGCAGTTCGCGGCTGAGCTCGCGGTAGCTGCCCGCGGCGAGCCAGCCGACCGTCGCATACGCGAACGCCCAGATGACGCATGCGGGCAGCGTCCACGCGATGAAGCGCCGGTAGCGCATGGTGCTCATGCCGACGAGCAGCGGCACGAGCGAGTGCAGCACGGGCAGGAATCGTGAGATGAACACGGCCGGGCCGCCGCGCCGGTCGAGGTAACGCTGCGCGCGTGCCCAGTTCTCCTCCCCGATCCGGCGTCCGAGGCGTGACGAGACGATCCGCGGGCCGAACCAGCGACCGAGCATGAAGCCGATCGACTCGCCCGCGACCGCGCCGGCGATCACCGTGAGCGCGAGCGCGAGCCATTCGATCGGTCCGCCGATCGCGGTGGACGCGACGATGACGACGGTATCGCCGGGCACGATGAGCCCGATCAAGACCGAGGTCTCGAGCATGATCGCGACGCCGGCGAGGATCGTGCGCAGAACGGGGTCCACGGATTGCACCGTGTCGAGGATCCAGTCCAGCACGTCGTTCACAACGTCGAGCCTAGGGCGCGCAGCTGAGCGAAACGTCGGTCTCCCGGATGATCGTCAGCTCACCCGGTGGGAGCGGCGGGATGCGTGCAGCAGCGGCCCGGCTGCGCGCAGCGCTGAGCCGGACGCGCTCAGCGGAGGATCGTGAGCATCGAGCCGAGCGGCACCGCGATGAGCAGGACGGCCGCGGCGACGATGGCGGCCCGGGTCCAGCCGCCGAGCGGGCGGATGGTGGACTCGAGCCGGGTGAGCCGGTCGACCAGCATGGCGCGATCGGGCGCGATGCCGCCGGTGTCGGCGTAGGCGCCGGGTTCGGCGCTGCTGCCGAGACGGGTGAGCGCGCCCGCGAGCGGCACGGCTCCGGTCGCACGCCGGGCGCCGTCGTCGGCGAGCATCTCGGTGAGCACGGTCACCGAGCGTTCGGCGCGGTTCGCGATCGGGAACCAGGGCAGCGCGGCGTGCCAGGCGCGGAAGGAGAGCAGGACCAGGTGGTGGAACTGATCCAGGTGAGTGCGCTCGTGCACGACGACCGCTCGCAGCTCGTCAGGCGTGAGCGCGGCGACGAGTCCCTCGGTGAGGACGGTTGCCGTGCGCAGGCCGGGCACGCAGTACGCGAGCGGCACGGGGTGCGCGAGGACCCGGGTGCCCGGCTCGCCCGGCATCGGGTCGCTCAGCATCTGGATCAGCTGGTGCTGACGACGCCGTTCGCGTTCGGCGCGCACCGCGGTGGCGGCCACGTTCAGCAGCAGGTGCACGGCGAGGCCCGCGGCGAGGGTGAGCGCTGCGAGGTCGATGACGCTGAACTCGGGCGGGAGCGGCCCCGTGACGAGGTGGGGGAGCAGCGCGGTGGCGGCCCCGGTGATCGACCCGTCGGGCACGGTGCCGATCACCACGAGGCATCCGATCATCGAGAGCGCGCCGCCGAGCGCGACCGCCTGCCAGAGCGCGAGCGCGAGTCCCGGTGCGCGCGCGGGCCAGGCCGCGCGCGAGAGCACGACGGGAACCGGCCACGCGAGCGCGACGGCCAGCACGCCGAGCAGCGCGGCGACGGCGCTCACGGTCAGCGTCGCGCGAGCTCGTCGAGCAGGCGCCGCAGGGTCGCGGTCTCGTGCGCGGTCGCGGTGCCGACGAAGCGCGCGAGCGCGGCGTCGCGGTCGCTCGAACGGTCGAGCACCTCGTGCATGAGCTCGGCGGTGTGCTCCTCGCGGGAGAGCAGCGCGCGGTAGCGGTGCGGGCGCACATCGCGCGTGCGCGAGACGAATCCCTTGCGTTCGAGACGGGCGAGCACCGTGAGCACGGTGGTCGTCGCGGGCGACCGGTCGCCGGCATCGCCGACGAGGGTCAGACGATCACGCAGCTCATTCGCGGTGAGCGTGGTGTCGCTCGCCCACAGCTGCTCCATGACTGAGCGCTCCAGGTCCCCGAGGTTGGCCATGTGCCAACGATACCTCGACTTCGAAGCATTTTCTACCGCCGGTAGAACAAAGTTCTACGATGAGTAGAAATAACGCACGCGCCGCTGAAAGGGGCCTGACGTGAACGAGCTGCTCGACCCGCTGCTCCTCTCTCGTTGGCAGTTCGGTCTCACGACCATCTACCACTTCCTCTTCGTCCCGCTCACGATCGGCCTGGCCGCGACGGCTGCGATCTTCCAGACCGCGTGGTACCGCACGGGGAAGGCCGAGTACCTGCGGATCACGCGGTTCTTCGGCCAGATCTTCCTCATCAACTTCGCCATGGGCGTCGTGACCGGCATCGTGCAGGAGTTCCAGTTCGGCATGAACTGGTCCGAGTACTCGCGGTTCGTGGGCGACGTGTTCGGTGCGCCGCTCGCGCTCGAGGGCCTGCTCGCGTTCTTCTTCGAGGCCACCTTCATCGGCCTCTGGATCTTCGGCTGGGACAAGCTGCCACGCGGGCTCCACCTCGCCACGATCTGGGCGACCGCAGTCGGCAGCGTGCTCTCGGCGTACTTCATCATCGCGGCCAACGCGTTCATGCAGAACCCGGTCGCGTTCCAGATGAACGAGGAGAAGGGCCGCGCCGAGCTCACCGACATCTGGGAACTGCTCACCAACCCGGTCGCGCTCGCGGCGTTCCCGCACACCATCGCCGCCGCGTTCATGGTCACCGCCGGGCTCATCATCGCCGCTGCGGCCTGGCACCTCGCCCGCAACCAGCACCTCGACACGATGCGCCCCGCGCTGAAGTTCGGCCTCTGGACCATGGTCGTGGCGGGAGCGGCCACGGTGCTGTCGGGCGACCAGCTGAGCCTCGCCATGGTCGCCACGCAGCCCATGAAGATGGCCGCGGCGGAGGCGACCTACGACACCGTCTGCGGTGCCGCCGCCTCGTTCTCGGTCTTCACCCTCGGCACGCCCGACGGGTCGAGCGAGCTGTTCTCGATCCGCATCCCGTATCTGCTCTCGTTCCTCTCGACCCACTCGTTCGACGGCTGCGTCGAGGGCATCAACGACCTGCAGGCCGAGTACCAGGAGCTCTACGGCCCCGGCGACTACACGCCCATCATCTGGGTCACCTACTGGTCGTTCCGCTGGATGATCGGCCTCGGCATGGCGCACGTGCTCGTCGCGGTCGCGGGCCTGTGGCTCACGCGCAAGGGCCGGATGCCCCGCCAGCGGTGGATCTGGAAGATCGCCGTCTGGAGCTTCCCGCTCTCGCTCATGGCGATGATCGTCGGCTGGGTGTTCACCGAGATGGGCCGGCAGCCGTGGATCGTGTTCAGCCTGCTGCCCACCGAGTCGGCCGTGTCGCCCAACATCACGGGCCTCGACGTGCTCATCTCGCTCGTCGCCTTCACGCTCGTGTACGGCGCGCTCGCGGTCGTCGAGCTCAAGCTCGTCGTCCGTGCCATCAAGAAGGGCCCGCCCGAGGTGGGCGAGCCCGATCCGGAAACCGGCCGCGTCGAGCCGGCCACGACGGTCTACTAGGAGGGCCCGGCCATGGATCTCGCCACACTCTGGTTCTGGATCGTCGCAGCACTGTTCGTCGGCTACTTCGTGCTCGACGGCTTCGACTTCGGCGTCGGCATGTCGCTGCCGTTCCTCGGCAAGGACGACACCGACCGGCGCGTCCTGATCAACACCATCGGCCCCGTGTGGGACCTCAACGAGACCTGGGTGATCGTCGCGGGCGCGGCGCTGTTCGCGGCGTTCCCCGAGTGGTACGCGACGCTGTTCTCGGGCTTCTACCTCGCGCTGCTGCTCATCCTGCTCGCGCTCATCGCGCGCGGCGTCTCGTTCGAGTACCGGCATCAGCGGCCCGAGACCGAGTGGAAGCGCCGGTTCGACCGCATGATCGTCGTCGGCTCCGCGGTGCCCGCGTTCCTCTGGGGCGTCGCGTTCGCGAACATCGTGCAGGGCGTGCCGCTCGACGAGGGGCACAACTACACGGGCACGCTGTTCGACCTGCTGAACCCGTACGCGCTGCTCGGCGGCCTTACGACACTGCTCGTGTTCTTCACGCACGGGGTGGTGTTCGTCTCGCTCAAGACCGAGGGCGACCTGCGCGAGCGTGCGCGACGGCTCGCGACCAAGGCTGGCGCGATCACGATCGTCGTCGCCGCGCTGTTCCTGGTCTGGACCGGTCTCGCGAACGGCACCGTCTGGTTCTGGGCGCTCGCCGCGGTCGCGGCGGTCGCGCTCATCGGCGGCTGGCTCGCGAACACCCGCGGCCGCGAGGGCATCGCATTCAGCCTGCTCGCGGTGACGATCGCGACCACCGTGCTCGCGCTGTTCACGGCGCTCTTCCCCGAGGTCATGCCGGCCTCGAACGACCCCGCCAACAGCCTCACCATCGCCAACGCGTCGAGCTCGGCCTATACGCTGACGGTGATGAGCTGGACCGCGCTCATCTTCCTGCCGCTCGTGCTGGCCTATCAGGGATGGACGTACTGGGTGTTCCGCAAGCGTGTGACGCGCCGTTCGATCGAAGCCGCGGCCCACTGACGTGGGTGTCGTGAAGTGAAACCGCTCGATCCGAGGCTCGTCCGGCGCTCCAGCGGCGCCCGGATGTTCCTCGGCATCGGCGCGGCGCTCGCGCTCGTGCAGTCGCTCGCAACGATCGCGTTCGCGTGGGGGCTCGCGTCGCTGGTCGCCGGGCTCGTCGCGGGCGAGGTGTCGACGGCGGCCGCGAACGCGGGGCTCGTCGCCGCGGCCGTGGTCGTACGCGGCGCCGCGGCGTGGGCGTGGGACGCCGCGTCCTCGGCCGGGGCGCAGCGCGTGAAGCACGAGTTCCGCGCGGATCTGCTCGCCGCCCTCGAGCGCCGGCCGGGCGGGGTGGCCGGCTTCCCGTCGGCGCGCATCGCGACCCTGCTCGGCCCTGGGCTCGACGCGCTCGACGAGTACTTCGGCCGGTACCTGCCGCAGCTCGTGCTCACGGGCATCGCGACGCCGCTGCTGATCTTCGCGGCGTGGCGCGCCGACTGGCTGTCGGGCATCACGTTCGTCATCGTGCTGCCGCTGATCCCGATCTTCATGATCCTCATCGGGCTCGCGACCCAGGCCGTGCAGCGCCGGCAATGGAACAGCCTCACGGCGCTCTCGAAGGCGTTCCTCGAACTGCTCGGCGGGCTCTCGACGCTCATGGTGTTCGGACGGGAGCGGCGGCAGTCCGCGCGCATCCGCGCCGTGACCGACGACTACCGGCGGCAGACCATGAAGGTGCTGCGCGTGACGTTCCTGTCGGGCTTCGCGCTCGAGCTCGCGGCGAGCCTGTCGGTCGCGCTCGTGGCGGTGTCGATCGGGCTCAGGCTCGTCGAGGGCGGGCTCACGCTCGCGATCGGCCTGTTCGTGCTCATTCTCGCGCCCGAGGTCTTCGTGCCGCTGCGCAATGTAGGCGCCGCGTTCCACTCGGCGGCCGGCGGTGTGACCGCGTCGGGCGACGCGCTCGATCTGCTGGCCGCGACCGGGGGCGGTCGCGAGAGATGGCGCGGCGATGGGCAGGCGGATGTCTCGGGCGGGTCGCGCGGCGATGGGCGGGCGGATGTCTCGGGCGGGTCGCGTGGCGACGGGCGGGCGGATGCCTCGGGCGTGGCCGCACGTCCGCGGACGGGGCTCGTCGTCGACGGGCTCTCGGTCCGGCGCGGCGATCGACCGGTCGTCGACGGGCTGTCGTTCCGGGTCGAACCGGGTGAGGTCATTGCGCTCGTGGGGCCGAGCGGAGCGGGGAAGTCGACCGTGTTCGCGGCACTCCTCGGATTCGCCGAGGCCACCGGGAGCATCGAGCTCGACGGCGTGGATCGTGCCGGGCACCGCGCGCTCGGCTGGTCGGCGCAGTCGCCGGCGCTCGTGGCCGGAACGGTCGCCGAGAACGTGCGGCTGGGTGACGAGCACGCGCCCGCGGGCCTGCTCACCGAGGCCCTGCGGCTCGCCGCCCTCGACGTCGACCCCGGCACGGCGCTCGGCGCGGGAGGGAGCGGCCTGTCGGGTGGCCAGACCCAGCGCGTCGCCGTCGCCCGAGCCATCCACCGCGTGCTCGCGCGCGACCTCACCCTGCTCGTGCTCGATGAACCGAGCTCGGCGCTCGACGCCGGCCGCGAGGCAGAGCTCGCCGAAGGGCTTCGCGAGCTCGCCGACGCCGGCCGTGCCGTGCTCGTCGCCACCCACCGTCCGGCGTTCGTGAGCGCCGCCGACCGCGTCGTCCCGATCGGGGCGGAGGTGACGGTCGATGTCTGACCACCGAAGCGCCGCGCGGGCCGACACTCCCGGCGATCCCGGCCGCGGGGTCGGCGAGCGCCGCTCGGTTGGCCCCGAGCCGCGCCCGGCAGCCGGGCAGACGCGGCGGGTGCTGCGGGAGGCGATCCCGCCGGTGCGACGGCTGTGGCCGGCGATCCTGCTGGGCATCGGTTCGGCCGGCTCGAGCGTCGCGCTGCTCGCGGCCTCGGCGTGGCTCATCACGCGCGCGGCCGAGCAGCCGCCGATCCTGTTCCTGTCGATGGCGGTCGTCGGCGTTCGCGCGTTCGCGCTCAGCCGTGCGACGTTCCGGTATCTCGAACGGCTCACGGGGCACGACGCCGCATTCCGGCAGCTCGGCGCGATTCGCACGGGGATCTACGAGCGGATGCTGCCGTCGGCTCCCGACGGACTCGGCGTGCTGCGGCGCGGCGATCTGCTGTCGCGCTTCGTGGGCGACGTCGACGATCTGCAGTTCGTGACGCTCAGGGCCGTGCAGCCCGCGGTCAGTGCCGTGCTCGTGCTGATCGCGGCCGTCGCCGGCGTCATGTGGCTCGCACCGGGGTCGGGCTTCGCCCTGCTCGGGTGCCTGGTCGTCGGCGTCACCGCGGCCGTCCTCGCCGAACGTGCGGCATCGGCCCGAGGCATCCGCCTCATCGCGCCGCTCCGCGGAGAGCTGCAGGCCGCGATCGTCGAACACGTCGCCGCGCTCGACACGCTCGTGGCCTTCGACGCCGCCGCCGCGAGCCGGGCCCGCATCGAGCGGCTCGGCGCCCGGCTCGCGCGCGCGACCCGGGTGCAGGCCGCAGCGGCCGGCGCGTCAGCGGCGATCATGGCCGCACTCGGCGGATTGGCCGCCCTCGCGAGCATCGGCGGCGGCCTCCCGCGCCTGACCGACGGGTCGATCGACGGCCCGGCGTTCGCCGTGCTCTGCCTCGTGCCGCTCGCGATCGCCGAGGTCGCCGCCGCGCTGCCCGTCGCCGTCGGCGCCTGGCGTACCGCCCGCGTGAGCGCCGAGCGCATCGCGACCGCCGTGCCCGAGACGCCACCCGCGGGCGTGCCGCAGCCCGCGTCGGCCGCGCATCGTCTCGACGATGCGACGGCGGCGGCGGCTCAGGGGCGACGCGGCGCCCGCCCGGTAGTCACGTCCGGCGCGCGCGACCTCGGCCGGGGCGACACGGCACCGGCTCCGGGTGGTCGGGGCGGCCCGCCGCCGTCGGACGGCGACCGCCTCGCGATCGAATTGCGCGGTGTGCGTGCGCACTGGCCAGTGGTGCCGGGGCAGCCCGAGCCGGCCGGTCTCGAGCACCCGGTGGATCTCGACCTGGCGCCGGGGGAGCGGGTGCTGCTCCGCGGGCCGTCCGGGTCCGGCAAGACGACGCTCGCGCACGCGCTCGTACGGTTCCTCGAGTATGAGGGCTCGTACCGCCTCGGCGGGGTGGAGGTGCGTGAGCTCGACCCGTCGGCCGTGCGTCGCGCGGTCGGGCTCGTCGAACAGCGGCCATGGCTGTTCGACGAGGACGTCCGGCAGAACCTGCTGTTCGCACGCGACACCGCGACCGACGACGAACTGCTCGCGGTGCTCGACCGGGTCGGCCTCGCCGAGTGGGTGCGCGAGCGCGGCGGGCTCGACGTGCGCGTCGGGGAGCGCGGCACGCTCGTCTCGGGCGGCCAGGCGCAGCGGATCGCGCTCGCGCGGGCCATGCTCGCCGACTTCCCGGTGATCGTGCTCGACGAGCCGACCGCAAACGTCGACCCGGCGACCGCCGGTCGCCTCCTCGACGACCTGCTCGCCGCCGCTGGCGACCGCGCGGTGCTGCTCATCATGCACACCGAGCAGCCGCCGCCCGGCATCGACCGCGTCATCGACCTCCCGGCGGTCTCGCGAGAACCATCGACGTCCGCACGGTCGCTCGGATAGCGCCGACACGGGGTGGCGAGGCCGCCCGTTGGTCGAGTAGCGCCGACACGGAGTGGCGACGCGTATCGAGACCCTGGTGAGCCGCTCTCGAGGCCGGGTCACCGGGTCTCGATACGCGTGCTCGTTCCTCGCTCGCTATTCGACCAGCGGAGAGGCGCGGGGCGCGGGCTCTACGCTGAGAGGATGCCTCGCCACGTCGCCGTTCGCGTGCTCGACGGCTGGCACGACCCCGAGCGGGTGTTCATCGCGCTCGCGACCGAGGCCACGACCGCCGTCTGGCTCGACGGCGGCATCGACGCGACGTCCGGCCGGAGCGTCATCGCGATCGCGCACGACACGAGCCGGATCGTCGTCGCCGGCTCGGACGACGACCCCGACGCCGTCCTCGGCGAGCTCCGCGACGCGCTGCGCCGCGAGACGGCCACGTCCCGAATGTCGGATGCCTCGCACGACACGCCGTCAGAACAGGCCGGGGACCGGCGTGTCGCGCGAGACGTCCGACATTTCGGAGACGGCGTCCGGGGCGAGTCCGGCGAGGCCGCACACACGACCATGCTCGGGTGGCTGGGGTGGTTCGGGTACGAGTTCGGGGCCCGACGGCTCGGCGTGCCCGTCGCCACGGATGGCACGCCGGAGGCGGCCTGGCTCTTCGCGGACCGGGGGATCGTGTTCGATCATGCACGACGGACGGTCCGGTTGGAGTGGCTCGGCTCGCAGGACGGCGACGCGTGGGCGGTGCAGACGGCAGCGGCGATCGAGGCACTCGACGAGGCATCCGGAGACCCGATCCGCGGCGAAGCGCGTGCCGCCGAGGCATCCGTTGACGAGGCATCCGCCGTCGGGCCGACTGCCGCCGAGGCATCCGTCGCCGCCGACCCGCCCGCGCCACGATGGCGACACGGCCCTGACGCGTACGCATCGATGATCGCGGCCTGCCAGGCCGCGATCGCGCGGGGCGACGCGTACCAGCTGTGCCTCACGAACCGGGTCGATGTCGGCGCGCACCCGGACCCGCTCGAGACCTACCTGCGACTCCGCAGGTCGAGCCCGACCCACCACGGCGGCTATCTGCGGTTCGGCGACACGGCGCTGCTCTCGGCGTCGCCCGAGCAGTTCCTGCTCGTCGAGCCCGACGGGCGGGTGTCGACCCGGCCGATGAAGGGCACCCGACCGCGCGGCGCGACGCCGGCGGACGACGAACGCCTCCGCCGCGAGCTCGAGGCGAGTGAGAAGGAGCGCGCCGAGAACCTCATGATCGTCGACCTCATGCGCAACGACGTCTCGCGCATCGCGGAGCTCGGCAGCGTCCACGTGCCGGATCTGCTCGTCACCGAGTCGTACCCGCACGTGCACCAGCTCGTGTCGACCGTCGCCGCACGACTGCGAGCGGGCCTCACCGCGGTCGACGCGCTGGCGGCCGCCTTCCCCGCCGGGTCGATGACCGGCGCGCCGAAGGAGAGCGCCATGCGGATCCTGCACGACCTGGAGCGGGGGCCGCGAGGCGTCTACTCGGGCGTGTTCGGCAGTCTCGCGGTCGACGGCAGCGCCGACCTCGCCATGGTGATCCGCTCGATCGTGCTCACGCCGCGCGGCGCGTCGGTCGGGACCGGCGGCGGGATCACGGCGCTGTCCGACATCGACGACGAGATCGAAGAGACGCGGATCAAGGCACGCGCCCTGCTCGCGGTCCTGGCCCCGCCCGCCTGAGTGGCGGGCGGCCCCTCCAGATCGCATAGGCTTGGGGCTCGGGTGCGTCCCACGTCTTCGGCGTGCCCACGATTCACGGCCGGTGCCCCCTTCCCGGCCGAGCAGCGAACACACGATTGTGAGTCACGTGGCCGATCAGCAGGATTCCGCGCAGCACGCCGACCCGGGCGCTTACGACTTCGCCGCCATCCAGGCGAAGTGGCTTCCGGTGTGGGACGAGCTCGAGCCGTTCAAGGCCGGCAGGCCGGGCGACACGAAGCCGCGCAAGTACATCCTCGACATGTTCCCGTACCCGTCGGGCGACCTGCACATGGGCCACGCCGAGGCGTTCGGGTACGGCGACACCGTCGCGCGCTACTGGCGCCACCAGGGCTTCGACGTGCTGCACCCCGTCGGCTGGGACTCCTTCGGCCTGCCCGCTGAGAACGCGGCCATCAAGCGCGGCATCGACCCGCGCGAGTGGACCTACGCGAACATCGAGCAGCAGAAGCGCTCGTTCCGGCAGTACGCGCCGAGCTTCGACTGGAGCCGCGAGCTGCACACGAGCGACCCCGAGTACTACAAGTGGAACCAGTGGCTGTTCCTGAAGATGTACGAGCAGGGCATCGCGTACCGCAAGGACGGCCAGGTGAACTGGTGCCCCGTCGACCAGACCGTGCTCGCGAACGAGCAGGTCATCGACGGGCACTGCGAGCGCTGCGGCGCGGTCGTGACGAAGAAGGCGCTCACGCAGTGGTACTTCCGCGTGACCGACTACGCCGACCGCCTGCTCGACGACCTCAAGCAGCTCGAGGGCGCGTGGCCGACGAAGGTCGTGACCATGCAGCGCAACTGGATCGGCCGTTCAGCGGGCGCCGACGTCGAGTTCGCGATCGAGGGGCGCGAGGCATCCGTGCCCGTGTTCACGACGCGACCCGACACGCTCTACGGCGCGACGTTCATGGTCGTCGCGCCCGACTCCGAGCTGGCTGCCGAGCTCGTCGCCGGCGCCTCGTCCGAGGTGCAGGCACGGTTCGAGGACTACCTCGCGTCGGTGCGCGCCGAAAGCGACATCGACCGGCTCTCGACCGAGCGGCCGAAGACCGGCATCTTCCTCGAGCGCTACGCGATCAACCCGATCAATGGCGAGCGACTGCCGATCTGGGCCGCCGACTACGTGCTCGCCGACTACGGCCACGGCGCGATCATGGCCGTGCCCGCGCACGACCAGCGCGACCTCGACTTCGCACGCGCGTTCGGGCTGCCCGTGCGCGTCGTCGTCGACACCAACCAGCCCGTCACTGGCGTGATCCCCGTGATCCCGCTCGACGAGCACGGCGAGCCCATGCTTCCGGAGGACCTGCCGCCGCTCGACCCCGCCTCGACCGGGCACGCGCTCACCGGCGAGGGCCGCCTCATCAACTCCGGCCCGCTCGACGGGCTCTCGAAGTCGAACGCGATCCGCCGGGCCATCGAGGTGCTCGAGGAGCGCGGGCTCGGCCGCGCGGCGAAGAATTTCCGGCTGCGCGACTGGCTGATCTCCAGGCAGCGCTACTGGGGCACGCCGATCCCGATCATCCACTGCGCCGAGTGCGGCGAGGTGCCCGTGCCCGAGTCGGAGCTGCCCGTGCGGCTGCCCGACGCGGCCGGCCTCGACCTCAAGCCGAAGGGCGCGAGCCCGCTGGGTGCGGCCGAGGACTGGGTGAACGTCGCCTGCCCGAACTGCGGCGGCGCGGCCAAGCGCGACTCCGACACCATGGACACGTTCGTCGACAGCTCGTGGTACCCGCTGCGGTTCCTGAACCCGACCGACGACGACAAGCCGTTCGACGTCGCCGAAGCCGAGAAGTGGATGCCCGTCGACCAGTACGTCGGCGGCGTCGAGCACGCGATCCTGCACCTGCTGTACGCCCGGTTCGTGACGAAGGTGCTGTTCGACCTCGGCTACCTGAGCTTCACCGAGCCGTTCACGTCGCTGCTGAACCAGGGCATGGTCATCATGGACGGCGCGAAGATGTCGAAGTCCAAGGGCAACCTGGTCGAGTTCGCGAGCGAGCTGACGGCGCACGGCGCCGACGCGCTCCGGGTCACCATGGCCTTCGCGGGCCCGCCCGAAGACGACATCGACTGGGCGGATGTCTCGCCGGTCGGCGCCGCGAAGTTCCTGGCGCGTGCCTGGCGCATCTCGGGTGAGGTGACGTCCTCGCCCGACGTCGAGTGGAAGACGGGCGATCAGGCGCTCCGGCGCGTCACGCACCGGCTGCTGGCGGATGCCCCGGGGCTGGTCGAGTCCTACAAGTTCAATGTCGTGGTCGCGCGCCTCATGGAGCTCGTGAACGCGACGCGCAAGGCGATCGACTCCGGCCCGGGTGCCGGCGACGCGGCGGTGCGCGAGGCCGCAGAGGTGACCGCGGTCATCCTCGACCTGTTCGCGCCGTACACCGCCGAGGACATGTGGCAGCGGCTCGGGTACGAGCCGACCGTGGCGCTCGTGCCCTGGCGGAAGGCCGACCGTGCGCTCCTCGTCGAGGAGCAGGTCACGGCGATCGTGCAGGTCGACGGCAAGGTGCGCGACCGGCTCGTGGTGTCGCCGAAGATCGGCACCGACGAGCTCGAGCAGCTGGCGCGGGCGTCGGCGGGCGTCGCGCGCGCGGTGGGCGAGCGCGAGATCGTGAACGTGATCGTGCGTGCGCCGAAGCTCGTGAACATCGCCACGCGGGGCTGAGCGGTTGCGCGGGGCTGGGCGGTGCGCGCTGTGCGGGGCTGAGCGGTGCGCGGCGCTGAGCGGTGCGCGCTGTGCGGGGCTGAGCGGTGCCGGTCAGCGCGCGCAGCGGAAGCCGAGGTGCGTGGTCGCCGAGTCCTCGGTCTGCGAGCTGCGCGCGGCCGGGCGATAGCGCACGCAGTACTCGGGCGCGCACAGGTGCGATCCGCCCTTCGTGGTTCGCCGTGCGGTCGCGGGTGAGGCCTGCGCGGGTGTGAGGAGGTTCGGGCGGGCTCCGGCGTCGAGCCCCGGTCCGGTCGTGTGCCGAGGGGTCCAGAGGTCGGACGTCCACTCCCAGACGTTGCCGATCATGTCGGACAGCCCGTACCCGTTCGGCGGGAATGAGCCGACCGGGCTCGTGCCCGCCCAGCCCTCGGCGCCGTCGTTGCGATAGGGGAACGCGCCCTGCCAGGTGTTCGCCATCAGGCGGCCGTCGGGATGCAGCTCGTCGCCCCAGGCGTAGCGCGCGCCGACGAGCCCGCCGCGCGCGGCCCACTCCCATTCCGCCTCGGTCGGCAGCCGTTTCCCGGCCCATGCGGCGTAGGCGGTCGCATCCTCGAACGCGACCTGGACGACCGGATGCTCCGGGCGGTCCTCGATCGTCGAGCCCGGTCCGAACGGCGTCCGCCAGGAGGCTCCGGGCTGCCACCGCCACCACTGCCGCCACTCACGCAGGTCGACCGGGCCGGCGGTCGGCGTGAACACGAGCCCGCCGGGGGCGAGGAGCGTCGCGTCGAGGCCGGGATAGTCGGCCGGACCGAGTGGGCGCTCGGCCACGGTCAGATAGCCGGTCGCCTCGACGAACCGCGCGAAGTCGGTGTTGGTCACGGGTCGCTCGTCGAGCTCGAACGCGTCGATCATGCGCTCGGTGACGGGTCCCTCCTCGGGGTAGTACTCGTCGGATCCGATGCGCAGGATCCCGCCCGGGATGGCGATCATGGCACCTCGATATTCACGATGCCATTCTGCACGCCGGCGCCGTCCCCGGGCGCCTGATCGGGGGACTGGGGGCCCGGCTGCGGCGCGGCCACTCGCCCTCGACAGGCGGAGCCGTGCCGTGATCGATCCACAGGACGACCGCGACGTGCTCGGGCCGGCCCGCGCCGGGGCTACGGTCCCGGCATGCACGATGACGAGACCGATCCGCTGGAGCAGCTGAGCCCGGCGGCGCGTCGGGCGCCGCGCGGCACACGGGTCGCGGTCGGCGCGGCGATCGTGTGCTTCCTGATCGCCGTCGCGGTCGCGGCGGTGCTCTCCTCCACGGGCGGCGAGCAGGGCCGGCTGATCGGCGCTCCGTCGGCCCGGGCCGAGCCGGGCTCGCCCGGCGCCACGACAGGTCCGGATGCCTCGCGCGGCGGCCTGCTCGTCCACGTGCTCGGCGCCGTCGCGAAACCAGGCCTCGTCGAGTTGTCCGAGGGGGCGCGGGTCGTCGACGCGATCGCAGCGGCCGGCGGGCTCGCCGCAGGCGCCAATCCCTCGGGTGTGAACCTGGCACGGACGGTCGCCGACGGTGAACAGCTCACGGTCCCGGCTGTGGGCGAGGCGCCGGCCGCGCCCGACGGCGCGGGCGCGGGCGCGACCGGCGGTGGAGGGGGAGCGGCCGCCGACGGACTCATACGCCTGAACGCGGCGACGCTCGAGGACCTCGACACGCTGCCGCGCATCGGTCCCGCGCTCGCCCAGCGGATTCTCGACTGGCGTGAGGCGAACGGCCCGTTCACGAGCGTCGACCAGCTGCGCGAGGTCGCGGGCATCGGCGACGCTACGTTCGCCGGGCTCGCCGATCTGGTGACCGTCGGATGACGCGGGCGAAAGACCTGCGGCTGCGCGCGCCCGCGTGCGTTGCCCAGTTGCGCGAGGTCGCGGGCATGGGCGACGCCGCGTTCGCCGGGCTCGCCGATCGGGTGACGGTCGGATGACGCGGGCGAAGGACGTGCGGCTGCGCGCGCCTGCGTGCGTCGACCAGCTGCGCGAGGTCGCGGGCATGGGCGACGCCGCGTTCGCCGGGCTCGCCGATCTGGTGACCGTCGGATGACGCGGGCGAAGGACGTGCGGCTGCGCGCGCCCGCGTGCGTTGCCCAGCTGTGCGAGGGCGCGGGCATCGGTGACGCCACGTTCGCCGGGCTCGCCGGCCGGGTGATCGTCGGATGACGCGGGTGAAAGACCTGCGGCTGCTCGCGCCCGCGTGCATCACGTGGGTCGCCGCGTGGACGGCGGTGGCCGCACCCGACATCGGGATCCCGGCGTGGGTTCCGGCGCTGGTCGCGTGGGCGGTCGCGGCCGGACTCGCGGTGGCGCTCGTGGCGGTCGTGTCGCTCGGGCGGGGTGCACACTCGAGTGCGCGGCGGGGTGATCGGTGGGGTGCCCAGCGGGGTGCACACTGGGATGCGCGGTGGCCGCTCGGGCGCGAGCTCGTCGCCGCCGCGCTGCTCGCCGCTGCGGCCGCCGCGCTCGTGGCGCAGTCGGCTGCGGTGGCCGCCGACGCACGTGCGGCCTCACCGCTGCGTGCAGCGGCTGCATCCGCGCGTGAGGCCGACGTGGTCGTCGAGCTGACGAGTGCGCCACGCGAACTCGCCGCGAACGCGGCCGCACACTGGGCGGCAGCCGGCCGGCCGCTCGTCAGGTACCGCGCGAGCCTCGTCGGGGTGGACGGCGAGCACGCGACGAGGGTTCCCGTGAGCGTGGTGGGCCCTGCGCATCCCGGACTCGTGTTCGGCGCGAGTGCGGCGTTCTCGGCCCGCGTCGATGCGGCACCCGCCGCTGAGGCCGCGGCGTACCGGCTCCGCCCCGCGGGTGAGGTCACGGTGACCCCGCCCGCCGGTCCGTTCGCGTGGGCCGCGGACCTTCGCGCGGGATTCGCGACCGCTGCGGCCCGCCTCGGCGGCGACGGCGGTGCGCTCGTGCCCGGGCTCGCGATCGGCGACACCAGCGCGGTCGGCGCCCAGCTGGACGCCGACCTGAAGATCGCGTCGCTCACGCACCTCACGGCGGTGTCCGGCGCCAACTGCGCCATCGTGACCGCGCTCGCCTTCGCCCTCGCCGCGGCGTGCGGCGCGCCGCGGACCGTCCGCGTGCTCGCCGCGCTCGCGGCGCTCGGCGGGTTCGTACTGCTCGTCACGCCCGAATCGAGCGTCGTGCGTGCCGGGGAGTCGCGGCCCTCTCGCTCGCCGTCATCGTGCTCCTGACCA
Organism: Agromyces aerolatus; assembly: GCF_031432255.1. NCBI lineage: Bacteria > Bacillati > Actinomycetota > Actinomycetes > Micrococcales > Microbacteriaceae > Agromyces > Agromyces aerolatus. The sequence goes on along the minus strand of NZ_JAVKGQ010000010.1, from coordinate 9,330 downwards.
TCGATCCCTGGTACGCGCGGGACTACGGGTTCGCGCTCTCGGTGTGTGCGACGGCCGGGCTGCTGCTGCTCGCGGCGCCCATCGGTGCGCGGCTCGCGCGCATCATGCCCCGGTGGCTCGCGCTCGCGATCGCGGTGCCGTCGGCCGCGCAGCTGGCGTGCCAGCCCGTGCTGATCCTGCTCGATCCGGCGATCGCGACCTACGGGGTCGTGGCGAACCTGCTCGCCGGACCGGCCGCGCCGGTCGCGACCATGGTCGGACTCGCGGGCTGCCTGCTGCTCCCGCTGCTGCCGTCGGTCGGCGCGGCCGCGGTTCAGCTCGCGGCGGTGCCGGCCACCTGGATCGCGCTCGTCGCGCACGGCGTCGCCGCACTGCCTGCGGCGCGACTCCCGTGGCTCGCCGGTGCGAGCGGCGCGCTGCTGCTCGCGGCGGGCACGGCGGCGGGCGTGTGGCTGGTCCTCGCACGGCGGCGTCCGCGTTGGATCGTCCGCGGTGTGGCCGGCGCCCTGGTGGTGTCGATCGCGGTGCCCCTGGGCCTATCCGTCGGCGGGCCTGCGCTCCGCCGTGCCGGGCTCCCGGGCGACTGGATCGTGGTCGCGTGCGACGTCGGTCAGGGCGATGCGGTGCTCGTGCGCGACGGTGATGCGGTGGCGCTCATCGACACGGGGCCCGACGAGGCCGCGCTCGAGCGCTGCCTCGGACTCGTGGGGGTCGAGCACATCGACCTCCTCGTGCTCACGCACTGGGATGCCGATCACGTGGCCGCGGTGGCCGCGGTGGCCGGTCGGGTCGCCACGGTCATCCACGGACCGCTCGACGGCGACCGCTCAGCGGGCCCGCTGCGGCTCCTCGCCGACGGCGGTGCGGTGGCGCACGAGGTGGTCGAGGGGGTGCGTGGGCGGCTCGGCGAAGCGGAATGGGACGTGATGTGGCCGCCCGCCGGTCAGGCTCCCGGCAACGACGCGAGCGTCGTGCTCGACCTTCAGGCAGCCGAGTTCCGTGGCGTGTTTCTCGGAGACCTCGGCGAAGCCGCGCAGGCTCACGTGCTGGCCGATGCCCGCCCGGGGCGGGTCGACCTTGTGAAGGTCGCCCACCACGGGTCTGCGGATCAGAGCGCCGCGCTCTACGCGGAGCTCGGCGCGACCGTCGGCATCATCGGCGTCGGGGCGGGCAACGGCTACGGGCATCCGACCGGCTCCCTGCTCGACATGCTCGCGGCGCAGCACACGGCGGTGGTGCGCACGGATGACTCGGGCACGGCCGTGCTCTCGGTGGAGGAGGCCCCGTTGGACGAGGGGCCGGTCGATCGTGCCCCGGTCGAGGACGCCGGGTTCCGGGTCTGGACGGAGCGGGCTCCGCCGGAGGCGCGGGGGCGGGAGCGGCTCCGCCGGAGGCGCGGGCGCTCGGAGCGCCGTCCGTGCGCTCCCCGCGCGGGCCCGCGGTCAGGCGGCCGTGCGCCGAGTCTCGCGATCGGCGACGAGGTCGCGCACGACTCCGGCGAAGCTGCGCGCTGCGTGGGTTCCGGACCTGGAGCCCGAAGCGGTGTCGCGCGACGGCCCCCGGCCGGGTTCGGTCGCGCGCGCCCACCCCTCGCTCGTGTGTCGCACGTAGCCCATGACCGAGTCGCCGAGCGTGATCCGGTAGGTGTCGGCGCGGACCGCCTCGATGGTCGCCCCGCGGGCGCGGCCGAGGCTCGGGTGATCCCACGCACCGAGGTCGGGCACCTGCGGGATCGTGGTCACGTTGATCGTGTCGGCACTCGTCGTCATGGTGGCTCCGTTCCTGGCCTCACGGCCCGTCGTGCGGTGGTGCTCTTCAGTCCTATCCGGCGCGTGCGGGGCGTCTCGAATCGGCCGGGGGCCCTTGACACCGCGACGGGCCGCGGATAGCCCGCGCGGGCGCGATGGCACGTCAGGGGTCGACCGTAGACTTGAGCCTCGGCGAACGGAGGCAGCAGTGGCAGCACGCGGGGGCGGCGCGACGGCGAAGCGCAAGGCGGCGATCCCGCAGCTCGGCTGGAACCAGGTGCGGCCTGCGCCCGTCGTGCTCGTGTCCGGGCCCGAGCAGGTGCTGGCGGAGCGCGCGATCACGATGCTCCGTGACTTCCTTCGCTCCGAAGACCCCGCGCTCGAGGTGAGCGACCTCGAAGCCGACGGGTACCGCCGGGGCGAGCTGCTCACGCTCGCGAGCCCCTCGCTGTTCGGCGAGCCCCGGCTCATCAGGGTCTCGGCGGTCGAGAAGTCCAGTGATGACTTCCTGCTCGACGCGCTGGACTATCTGGAGGCCACCGCCGAGTCGACCACGCTCGTGCTGCGCCATCGTGGCGGTGTGCGCGGCAAGAAGCTGCTCGAGGCGATCCGCGCCGGCGGGGGAGACGCCATCGAGATCGTCTGCGCCGAGCTGAAGAAGGACTCCGAGAAGCAGGACTTCGCAGCCGCCGAGTTCCGCGCGGCCGGCCGGCGCATCGCGCCCGCCGCACTTCGCGCGCTCGTCGCCGCGTTCAGCGACGACCTCGCCGAGCTCTCGGCCGCGTGCCGCCAGCTGATCGCCGACGCGCCGGGCGACATCGACGAGCGCACGGTCGCGAAGTACTACGGGGGGCGCGTCGAGACCACCGCGTTCGCGGTCGCCGACGCGGCGATCGCCGGCCGTCAGGGCGAAGCACTGATCGCCCTCCGGCAGGCGCTCGAGTCGGGCGCCGACCCCGTTCCCATGGTGGGCGCGTTCGCGGTGAAGATCCGCACGATGGCGAAGGTCTCCGGCGCCCGCGGCTCGTCGGGCCAGCTCGCCTCGAGCCTCGGCCTCGCGCCCTGGCAGGTGGACCGCGCGCGCCGCGACCTCGCCGGCTGGGAGGACGCCGGCCTCGCCAGGGTGATCGAGGCCCTCGCCGCGACCGACGCCGCCGTCAAGGGCGCCGAGCGCGACCCGGTCTTCGCGCTCGAACGCCTCGTCGTGCTCATCGCCGACCGCGGTCGCTGAGGACCCCCGCCGCCGACGACGCCGCGCCCTGCACCGCCCGCTCCGCACCGCCCGCCCCGGGCGCCCTGCAGTACCCCGCGCTCCCGCGCCCCTCCTACCCGCCGCGCCTTCGCGTTGGAGGTCCATTTGTGTGTTGGAGTGCGGGAAGAACCGACCTCCAACACACAAACCGACCTCCAACACACTCAGGGGTCGCCCGCGCGTCGGTCGTCTCTCGTCCCCTCGCGGCTCACCCGCGCGCCGCCGTGCTCTCGCGCTGACCCGCCGCTCGCCCGCGCGCCGCCGCGCTGCCGCTCCCGCGCTGCCGCGCTGCTGTTTCTCGCGTTGGAGGTCCATTTGTGTGTTGGAGTGCGGGAAGAACCGACCTCCAACACACAAATCGACCTCCAACACACCAGTGGCCTGCAGCACGGTCGCGGCTCACCAGGGGTCGCCCCTCACGCACACGGTCCTCAGCCGCACACCGGCACACCGGGGGCGCGAACGCCCAGGCGCGCGGTCGCGCCCGGGAATGCAGAACGGCCCCGGACCCGCTGGGCGGGTTCCGGGGCCGTTCAGGCGGTGCCGTGCGTCAGAGCGCGGCGGCCTGCTTCGCGATGGCCGACTTGCGGTTCGCGGCCTGGTTCTGGTGGATGACGCCCTTGGAGACGGCCTTGTCGAGCTTGCGCGACGCGACCCGCACGGCGGCGGTGGCCTTGTCCTTGTCGCCGGCGGCGATCGCCTCGCGGGCGGCGCGGACGACGGTCTTCAGCTCGCTCTTGACGGCCTTGTTGCGCTCCTCGGCCTTGCGGTTGGTGCGGATGCGCTTGATCTGCGACTTGATGTTTGCCACGTGGTGTTCTTTCGTTTCGGTGCGGGTGAGTGAATGCCGTCACGAGTAGAGGGGCTCGTGGCCGACGATCGCGCGGGGTGGGACCCGCGCGCAAGCCAACAAAGAACGATACCAGTTTCGCGAGGTCGGTTCCAATGCGCGAGCGGGCGGGGCGGCGGGCCGGCGGCGAACCGTGGTCAGGCACGGCGGAGCTCGCGCCGCCTGACGGCGCGGCGGTGGTCGAGCTCGGCGACGGCGCCGAGCACGGCCGCGGTGAACGCCTCGGGCTGCGACAGGCTGACCAGGTGCGTGGCGCCCGGGATCACGATCAGTCGCGCGTCGCGGGCGGCCCGGAGCATCCGTCGCTCTTCGAGCCTGAAGTGGTCGAACCGCCCGTTGACGAGCCAGACCGGGCACTCGATGCGGCCCAGGGCCGCCTCGATGTCGAGCTCGCCGACCGCCCCGACCGCGGGCGCCATGACATCGAGTGCGACGCCGCCCGCGATGACATCCTCCACCGCGCTGGCGGAGAGGAACCATCTCGCCATCGTGTCGTTCAGGCCCCGGCCGCGGTCGGGGAGATGCGCGATCGCGGCCGCGAGCCGCTGGTACCCACGAAGCGCCACGCCCCGCGGGCGCGTGCTGCACGACGCCGCCACGAGGCCGTCGAGGCTCTGCGGGCGCCGCGCGGCGTATTCGATCGCGAGGTAGCCGCCGAGGCTCAACCCGACCAGCAGCCGGGGCGGGTCCTCGGGCGACCCGCCGCCGGGGTTGAGCGCCGACTCGATCGCGTCGAACGTCGCTTCGAGCGAGAACGGCTCGCCGATGCGGGCGCCGTGCGCCGGCAGGTCGACCGCGTGCACCTCGACGTCGTGTGCGGCGAGCGGCAGCAACTGGTTCCGCCACATCGTGGCCGATGTGCGGATGCCGTGCAGCAGTACGACGCGGGCCCTGGGCATGCTCACGCTCCTCGGATCTGGCCGAGCTCGCGGGCCCTCGCGACCGCAGCGGTCCGCGAGCCCACGCGGAGCTTCGCGAAGATGTGCACGAGATGCGACTTCACCGTGGCCTCGCTGAGGAACAGGCTGCGGCCGATGTCCCGATTCGAACGGCCCGCGGCGACCAGGGTGAGCACCTCGGCCTCACGCACGGTGAGTTGGTGGTCCGCGCTTCGCGCGGCGCTCAGCCGGGACGAGACCGTCGGCGCGAGCGCGGTCTCACCGGCGGCCGCGGCGCGCACGGCGGCGACGAGCTCGGTGGGCGGGGCATCCTTCAGCAGGTACCCGCTCGCGCCGGCCTCGATCGCGCCCAGGATGTCGGCGTCGGTGTCGTAGTTCGTGAGCACGAGCACCTGCGGCGCGCCCACGCTCGCCCGGATGCGGCGTGTGGCCTCGGCGCCCTGCAGCTCGCCGGGGAACTGCAGATCCATGAGCACGAGGTCGACGTCGCGCGTGACGGCGAGCTCCACGGCCTCGGCCGCGGTGCCGGCCTCCTCGGCGACGAGCAGGTCGGGTTCGGCGTCGAGCAGGGCCCGGATGCCGGCGCGGACGACGGGATGGTCGTCGGCGAGGAGGACCCGGATCATGTCAGCATCCCGCGCATCATGCGAGCCCTTCCGTGGGAAGTCGAACCGAGACCGCCGTGCCGTCGCCGGGCGTCGACTCGACGATCGCACGCCCGCCGAGCCGCTCGACGCGCTGCCGGATCGCCGTCAACCCGAAACCGGTTCCGGGCCCAGGCGTGTACCCGCGACCGTCGTCGACCACGTCGAGCGCGACCTCGTCGCCGAGGTAGGTGAGCGTGAGGTCGGCCCGTGACGCATCCGCATGCTGGACGACGTTGGCGAGCGAGGCCTGCGCGACGCGCAACAGTGTCGATTCGAGCGCCATGGGCAGTGAGGTGGCCTCGCCGCTCACGGTGAAGTGCACGTCGGTCGCCCGGCCGGACTGCGCGGCCTGCTCGGACGTCGCCGCCGCGAGCCGGCTGAGCGCGGCGGCGAGCGTGCGGTCCTCGAGCGCGGGCGGCGTGAGCTCCCGGATGAACCGCCGGGCCTCGGCGAGGTTCTCGGCCGCGGTCTCGCGGGCCAACTGGAGCCGGTCGCGGGTGCGGGCGTCGTCGACCTCGCGTTCGGCGGCGTGCAGAAGCATCTGGATGCTCGACAGCCCCTGCGCGACGGTGTCGTGGATCTCTCGCGCGAGCCGCTCGCGCTCGGCGAGCGATCCGGCCTCGCGGCTCGCCGCGGCGAGCTCCTCGCGCGTCGTCAGCAGGTCGAGGATCAGCGCCTGCCGTTCCCGTGTCTCGCGCGCCATCTGGTGGTAGCCGAGCCCGATCACGATCGCGACCCCGGCGGCGATGAGCGGCCCGAGCACGCTGCCGACCTCGAATCCGAGGTGCACGGTCGTTCCCCACACCGACAGGCCGAACGTGATCACGACGAGCGGCACCGCGATCGCGGGCGGCAGGATGTGCAGCTCGAGGAAGAACAGCGGGAAGGCGAGGAACGCCGCGTCCGGGGTGAGCGCGCTGAGCGCGATCCAGAGCACGAGCAGGCCGACGAGCCAGAGCACGCGCGGCCAGGTGGGGAAGTGCCGGTGCGAGGCCGCGATCCCGGCGCCGTACCAGACCAGGAAGAGGAGGGTCAGCACGGTGACCGGCACCTCGACCGGTCCGTCGGCGAGGAGCGCCCGCACCACGACGAACAGCGCGAGCCCGACGACGAGCAGGTGGAGGCCGGCACGGAGGGCGGTGAACACCGGCCGCAGTGCGGAGGGTGCGACGGCACCGGCCGGGGCCTCGAGCACGGTCATGGTGCTCCACAGCGTAGCCCCGGCCCCTGACCGGGGCATCCATCGAACGGCGGAATCGCGCGGGCGCGGAGGCATCCGTTCGCGTCACGCCGTCGCGCGGCTCGCGCGACCCGCGCGACCAGTCGGGCGGGTGCGCCCGATCATGGGAGAATCGTCAGGATGTCTCCGAGAGCCGCCAACCCGCCGGTGCCCGCCGCCACCGATCCCGCGCTGATCCGCAACTTCTGCATCATCGCGCACATCGACCACGGCAAGTCGACGCTCGCCGACCGCATGCTGCAGATCACAGGCGTGGTCGCCGACCGCGACATGCGCGCCCAGTACCTCGATCGCATGGATATCGAGCGTGAGCGCGGCATCACGATCAAGAGCCAGGCGGTGCGCATGCCGTGGCAGGCGGGCGACCGGTCGTTCGCGCTGAACATGATCGACACGCCGGGCCACGTGGACTTCAGCTACGAGGTGTCGCGCTCCCTCGCGGCGTGCGAGGGCGCGATCCTGCTCGTCGACGCGGCGCAGGGCATCGAGGCGCAGACGCTCGCGAACCTGTATCTCGCGCTCGAGAACGACCTCGAGATCATCCCCGTGCTGAACAAGATCGACCTGCCGGCCGCGGACCCCGACAAGTACGCGCGCGAGCTCGCCGACCTCATCGGCGGGTCGCCCGACGACGTGCTGAAGGTCTCGGGCAAGACGGGGCTCGGCGTCGAGGACCTGCTTGATCGCGTCGTCGAGCGCATCCCGGCTCCGGTGGGCGATGCGGATGCTCCGGCGCGGGCCATGATCTTCGACTCCGTGTACGACAGCTACCGCGGCGTGGTGACATACGTCCGCATGGTCGACGGGCAGCTGAACCCGCGCGAGCGGATCCAGATGATGTCGACGAAGGCGACGCACGAGATCCTCGAGATCGGTGTGAGCGCGCCCGAGCCGACGCCCACGAAGGGGCTCGGCGTCGGCGAGGTCGGCTACCTCATCACGGGCGTGAAGGATGTGCGCCAGTCGAAGGTCGGCGACACCGTGACCACCGCGGTGAAGTCGGCGACGGAACCGCTGGCCGGCTACACCGAGCCGCTGCCGATGGTGTTCTCGGGCCTGTACCCGATCGACGGCAGCGACTACCCGATCCTCCGCGAGGCGCTCGACAAGCTGAAGCTCTCCGACGCGGCGCTCGTCTACGAGCCTGAGACCTCGGTCGCGCTCGGCTTCGGCTTCCGGGCCGGATTCCTCGGGCTGCTGCACCTCGAGATCGTGACCGAGCGGCTGCGCCGCGAGTTCGGGCTCGACATCATCGCGACCGCGCCGTCCGTCGTCTACGAGGTCACGACCGAAGACAAGAAGACCGTGACGGTGACCAACCCGAGCGAGTTCCCGACGGGCGCGAAGATCGCCGAGGTGCGCGAGCCCATGGTGAAGGCCGCGATCCTCGCGCCGAAGGACTACGTGGGCACCATCATGGAGCTCTGCCAGTCACGCCGCGGCAGCCTCATGGGCATGGACTACCTCGGTGAGGACCGGGTCGAGATCCGGTACCAGATCCCGCTCGGCGAGATCGTGTTCGACTTCTTCGACCAGCTGAAGTCGAAGACGGCGGGGTATGCGTCGCTCGACTACGAGCCCGTCGGCGACCAGGCCGCCGACCTCGTGAAGGTCGACATCCTGCTTCAGGGCGAGCAGGTCGACGCGTTCAGCGCCATCGTGCACCGCGACAAGGCCTACGCCTACGGCGTGCTCATGACCGGCCGGCTCCGCGAGCTCATCCCGCGCCAGCAGTTCGAGGTGCCGATCCAGGCCGCGATCGGCGCGCGCATCATCGCGCGCGAGTCGATCCGCGCGATCCGCAAGGACGTGCTCGCGAAGTGCTACGGCGGCGACATCACCCGCAAGCGCAAGCTCCTCGAGAAGCAGAAAGAGGGCAAGAAGCGCATGAAGATGGTCGGCCGCGTCGAGGTGCCCCAGGAGGCGTTCATCGCGGCGCTCTCGGGCGACGTCGAGAAGAAGGACGCGAAGAAGTAGCGCGCGGACATCGGGTGCCGGAACTCTCTCGATGATCGGTTTGTCGGTGGTCGGTTCGTCGATGGTCGGTTCGTCGATGGTCGGGTCAACGGCAGCCGGGGTCGTCGGGGTAGTCGAGGCATGAGCCGCGGGTGAGGCGGGTCTCGACGGTGACGACGCGGACCCGGGTCGGGGCGGCGGCGACGTCGAGCTCGCCCACGGTGGTCCAGCCGGAGCCGTCGAACCGGTAGGCCGCCTCGAACGTGACCGTGGGGCGGACGTCGTAGTAGCCGGGCTTCATCGATCCCGCCGGCACCGCGGGCGCGAACGACGCGATGTCGGTGGGTGCGTGGATACTGGTGCGCATGACGACCTCCCCGCTCGACCGGCTTCATGCCAAGGTGGCTGAGCTCGCCGCCGAGTGGGCGGCGGCGCTGCCCGCGTTCGATGCGGCAGCTGGTGGTGCGGCGGTCGGTGGTGTGCGCGTTGACGCCGTTGGTGTGGCCGGCGCGGGTGGGAGTGGTGGGGGTCTGGGGTTCGAGGAGTTGAGTGGTCCGGGGTTGGTGCGGGTGATCGAGCGGGCGGGGCAGGTCAAGCGGATGGTGGATGCGTTCCTCGCGCATGCCAGTGCCGAGGTGGCTCGGCGGTCGGTGCCGGAGTTCGGTGCGGGCGGGTTGGCGAAACAGCACGGGCATGCCAGCCCGGTCCGGTTGATCGAAGCCGCGACCGGCGGCGCGT